>NZ_LOMM01000016.1:38504-75030 GCF_001605945.1 Enterobacter sp. SENG-6
GCGTGAAGGGCTACCCCGGCTCCCGCATCCTGGTAGGTATGCACGCCAGCCGGGAAAGAGCGGCGCTTCTGCTGGGTTGTGAACCCTCGAAGCTGGCACAGCACGTTGGTCAGGCGGTGAAAAACCCGGTTGCACCGGTGGTAGTTCCGGCCTCGCAGGCACCGTGCCAGGAGCAGGTCTTTTACGCCGACGATCCGGACTTTGACCTGCGTAAGCTGCTTCCGGCCCCGACCAACACGCCGATTGATGCAGGCCCGTTCTTCTGTCTGGGGCTGGTACTGGCAAGCGATCCGGAAGATACCTCACTGACCGATGTGACCATTCACCGTCTCTGTGTGCAGGAGCGAGATGAACTCTCTATGTTCCTTGCCGCCGGTCGCCATATCGAAGTCTTTCGCAAGAAGGCCGAAGCGGCGGGCAAACCGCTGCCGGTAACCATCAATATGGGACTTGACCCGGCTATCTACATTGGGGCCTGTTTCGAAGCGCCAACCACGCCATTCGGTTACAACGAGCTTGGCGTCGCCGGGGCATTACGCCAGCAACCGGTGGAGCTGGTACAGGGCGTGGCGGTAAAAGAAAAAGCGATCGCGCGGGCGGAAATCATCATCGAGGGCGAACTGCTTCCCGGCGTGCGCGTAAGAGAAGATCAGCACACCAACACCGGCCACGCCATGCCGGAGTTCCCGGGCTACTGTGGCGAGGCGAATCCGTCTCTGCCGGTGATCAAAGTGAAAGCCGTGACGATGCGAAACCACGCGATCCTGCAGACGCTGGTGGGCCCGGGCGAAGAGCACACCACGCTTGCCGGTTTGCCGACCGAGGCCAGCATTCGCAACGCGGTCGAAGAGGCCATTCCCGGCTTTTTGCAAAATGTCTATGCCCACACCGCCGGAGGCGGTAAATTTCTCGGCATTTTACAGGTGAAAAAACGCCAGCCGTCAGACGAAGGACGTCAGGGCCAGGCGGCACTTATCGCCCTGGCCACCTATTCCGAGCTGAAAAACATTATCCTCGTGGATGAAGACGTGGATATCTTCGACAGCGACGATATCCTGTGGGCAATGACCACCCGCATGCAGGGCGATGTGAGCATTACCACGCTTCCGGGGATCCGCGGCCACCAGCTGGATCCATCGCAGTCGCCGGACTACAGCACCTCGATCCGTGGAAACGGCATTTCCTGCAAGACTATCTTCGACTGCACGGTGCCGTGGGTGCTGAAGGCGCGGTTTGAACGTGCGCCGTTCATGGAGGTTGATCCCACACCGTGGGCGCCGGAGCTGTTTGCGACGAATAAGCAATAGTCCCACAGCACGCGTATGGTCATCGGGTCATACGCTTATTTTCTTTTCAAGCGTGGCGATATTCTCACCCGCCACGCGCTCCACCGTAAAACGATCGACGCTCAGCAAAATCAGCATCAACCCTCTGCCGCTCTCCAGCAATGGCGATGTTTCACAAAATCGGTCTCGTCTGGCGGCATCAAGCCGCTCCTGCGGGAACGCCTCACCTGCGTCGGTAAAGATAAGGCAGACGTCGCTGTCGCGGATGTCGAACCGCACGCGGAATGCGCTTGAGGGATTCTCATGCAACGCATGCCGGATGATATTCGTCGCCACTTCACAGACGGCGAGATCGAGCGCGAAACGCCATTCATCATCAACGGTAAGCGCGCATAGCCTCTCTTCCAGCCAGCTTGCCAGCGGCGTCAGCGAGCCGAGCACCGCCGGAAATTCTGCCTGCTCCGGCGTCTGCATTTACTGCCCCAGCTGCGCAAGCGCGGTGCTTTTATCCGGATAGATGCGAAATATGCGATCCATCCGGGTCAGAGTGAACATATTCATGATCCCTGGGTTCAGGGAGCATAGCGCCATTTCGCCTTTGCCATTCATCAACTTGAACAACGACACCAGCATCCCCAGCCCGCTGCTGTCGATGAAATCTACTTTGCTAAAGTCGATAATCAGGGCTTTACGATCGCTGCCAATTTCTTCCGTCACAGTGGCTTTAAACGCTGCCGCAACGGAGGCATCCAGCCGCCGGACCGCTGGCGTAAGTACGTTGGCATGCGGTAATCGTTCAGTGTTCATCATCATTCTGTTCTCCCTGCCGCTCAATTACTAATAGTGAAACATCGTCAGTTAAGGCGGTCGGTTCATCGCGATGTGCGTTACGCCAGTCGGTCAGGTGTTGACCAAACTGTGATAACAGTTCATCAACAGGCAAAAGGGCGTGCTGATGAAGCCAGCGCTGGAGACGTTGCGGGCCAAACTGCTCGCCCTCGACATTCTCACATTCCGTGATCCCGTCACTGAATAAGCATAAGCGATCCCCTGGATTGAGGGTAAACGCCACATCGTCCCAGCTGAGATCGGGGATCAGCCCTACAGGCGGTCCGCCGTCACCCACGGCGGTGACGGCACTGTCTGCATTCACAATTACGGGGGTAGGATGCCCTGCCTGACACAACAATCCCTGACCCGTTGCAGGATCGATTACCCCGTAGATAATGGTGAAATAGCTGGTGATGTCGTTCTCTTCACTGCAAAACCGGCTATTCAGAATTCTGATCACCTCAGCGGGAGACTGAACCCCGCCCGCTTCGGTAAACAAGAACCGGTCCACCACCCGGCCATGTAAAAACTGGCGCGCAACCGCGAGGGACATCATCGCCGCGCCTACGCCGTGACCGGAAACATCGACGCAATAAAAACCCAGATGGGAATCGAGCGCAAAAATATTAAAGACGTCGCCCGAGACCCAGGCTGAGGGTAAGAAAAGCCAGTCGGAAAAGTAATTGCCATAACGTAAGCGGTGCGAAGGCAGCACGGAGTGCTGGACACGCGCCGCCAGCTCAAGATCCTGTTCAAGCTGGTGTAAGGCCTCGCTCAGACGCTTATTGTGCGCGGCGAGCGTCGCTTCCAGCGTCAAAATGCGCCCTCCTGCGTGTAACCGTGCCCGTAGCTCTGCCTGCTCGACGGGCTTACTCAAAAAATCATCGGCCCCGGCATGAAAACCCTGCGTCAAATCGCCCGTGTTCTCGCGCGCCGTTAACAGGATGACGTAAACGTAGTGACCCCATTCGCGGCTACGGATCGCCTTGCACAGAGCCAGCCCGTCCATCACGGGCATTTCCCAGTCGCTGATCACCATGCTGACGGGCTCGCTGGCCAATATCTCCAGCGCGGCGACGCCATTCTCTGCCTCGCTCACGATGTAGCCCCACTGGGTGAGCATCCGGGAGAGTAAGCGACGATAAATCAGCGAATCTTCAACGATTAAAACGTGCAGCGCTGACATGCATCCCCCTATAGCGGTAAGAACCAGATAAGGCTGACGGTGCCTTCGCGGAACTTAGCATTCCCGTTACTGTGGCCAGGGTAGCGTGTCCCCGAGTAGTTCGCGTACTGGACGGAGAACGAACCCGGCGTATAGCCTGCATAACCAAAGCTGTAGCTGTAATCGCCGTTCCAGGGTTGTTGCTGACTGCTGTCGGGGAACCAGAATGCCGTTGCCCGAATAAAGAAATGCTGTTTAAAGGTGTAACCGCAGCCGCCGAGGAATACATTTTTATTTTTGCGAATGTCATCGCTGCTAAGGTCATAGTAACGTGGGACCCAACTGTACCCTGCCTGGCAGATAATAGAGTCGCCTTTGTTGATCAGAAGCGATTTTTCTATCGGCTTCGGTAAGGAAAACTTATAGGCGAGAGTCACCGCCCCCTGCTCGAAGTAGGTATGTCGTCGGCTACCAGGCGTCCAGAAGTGATTATCACCGTAGTTGCTGTACACAAGGCTAACCGTATTAGCATGCCAGTCGTCATAGCCAAAACTGTAACGAAAATCTGCGGTGTAGCGACTGGTATCCCTGACCGGCAGCCGGGAGGTAATGTTGGCAAACCAGAAGCTATAGGGCGAATACTGCAGGCTGAGATTCAGCGTCTGGTTAATTTTTCGCTTTTGTGTGGCGCTGTCTGAGCTGTTTGGAATGCTCATCCACTGCTCTTTCAGCCCCGAACTGAAACTCAGGGCACCTGAGAATTTTTTGTCATTACCCGAAAACAGGCGCCCCCATCGACTGGTAAATACGCCAGCCTGTACCGGTTCGCCGTTTTTATCGCGCAGGGTGTCATTTTCATTACTTTGTGCCGCATCTGCGGAAGATGTTGCGGCGAGCAGCACGCCCGCCAGAAGCCATTTCTCGCGCATAACCGCCATCCTTAGTTAGGTATCCAGCGTGCGGCGACGTTATATTTCGCCATGAGCCACAGTATGCCTAGTGCCGCAGCATGCACTAACGTGTTTTCTGTCCAGGCGTGACGCCATAAATCGAACGTAATGAACTGACTCACCAGCAACACCACGTACACATGCAAAATAAAGGTATAAAGCGAGTGCTGGCCTAACGGAATGAGAAACCATCCGAACATTTTGTTGAGCGGCACCCACCACCAGGTCAGCACCAGATAGACGGTAACCATCAGCGCGATATCGTTTAATACCCGCACCGGACCCAGCCCATTTTTTGCAGCCCAGGTGTGATAAAACGTGTTGAAGGTGTCAGGTGGAATCACATGCAACAGCAGCGCAGGCGGCATAAACGGGTTGGTATGGTTCTGCGCAACAAACCCCAGAACAAGTGATACCATCACCAGCGCAACCACCACCACTTTACCTGCCGGCGTGCGGGCAAAAGAGAGTAATTCGGCTTTGTACCATCCGCACGCCATGCCCAGCACGAAAATGAACTGCCAGGCTAGCAGCGGAAAAGCGAATTCGAATTCCGCTGGCGTCAGCCGCAGCGGCCAACGCTGCCACAGGCTGTACACCAGCAGCGACAGCCCCAGCAGCCACCAGACCTTCCCTTTCTGCAACATCCCTAAAAACAGAGGGCTAAAGAGCAATAAAAAGATATATAGCCCAAGAATTTGAGTCTGATGGGGGCCAATCTGCAAATAGAGAATGATATTGAACCAGGTCTCTTTTATTTGCGGTGTCACCGGATAAAGCGACCAGCTTTCACCCGAAAAGCGATCGGTAAAATGGGTAACCTCGAAAAGGGTAATATTGGGAACCCATGCCAGAAGAATAAATGACACTATGATAATGATATTTACACGATATATTTTCCACGCCCGGAGATAAAGCCCCCATGACACCGTAAGTAATACCACTTTTTGCAGGCGAGTACGGTTGAGCATGCCCAACATAAATCCTGAGAGAATCACAAAACCCTCTGCACCGGTGGTTAATCCGAAACGCTCCCAGGAAAATATATTAAATACTGACATCACTTCCGTATGTGCGACGACCATCATGACGAGGGCAATACCGCGCATAAAGTCGATTCTCAGGTCTCGTGCACCTGCAACGGCATACCGCCATGTTGTTGATTTTGATTTATCTTCTTGCGCGAGCGACGGCGCAATATGGCTCATAGGGTGTCCTTTACCAGGAAGCGAAAATAAAGTTCTAAATAAAGTAGATAGCCTATAGAAATAGTAACCGCAATTTCTCCCTGGCAGAGAAAATGGATTAAGCAAAATTTACATCCAATTAACCCATGCTAAATATTACTCATGTGCATGGCTGGACACTTTTATTCGGCGTTCTACACTTACCTTAAATTTCGTTCAATCGCTTTTTCTTTGGCCTTCGGGTAACTGTCTGCGCCGCAGAATGGGGCTGCATTTTCACGGAATCAGGAAAGCCGGATCTATGGATTTTTATTTTTCCCGTTTTGAACATCGTCAACCTCCGGAACCGTTAAAAACGCCACGTTGGGTCATGATGACCTGGCAGGTGTTAGCGGTCGCGGCGCTCATACTGGGCGCAAATTATATTTACTGGCGCTGGACCGCCTCCCTGAATACCGATGCCTTGTGGTATGCCATTCCGCTGGTTCTCGCCGAAACCCTGGCATGGATCGGAACCGTGCTGTTTACCATCAATTTGTGGAAAGAAGAGGATCCACCGCAAAGTCCCCCTCCCAGCGATATTAACGCCTGTCTGTCGCCCGAGGAGGCCACGGAACCGCGTCCTGTTAAAGTGGATTTATTCATCGCAACCTATTCCGAAGACACCGAGCTGGTACGGCTCTCCATTCAGGATGCGCTGAAGATGGATTACCCTTTCCCGATTGACTACCGGATCCACGTGCTTGATGACGGCCGCCGCCCGGAGATGAAAGCCGTCTGCGAAGAGGAAGGCGTCAATTACATCAGTCGCCAGACTAACATCGGCTTTAAGGCCGGCAATCTGCGCAACGGCCTTGAGCAAACCGACGGCGACTTCATTGTTATTTGCGATGCCGATACCCGGGTCTTCCCTACTCTTCTCAGCCATACGCTCGGCTATTTTCGCGACCCCGATGTCGCCTGGGTACAGACACCCCAATGGTTCTTCGACCTCCCTGAAGGCGAAAATTTGTCACACTGGGGACACCGTAAAGCCGGGAAAGTTGGCTATGGCCTGGGCTGGGCGATCCAGAAGCTGGTTGGCCCGGTGACCCTTGGCCGCGATCCGTTTTTCAACGACCCGCGCATGTTCTATGACGTGATCCTGCGACGCCGCAACTGGGCCAATGCGGCATTCTGCTGTGGAGCGGCCTCCATTCATCGCCGTGAGGCCGTAATGCAGGCCGCACTGAGAAGCTATGCCTGGTCTGTTGAAGAGGAGATCCATCGCCATACCCGGGATATCCGTGACGAAGAAACGCGGGAAGCCTTGCAGAATGCGATGCGTCCGCACGTGGCATTTGACACCGAATTAACGCCCTACAAATTCCACGTATCGGAAGATATCTATACCTCAATTTTGTTGCACGGTGATGCCGCAAGACGCTGGCGTTCGGTCATGCACCCGCGCGTTGAATCGAAAATGCTCTCCCCGCAGGATATGCTGACCTGGATGATCCAGCGCTTTAAGTATGCCGCCGGTTCGCTGGATATTTTGTTCCATGACAATATCTTCAGTCGCCGCCGCTTTAAGCTTTCTCTCCCTCAGACGCTGATGTACGCCACAACCTTCTGGTCTTATCTGGCCTGCGTGTGGAACACGGTGTTTTTGATTTCGCCTATCATTTACCTGTTCACCGGCATTCCACCGGTTTCAGCCTGGTCGACGCCGTTCTATCTCCACTTTCTGCCCTTTTTTATCCTCTCTGAGCTGGCCTTTATGTTCGGCACCAGGGGGATTTCGGCCTGGGACGGCAGGGCCTCTTACCTCTCCTTCTTTTCCATGAATCTGCGCGCGCTCAACACCGTGCTGCGAGGCGAACAAATCAAGTTTCATGTTACGCCGAAAGAGAGGCAAACCGGCCGTTTTCTCTATCTGGTGAAGCCGCAGATTGCCATCGTGGTACTGACCCTGGCGGGGCTTCTCTGGGGAGGAATCCAGGTCGCTCGCGGCCAGGTTGACGATCCATCTGGTTACGTCATCAATATTTTCTGGGGGACGGTCAATATCGCCGCCATGCTCCCTCTGATTTTCGCGGCCATGTGGACGCCAGCTGAAGAGGGAGAGGTCAGCCAATGAGACGACGCGATGCCCTGCTTTCTGCGCGCAGTTATTTGACAATTTTGCTGGGGTTCCTGCTCGGTTTTGCCATTGTGGTGTGGGTTGAGAAACAAATGCCTTCGCGTGTGGAAAGCAGCGGCGGCATTGCGCTCAGTAAAGATTTCCCTCCACTGCCTGCGACACGCGAACTGACCTATAACGAAGCCATCTGGGCGCGGGTGGCATGGCAGTATTACGTGAATAATACCCAGCCAAACGGGCTGGCGAACGCCAGCGACGGTGAGCCATGGCTAAGCCTCTGGAGCGTGGGAAGCTATCTCTTTGCGACCATCGCTGCACAGCAACTCAATATTATTACCACCGACGAGTTTGACGAGCGGATCGGCGCCGCCCTGTTCACGCTGGGGGCGCTACCGCTCAATGATAAAGGACTCCCGGCCGCCTATTATCATGCGGACACGCTGAAGATCCTCGGCAAATCAGACGCCTCGCCCATAGGGCTCAGCCGCCTGCTGACGGCACTTCAGACTCTCCTGTGGCGCTACCCTCAGCACGCCGCGGCGGTAGGTGATGTGTTTAGCCACTGGCGTACCGGCTCGCTGATTGAAAATAACACTCAAAGCCAGGCGGCCGTGCCGCTTCATCACTGGACGCTGACTGCCGATGAACAGCGGGACAGCTTTGGCTATCGACTGTATGCCAGCCATACCCTGCGTTTGATTGACAGTGCAGCGGGCCTCGCGGTCACCAACCCGCCTGAAGGGCAAAAGATGATCGACCTGGATGGCATCATGGTCCCCGATGAAGGGTTACGTACGCCCTGGGGCAAGCAGACCTCTCTGATCAGCCTGCCCTATCTGTTAACCGGTCTTGAGCTGGGTTTTGATGCCCAGAGCGCGGAAATCGCGTGGCGAATTATGCAAATTCAGCAGCGTCGCCACCACCTCCGTACACCAAAACCGCCTGTCAGCACGGATTATGCCGAACCGGCACCGGATTATGTTACCGACCTGCCAGACAGACAGCCAGTACAGGCACGCGCCTTGCGCGACGAAGCACCGGAGAAGGTGGCCATTACCTCAACCCGTTCTGCGTTTGCCTGGTATGCCCTGTTTCGTAATAGCTGGAGTGAAGCGCTGCGCCAGCAGGTAGAGTCGCTTCAGGTGCCGGGCAAAGGCTGGCAAAGAGGATTAAATCTCAACAATAGCGTTAATTCCGTCGTAGATGCGGATACCAATGCCATTGTGCTGGAAAGCCTGTCTTATATCGCGCATGGCCAGATGCTCTGTCTGGCCTGTCTCTACACGGCCCCACGGCCATCCACTTCTGCAGGAGCAACGCCATGAAGCCACGATCCCTGATCTTCTTTCACCTGCTGACGGGAATAATGATCTGCTGGCTGGCATTATCGACCGTGCGTGCGGAAACCGGGCTGCCAGCATCGAATTACGCCCCGCGCAGTGGAGAGCTGACGGTCAGAGAGATGACCATTGCGAAAAATGCCTGGCAGTATTTTGTGGCGAATTATCAGCCCACGACGGGCCTGGTGAATGCGGTCAATAAATATCCCTCTACCACGATGTGGGACAGCGCATCCTATCTGGCTGCCATGACGGCGGCGCGTGAACTGGGGATCATTGATAAAGCAGAATTCGATCGCAGAATGCTGAAGTTTCTCGCCACGCTAAACACGCTGGTGCTGTTCCGCAACGAGCTGCCAAACAAAGCGTATAACACCATCAGCGGCCAGAAAGTGGACTATACCAACAAGCCCGGTGAAATTGGCTTCTCGGCCCTGGATATCGGACGGATGCTGGTCTGGCTGAAAATTATCAAAGAGCGTTACCCGGAATATGGCAACAGCATAGATAACGTGGTACTGGGATGGGATTTCAGCCATGTGATTGATCCCTGCGGTACCCTGTATGGTGCCTATCTGGAAAATGGCCAGCCCAAATATGTTCAGGAAGGTCGACTGGGCTATGAAGAGTACGGCGCGGCGGGTTTCCAGCTGTGGGGTTTTAATACCTGTAAAGCCAGTCGCCCGCAGCCTTATGAGCTGGCCGAAATTTACTGCGTACTCGTTCCCTATGATACACGCGACCCGCGTAACACATCTCAACATAACTATGTTGTGACGGAGTCTTACCTGCTTTACGGGCTGGAGTTCGGCTTCGATAAACCGACCGACCGGGATAACGCGCCCCGCGACTACTCCCTGACATGGATGAAGAACTTTGCCGACCGCGTTTATCAGGCACAGGAGAACCGCTATACCATCACCGGCGTCCTCACTGCCCGCTCTGAACACCAGCTCGATAAACCCCCATATTTCGTCTATGACACCGTATTCAGCGATGGTTTTAACTGGAACACCATCACCGATAAAGGCCAGTTCGTCCCTGGCGCTGCCGCGATTTCACTGAAAGCGGCGCTGGGGATGTGGGTACTGTGGAACTCGCCCTACACGGACCGCCTGCTGAATACCATTGAGAATGCAAACGAAGAGGGAAAAGGCTACTACGAAGGCCTGTATGAAAATGGTGACGGGCCGATCAAGGAGTTCACCGCGAACAATAACGGCATCATGCTGGAGGCGTTGTTATTCAAAAAAGAGGGAAAACTGTTGGCCTTCAACACCGACAACCCGAAGAGCAAGGATTTTGCCCCGTCACTGTGGGATCAAAAGCTGCTGGATCAGTTTGAAGAGAACAACGCGCTTCGTAGCCGACCGTTCCTTACCAGCACACCGGCAGTAAAAAGCTGGTGCGACCGGACCGGCGTCACGCTGCGCACCAAACCCGCCTGTCAGGCTTGTCAGTGCGCATCCTGCAGCGCGGACGAGCCTGTTAAACTGCCTCCGGTGACTGCGCAATGCTTAAAACCTTAGCCAGAGGGCTCGCGGGATTACTCCTCGCAGGCGTAGTGGTTTTTGCCCTGTTTGGCCATCAGGGGGCTGGCTGGCGCTGGCTGATAAACGGTGGCTGGCACTCCACTGCTCGCCTCGCCACCCTGACGCCGGAAGAGCAGAAATGGGCGGCAATTGCCTGGCGCTATTTCGTCAACAATACCCAGCCACAAACCGGGCTGGTCAACGGAAGCGACAAACAGCCGCGCGTCACGCTCTGGCAAATGGGCGATACACTTATCGCGCTGCTCTCAGCAAAAGAGCTGGGGTTGATTCAGGATGCCGAGTATGACGCCCGCTTAACCCGACTGATGGGGACACTCAACCGTCTGATGCTGACCGATACCCGTACACCAGGGCGGCTCTATTCCAGCCAGACAGCAACGCTTATCGATTTTAGCGGCAACCCGGTCAGACAGGGTTGGTCTGCCCGGGACATGGCTCGCCTGATGCTCGCTCTGCGCCTCACTGCAGAGCGTGAGCCGCAATATGGTGAGTATCTGGACAAAATCATTCTGCGGTGGAATTTCTGTCCGGTCATCGATAACGAGGGCGAACTGTGGTCATCTTCCCTGCAGAATGGCCAGCCGGTGGTGCGTGAGGAGCTGCGTCTGGGCGAAAGCGAATATGCCGCGACGGCGTTTCATCTGTGGGGATTTTCAGCGGAGAAGGCGTTTACGCCGCCGGTACATCACGTCATCATCGCGCAGCGGCGGCTGGCCGTGGATGCCCGCGATCCGCGCACCACGTGGCAGCCCTCCCTGATTACCACTCTTCCCTACATGCTGCCAGGTCTGGAGTTTGGCTGGGAACCCGATAGCGTGACGGCCGAACGACAAAAGCGTCTGCGTAAGCAAGCAGAAAACGTCTGGCTGAGTCAGAAGACCCGCTGGGAGATCGATAAAATCCTGACAGCGCGTGCTGATTTCGCGCTCTCACAGGCCCCCTGGCATATACAGGATACCGTCTGGGGAAATGGTTATGCCTGGAACTCAATAGGCGATGATGGCCGGGACTACACCCGGTTCGCGCAGGTGTCGACCAAAGCGGTCTTTACGCTGTGGGCTTTGTGGGATACCCCTTACACCGACGTGCTGATGTCAGTCACAAAACACCTTAACGATCCGCAACGAGGTTGGTATGAAGGCCGCCTTGAAGCCACGGGCGATACCAACGCTGCCCTCACCCTCTCCACCAATGCCATGGTGCTGGAAGCCCTTTTCTTTAAGCATAACGCCGGGCCTCTCTTTGATACCCGCCAGTCAAGGAAAGAGAGCTACTTTACCCACCGTCTGGCAGATGAATATGCCCCCCCGGGACGTTGTCTGCCGGGTGAAAACGCTATAAGGAGGACGCCGTGAAATTCTACCGCGATCTGTTTGAATCCAGCCTGAACCGCGTCTTCCCGGATAATGAAAAAACGGCGTTTTTCGAGACGTTCTACGACGCTTTCGTGCATATGTCACCTGAGACGGAAGCACATTTTGCCCGTCTGCCGGATCAGGAAGGCCAGCAAACCCTGTTTAAAAGTTTCTTCGCCATGCTGGCGGTAGATGGCGCCCTGATTGTGCCGGATTTTCTTGAGCGCCTGGCGCGGGAGCAAAGCGATGACGGCTTGCACCTTCCGCCGCGTTTTTTTGCCCTCTGGCGGGAAGCGATGCTCAACACGGTGAGCCTGCGCGATCCGCAATGCGACGATGAGATCCTGACGGCATGGGCGATGACTATTGCGCCCGGGCTGGAATACCTGCGCCGACAGGCAGAACTGCATTACCGGGCGTAAGGAGCATGACAATGCCTTCATTTAACTATGATCTTAACGCGCTCCCGGCTGCGGTCATGATTTATGACCGCAATGAACACCTGGTGGCCTGGAATCACAGCGTTGCCCTGTTTTATCCGGTCATCACTCCGTGGCTGAAAGCAGGTACGCCTCTTGAAGAGTTGGCAGAACGTTTCATTGACGCTGTTTACAACGTCGATCCAGGCCTTCGTCAAACGCTGCGTGAATCCATCGTTCGCAACTGTCGGCAGGATAAACATTGTGAAGTCAGACAGGCTGGTCAACGACGCATTTTTGTTCAACATCAGCGGCTTGCGGACGGCAGTATCGTCAGTCTGCATAGTGATATCACGGAGCTTGACGAAGCGCAGCGGTCGCGCCACCGACTACATGACGATTTTCTGCTGACGGCGGAATCCATTCATATCGGAATTTGGGACTGGCAGGTTTCTGGTGACACTTTACAGGTGAACGACACGCTGCTGTCCATGCTCGGTCAGTCACGCACGCGGTGGCATTATCCGGTGCGTTTTTTGCTCAATCAGGTTCATGAGGACGATCGCGCTGCGCTGCGCAAGGCACTGCAGGCCTCAAAACAGGACCACCGTCCGGTCTTCGAATGTGAAATCCGCGTTCATCACCCCACAGAAGGGTTACGCTGGATGCTGTTGTCCGGCCAGGTGGTGACGCTCTCCATCGAGGGCAACGCTGAGCGGGTCATTGGTACACTGCAGGATATTACCCGGCGTAAAGAGGCCGAAATACTGGCGATCAATGCCGCCCGGGAGGCCAGAAAGGCGAATGAGGCAAAAAGTGCATTTTTAGCCAATATGAGTCATGAAATTCGCACGCCTATGAACGGCATTATTGGCATGACGCAACTGTGCCTTGATACCCCTCTTGACGCCGATCAGCGTGATTACCTTACGCTGGTGATGAGTTCTGCCCGGTCTTTGCTGCACATCATTAACGACATTCTTGATTTCTCGCGTATCGAAGCCGGCAAAGTGGAACTGGAGACAGAGCCGGTTTCCGTGCGCCCCTTTATTCAGTCGCTTATTCGTCCGCACATGCCGGGTGCCAGTGAAAAAGGGATTGAGCTTCTGGTTGATATAGCGCCTGACGTTCCCGACGTACTGCTGGTGGATGGCGCACGGCTACGTCAGATCCTCACCAATCTGCTGGGGAATGCGCTCAAATTTACCCACCAGGGGGAAGTCATCCTGATTATTGAGCCGGAAGATGGCGAGCATCGCTGGCGTTTTCGGGTGCGTGACAGCGGTATTGGTATACCGGCGGATAAACAGAATGCCATTTTCGAAGCCTTCAGCCAGGCGGACAATTCAACAACTCGTCGCTATGGAGGTACGGGGCTTGGATTGACTATCTCTGCGCGGCTGGTTGCGGCGATGGGGGGTGAGTTAACCGTGACCAGCGAACCGGGTAAAGGCAGCGAGTTTACATTCGTGCTACCGCTGGCGACGCAGCCTCTGGCCCCGGAAGAACGGCCGTACAGCAAACGGTTTAGCGGGGAGCCGGTGCTTGTGGTCGATGATAACCAAACGAATCTGCGATTGTTGGCCGCAATGCTCAGCCAGATGGGGCTGAAACCCACCTGCGTCAATAAAGCCAGCGAGGCGATACATCGGGTTAAAGCGGGGCCCGCCTGGCCGTTAATACTGCTGGACGCGCAAATGCCTGAAATGGACGGGGTTTCTCTGGCGCTGGAGCTTTCAGTTCTGCCGCAGACGGCGGAGAGTCATATCATCATGCTGAGCTCCATGAGCCGACATTTTGACAGCAATATGCTGAAACGGATTGGTATCAAACACTATCTGCATAAACCCATCGCGCAGGACGAGTTGCATCAGGCCATTGCCGCAGCCTTTGAGCGGTTGCCGAAGCTAATGAGTGAAGCCCTCCCCGTGCCAGTCGCATCATCGGGTCGTAAGGGGCTACGCATCCTGCTGGCGGAAGATAATCTGGTCAATCAGAAGGTGGCAGCACGGCTGCTTGAACGCCTCGGCCATAGCTGTCAGATCGTCGACAATGGACTCACTCTGCTTGAACGCTGGCGTTCGGGAGAATGGGACGTTTTGTTGATCGACCTTCAGATGCCCGAAATGGACGGTGAAACCGCCATTCGACGGCTTCGGGAAGAGGAACAGACCCTACCCGGCCCTGCTCAGCCAACCGTCGCCATGACAGCACACGCTATGCAGGGGGATAAAGAGCGTTGTCTCAATATGGGATTCGATGGCTATATTGCCAAACCCATCAGCCAGGAACGTCTTGCTGAAGAGATTGCCCGCGTTCTTCAGCGCGAAGATTCACTGGACTTTCCCGATGAAGCTCGCCTGCTGAACCAGTGCGCTGACGATCCCGCCCTGGTCCAGGAACTTCTGACCCTGTTTGGTGAAGAACTGGATGGGGCCGTGAAAGCCATCTCCCGGGCTATCGACCGTGATGACCGTGAAACGCTGCGCCGTGCGGCCCATAAACTGCGCGGCGAAGCCGTCACGCTGGACTTCCGGGGTCTCGCACAGCAACTGCAGGTGCTGGAGAGCGAAGCGCATACGCTGGAGACGCAACAGCTTGCGATGCTGAATGCCAAACTTCATAAGGAATCACGGCGCCTGATGGCCTGGCTCGCCAATCGTGGGGTAAATGTTATTCATGATTCGTAACTGCACGCTGCTTTTTGCATTGTTGACCCCCTCGGTGATGGCAACTTCAGTACCGATAAGCTGGTCTCTTGCGGGTGTATGGCAGGTTCAGGACGCCAACGATAACCCCCGGTCTGCCGGGGCAGGCTGGCGTAAACTGAACGTACCTGCCAACTGGTATAGCGCCGGGTACGATCATCAGGGGGCGTTGTGGTATCGCCACGCTTTTACCCTCCCCGCTCAACCGCCCGATATCATGACCACCCTGGTGTTTGACGGTGTCGACTACCTGGCCGATGTCACATTAAACGGCCAGTCACTGGGCCAGCATGAGGGTTATTTCCAGCGCTTTTCGCTGGATGCCACCGGCTCGTTACAACGTCACAACCAGCTTATAATTAGGGTTGATAGCCCCTTCGAAGATCCGCAGACGGTCTGGCCTCTGCATAAAACCGCCATGAAGGGGATTCTTAATCAGCATGACACTCGTCCAGGCGGGGCGTGGTCACCTGAAGGTCAGGATGCGAACTCTGGCGGCATCTGGGCACCGGTCAGACTGCATCTTAGCCGGGGAGCCACCATTGATGACATTATTCTGCGCCCCGACTGGACGCAGGGACTGACGCATCCGGCGTTAAAGGCTGAGATACGCTATCGCGCCCTCCAGTCGGAACGCGCTACCGTGCGGCTTACCGCAACCCCCGCCAACTTCAACGGTAAACGCTTTGAGGCTGACTTTCCGGTCACCCTCAAAAGCAACGCCCATTCCGTGCAGGTTACGCTGCCCATGACGGGGGCAAAACTCTGGTGGCCGGTCGGCACAGGGAAGCCACACCTGTATACGGTTCGCGCCTCATTACGCGATAAAACCGGGTTAATGGATACGGCTGTCACCCGCACCGGACTGCGCAAGATAGTAGAACAGCCGGGTAACACAGGCTGGCTTATTAACGATAAACGCCTGTTTATTAAGGGCAGCAATTACATCGGCTCCCCGTGGCTCAGCACCATGACGCGCGAGAAATACCGTCGCGATCTTCGTCTGGTTAAGGCCATGAACGCCAACGCCATACGCGTACACGGACACGTGGCGGGTCGCGCGCTTTATGAGGTTGCCGATGAGATGGGAATGCTAATCTGGCAGGATGTTCCGCTGCAGTGGGGCTACGACAACAGCGAGGCCTTTACGAAAAATGCGGTTCGCCAGACTCGCGAGATGATCGAACAGTTCGGTAATTCTCCCGCCATCATCGTCTGGGGCGGTCATAACGAACCGCCCTGGAATTCACCCTGGATGGAAAAACGCTTCCCGGACTGGAACAAAAACCTTAATCGCGACCTCACGCAAAAAGTCGCGGATACGCTTGCCGAAGATACCTCCCGCATTGTGCATCGTTTTTCCGCCGTGGAGGAGCATTACTGGGCGGGATGGTATTTCGGTACCGTACGCGATCTGCTTGCCCCGGCCAAAACGGGTATCATTACCGAGTTCGGTGCACAGGCCCTTCCCCGCCTGTCCACGCTAAAAACCATTATCCCGGCATCACATCTGTGGCCTAAAACGACCGCCGCCGACGACCCCGGCTGGACGCTCTGGAAATACCATAATTTTCAGCCGTTCCAGACCTTTAAGTTTGCCGGCATCGCGCGCGGCAATAACATTAAACAGATGATCCACAATACGCAGGCCTATCAGTCACAACTGGTGGCCACGGCGGCAGAGAGCTATCGTAGACAGCGATACCAGCCGGTAACGGCACTGTTCCATTTCATGTTTGTAGAAACCTGGCCCTCTATCAACTGGGGGGTGGTGGACTATTTGCGCAAACCTAAAGCCGGGTATTTCGCATTAAAACGCGCGTATCAGCCCATCCTGCCCTCCATTGAGCCGGTCACTGCGCAGTGGATGTCCGGCGCAGCGGCGACCCTGCGTCTTTGGGCAATCAATGACACCTGGAAACCGTGCAATGAATGCCGTCTGATATGGCGTGTTACCCAGCGCGATAAGGTGCTGGCAAAGGGCACGATGACAATGACGATCGCCGCAGACTCCGGAAAAATGGTAAAAGCGCTTACGGTCACACCCGTGGGTCAGGACGCGGTGTTGATCAGATTCACGATCAAAAACAAAGCGGGGAAAACCGTCGGAGATAATCAGAGAACAGAATCCGTCATAAAGTGAGCGAGGGGAAAAGGAAAATTGCCGCTTCCCCTGCTTTCTTGTACCCTTTCAGCGTTTACCCCAATCCCCTGTAAATCGAGACACCGGACGCCTATGACTGCACATATTTCCAAAGATCCTTTGCATGGCGTTACGCTGGAGATGATGGTCAACGCCCTGGTGGCGCGATATGGCTGGCGCGAGTTGGGCGATCGAATCAAAATTAACTGTTTCAGAAATGACCCAAGCGTGAAGTCGAGCCTGAAATTCCTGCGCCGTACCCCCTGGGCACGCGCGGAGGTCGAGGCCCTGTATCTTGATTCCCTCAATGATAACGGGACCGCTGAACGCGAGGCGCCCGCCTTTAACCCCTGGGCCAATAGTCGGATAACCAAGAGCTAATACGCAAATGATGCGACATGTAAAACGGACTGGTGCGCTGCTTGGCTGCGCGCTTTTACTTGTTAGTTGCTCCTCAAAACCCCCAAAGTCACTGGTCACACCGCTCCCGCCCCCAGGCAAACCGACGCAGCAGGCAAACGAGCCGATGCGTGGGATCTGGCTGGCGACTGTCTCCCGTCTCGACTGGCCGCCGGTCGCGTCGGTGAATGGCCGCAGTGCTGACCAGCGTATTGCGATGCAAAAACAGGCGCTGATCGACAAACTCGACAATCTGAAACGCCTGGGAATTAACACGGTGTTTTTCCAGGTGAAACCGGACAGCACCGCGCTCTGGTCGTCCAAAATCCTGCCGTGGTCAGATATGCTTACCGGCAATATTGGCGAGTATCCGGGCTACGATCCGCTGCAGTTTATGCTCGATGAAGCCCACAAGCGTGGGATGAAAGTTCATGCCTGGTTCAACCCCTATCGCGTTTCAACCAATACCAAACCGTCAACCATCGCCGCGCTGAACCGCACCTCATACCAACAACCGTCCAGCGTCTATGTGCAGCACCCTGAGTGGGTTCGCATCGCAGGCGATCGGTTTGTGCTCGACCCGGGCATCCCGGAGGTGCGTGACTGGATAACCCGGGTGGTGACCGAGGTGGTGGCGAACTACCCGATAGACGGCGTGCAGTTTGATGACTACTTTTATGCCGAATCGCCCCGCTCAACGCTGAATGATGCGCAGACCTACAGACAATACGGCCAGGGGTTTAGCTCCAAAGCCGACTGGCGTCGCCACAATACGCAGCAGCTGATTGTGCAGGTCTCTCGGGCGATCAAACAGACAAAACCGCAGGTTGAATTTGGCGTCAGCCCGGCGGGCGTCTGGCGTAACCGCTCCTTTGACCCGGCAGGATCCGACACCCGTGGCGCGGCGGCGTATGATGAATCCTACGCTGACACCCGTCAGTGGGTGCAACAGGGGCTGCTGGACTACATTGCCCCGCAAATCTACTGGCCTTTCTCCCGGGATGCGGCACGCTATGACGTGCTGACCAAATGGTGGGCCGACGTAGTGAAACCGACCCATACCCGTCTGTACATCGGCATTGCGTTCTATAAAGTGGGCGAGCCGTCGAGAAATGAGCCGGACTGGACGATTCAGGGCGGCGTGCCGGAGCTGAAAAAACAGCTCGATCTCAACGACTCCCTGCCGAACGTGAATGGCACGATCCTGTTCCGCGAAGATTACCTCAACCAGCCGCAGACGCAGCAGGCGGTAAACTACCTGAAAGGACGCTGGGGAAGCTAAGTACAATCAGGCAGAAACGCCCTGTTTCTGCCTGTTTTTTTACGGCTTCGGCCCGAACATCGCCTCAAGCTGCTTCGCGTCCGGCATACCGACAACCTGCTGGAGCTCATTCTGGTCATTGAGATAATAAATGGCCGGTGTGGCATTCGCCCCCAGACTGTACATTAACGCCTGGTGTTTTTGCAGTATCGCCACGGTTTCACGCGAGGCGGTGCCTTCCGGTTTAGGCAGTTTTTTACCGCCGGACAGTTCATACTCCTTCCACGCCGTAACCGGATCTTTTGCATTCAGGATCGCAGATGCGTTACGGCCGCTGTTTGGGTTCAGAAACGCCACCAGCAGCGTATTGAGCTGCACCTTACCCGCCGTCACCCACGGCTGTGCTTCTGACCAGAATGCCTTGCAGTACGGGCAGAACGGGTCGGCGAAGACAAACACTTTGCGTGGCGCGTTATCCGCCCCCTCTTTCAGTGGGTGCGCAGCGTTAAGCTGTTTCCACATTTCGCGTCCCATCGGGGCGTAGATCTCTTTCTGGAAAATACCCTCGCTGAGGTTTTTACCCTTCTCATCATAGAGATAACCCGAAATAACGTGCTTTCCGTCAGGCGTGAGAAAGAGCGTCACCCCCATGTCCTGATATTGTCCCAGCCAGGCGGGTGCGCCACCGGGCACGTCGATCTTCTTGAGGATCTTAATCTCCTGCTGCTCGCTAAAGGTCTTCACGACATCAGGTATCGCATCCGCAGCCTGCGCCAGCCCTGACGCGGTCAGCAGCGAAAGTAACAGTAATTTTTTCATGTCCCTCTCCGGTTTGTTCGGGGGCCTGAGGCCCCCTTCAGGTTAGCGGTTTTTCAGTGCATCGGTGACCATTTCATCAAACTGTTCGAAAGGCACCCAGCCGGGTAACAGCCCTTCGCCAATCAGCGTGGCCGGTGTTCCCTGAATACCCAGTTTTTCGGCGATGATCAGGCTGCGTTTTACCGTGACCAGGCTCGTATCATCCGGCGTTGAAACATTCACGCCCGCGCGCTTTTGCGCCTCCTGAATGCTGGCGTCATCGTGATACCCTTTTTTCGCCATCAGGGTTTCGTTGAACTTCATAAACTGCTCAGGGTGTGAACGCCAGACGGTTAACGCGTCGCGCGCGGCGGTTAGCGAGCTTTCCGAACGGAACGGCAAAAACTTAAACACCACGGCCACCTGCGGATGTTTCTCAACGATCTTCTCCAGATACGGATCGAATTTTTTGCAGTATGGACAGTTGTAGTCCGTAAACACCACCAGCGTCAGCGTTGGATTTTTGGCACCGATACGCGGCGAATCCGGGTCGTTAAAGAGAAAATCGTAGATCAGCTTCTGAGCGCGTTGCTCCTGATCCGGGGTGATCGGGTCCGCCGCCATCACCTGGGCTGACGCGAAAAACAGCAGAAACGTAATAAGGATTTTTTTCATAACAGCGTTAGCCTTTTGCTTTGTTCAGGGTGGTCATCAGGGTGCGTTTGTCCAGCAATGGCGAGAGGATGTCGCCCTCCGGCGTTCCAGGGCCATACACCTGGTTAAACGGGATGGCGTAGCGGTTGCGTGATTTCAGAAACGCCGCAATCGTCTCTGATGGTTGGCTCCAGTCTCCGCGTAGCGCCACCACATCCGGCTGGCGCAGCGCGGCGATAACCTCCGGCTGATTCAGCACCCGGTGCTCATTCACCTTGCAGGTGACACACCAGTCCGCCGAGATATCCACAAACACCCGTTTCCCCTGCACAAGAGCATCGCTGATTGCCTCCTCACTGAGCGGCTGCCACGGGATCGTCTGTTCGCTATTCTCAGCCGTGGTTACCGGCGTTGCGTTCACTATCCCGCGCAGCTGATAGCCCCCGAATACGGCCAGCGCAATCACCACCACCCAGAACAGCGGCGATGATGTCTGACCGCGAAGGGCATAGACCACAATGGCGACCACAATCAGAAGCAGCATGAGGATGTGGCTGAACATCTCGCCCAGATGCAGACTCAGCAACGTCACCAGCCACAGGCTGGAGGCCAGCATCATCCCCCCCAGAATCACCTTCAGGGTATTCATCCAGCGGCCAGGTTTTGGCAGCAACAAGGCGGTTTTGGGGATCAGCGCCACGAACAGCCACGGCAAGCTCATGCCCACCCCGAGCATCAGGAAGATAAGCCACAGGGAATGCAGCGGTGCGCCCAGCGCAAAGGCCACGGCCGTACCGAGGAACGGCGCGGAACACGGCGTGGCAAGCAGCGTGGCAAACACGCCTTCGCAGAAGCTGCCCGTCAGTCCGGTTCCGCCCGTTGTGGCGAGCCGTCCGGTGGCGGCGGAAGGCAGAAACAGCTCAAACGCACCAAACAGGTTCAGCGCGAAGATAAAGGTCACGGCAACCATCAGCCCAATAAACCACGGGTTCTGGAACTGGATGCCCCAGCCCAGCGACGCACCGGTGAGTTTCAGAACGGTCACCATTGTGGCCAGCAGCATAAAGGAGGTCAGAATACCCGCACTGGTCGCCAGAAAACGCAGCCGGATTTTCCGCGTGTCCGTACCCGCCTGCAGGACGCTGCTGAGCTTCATGCCCATTACCGGCAATACGCAGGGCATCAGGTTCAGGATCAGCCCGCCCAGCAGAGCAAAGGCCAGCATTTTGACTGTTCCCGCTGGCGCACTCTGCACCGCGTCTGCAGGGGCTGCGCCTACGGTCAGTTGCGTTTGCTGGGCTTTATCGCCGTTGGTGACGACAAATGACAGCGTTTTCCCCGCAAGCGTCGTGGGTTTATCGCCCCACTCATCGGTGACCGGAACCGCGATCTGAAGCCGGTTTCCGGTGTGCTTAATCACCGGTTCACCGGGCAGAATGTCACCCTCCAGCGGGTCAAAATAGATCCCAGGATTGACCCATTCGCCTTCCGTCGTGCCCGTCATCATCAGCTTGCCGTCTGATAACCAGGCGCTGAAGTCTGACGACACGCCTGACGCACCGGGTACTGAACGCATCGCGTCTTCAAATGCCGTACGGAAGCCCGCATCCGCTGGCGCGCGGAAATCCAGATGCAGCTGATAGTCAGTCAACAGACAGACGTTGCTGCAGGTTGAGAGCGTAAGCGTGGCGTCGAGCACATCCGCGTCCGTCCCGGCGATCGTGATGGGGATCGTAACGCTATCGTGGTAGCCCTGGGTCGTCAGGCCCGAGATATCAAAGCGGGAAGGAACCGGCCAGTACCAGGTATCCTTAACGCCCTGTGGCCAGCTGATTTTCGGGGCCACGCCGCCCTCGCCCGGCGAACGCCAGTAGGTTTTCCAGCCGGGCTGCAGCTCCACGCTGAGCAGGCCGATGATGCGGTCGTGATCCCGCTCAGCCTGAAAGCGGATGCGGGCGTGATCGTTTTGCGGTGACACCAGCCAGCCCGTATCTGCCGCATGAGCAATACCCATGCAGGACAGCCACAGGAGGACGAGTCCCCTGAAAAGGTTAACCATGTTTTACTCCGTGAATAGTGAAAATTATCGTGTGGTGACGATGCTTTTCATTCACGGAAAACGCAGTTTTTGAGGTGTATTCGGGGAGGCGGCGCCTGGACAGGCTGCTCCCTGGAGAGAAATGTGCGCCGCTGGGTAAATAACTGCAGCAGAGCGAAGAAGATAATAATCGCCGGTAGCGCACCGTCAAAAAACAGCGGCTGGGCGCAAAGCAAAGACTGTGCGCCAAGTTGACACGGCGACGGGCCGGGCTGTTCAGCCTCCTGACCCGGGGCGTCAGCCATCATGAGCGTTTGCACCTGAGGATCCAGCCCCTGTAAAAAATGGTTGAGATAAACCGCACGCTGAACCAGGCAAATTGCCATTGCCAGACACGTGATTATCAGAAGCCATTTACCGAGAAGCTGACGGTTGCGCATAACGTTCCAAAATAACAAGACGCCCCGATCATAAACGATAGTGATGAATCTACAAGTCCCGACAGTGTAAGGTTTTGTCTGCCGGGAACATTATCCCCCTGTCAGCGCGTCATACACATCCCGCAATCGCGTGCGCAGGAACAACACGGCCTTATGCTTACGCGATAATAATGCCTGCTCGCTAACCCCGGTTTCCCCGGCCAGCAATTTGATGCTGTAGCCCTGTAGCTCCGTCTTCTCAAAGACCTCGCGCTGCGCTGCGGGCAGTTCAGCCAGCGCCTGCCCCAGCTCTTCCCACAGCAGCGTTTTGAGGTACTCCTCTTCCGGGGTATGCGGAACGCCGAACAGGGTTTCAGCGATCTCATCTTCCGGAAAATCGTCATCCTCCTCGCCTGTGAAACTGAAATAACCGGAGAGTGATACTTCACGCTTTTTTCGCGCCCGGTCGGTCATCTCATTTCGCGCCGCGCGAAACAGCCACGCGGCAACGTTTTCGACCGGCTGTTCCACCTTCATCAGCTGATACGTGATCTCCTGCAAAATATCGTCGGCGTCGTCACGTACCGGCGTTCTTCCGCGAATAAAGGCTCTCAGCCGGGCGCGGCAGGCATTAACCGCCGACATCAGTAAGGATCCGCCCGCCTCCCCGGTTTTCATCTCGCTCACTCTGCGTCCGGCGCTTTTGGCGCGTTGTCTTCACGCTTGTCATCACGGTGGCCGTGCCAGCCACAGTGCCCGCGACCATGGCGACCAAATCCTTCCCGGCGCTGCTGCATGAACGCTTCACGCTGTTCGGGCGTCATGTTCATCCAGCGTTCGTGCATCCGGCGGTGCGCACCAAACATACCCGGACGGAACCCCAGACCACCAAACAGGATCCGGCTCAATATCAAAATGCCCAGCGCCTGCCAGAATCCAATGGCTTTCACGCCGAGGATCGCCGGGAGTAAGGCGTTCCACAGGGACATCACCAGCAGACCGAGCACGATAAAAATGACCGCGCCGATGACTAAGCCCTTGCCCATACGGTGGCGACCGAATCCGCGCCCGTGACCTCTGCCGTGCATATCAAACTCTCTCATGGTGTTGACCTCGTTTACAGTAACTGATTATGGCTTGTGATGAGGTAGACGGATGAGGAACAAGAATATTGCTAAAAATTTTTAAAAACATCGTAGTCAATGTGGTTTACGCTTTTCGCGACTGACGAATGGAAACAGCATAAAAATTAGAACCCGTAATAATGCCGATCTGTTCGCGCTTTTAAATCAGGTTATTTATTCAGCAGGTTTGATATTGATGCTTTTTAAATGCCCTATTCCTGTTGTTGAGACTATTCCTATAATCATCCAAAAAACCTTTTATTTAACAATAATATAAAGCGAGGCTTAATTAACTATTTTTAGTGAAAAGTTTGTAACCATTACATCTCTGTCTATTATTCATAGCGTCATGCCCTGCAGCAGGAAATAGAAACAGACACATTAAAAAGGAGCAATCCGGTAATGATAGGCAGACTGACGAATTATATCCTCTGGTACCACACTGTCTGGGTGTTTATATTTTTATTAGTGGTCGGCGTGGCTGCTGGCGTATTTTTTAATGCCATACTGCATTTTCATGGGGATGACGCATTCCTGACAGGATTAATTTTCTTTTTATTCCCGGCGCTACTGGTATGCCTTCGACTACATCGGCTATCAGCGAAACATCGCCAAAGATAATGCCCGTCGCACCGGTTGTTGAATCAAAACAATTTGCAAAATTAAGCTGAAACCAACAATTTAGCCGCGTTTATTGCCGGGTGGCGCTACGCTTACCCGGCTTACAATCCACAATAATATCAAGCCTGCACTGGCAAACTAAAACTCGAAATACTCCGCGTGAGCTGCTGGGCCTGCTCTTCCAGCGACGCGGCTGCCGCGGCGGACTGTTGCACCAGCGCGGCGTTCTGTTGGGTCACGCCATCCATCTCCGTCACTGCCTGACCGACCTGACTAATCCCGCGGCTTTGCTCTTCAGAGGCCACAGAGATCTGCTCCATCAGCGTGTTCACTTTATTGACGGAACTGATAATCGAGTCAATGACCTCCCCTGAGCGCCCCACCAGTTCGGCACCGTTTTTGACGCTGGAAACCGACTGGGCAATCAGGCTTTCGATGTCCTTGGCCGCCACCGCGCTTTTCTGCGCCAGCGTGCGAACTTCGCTGGCTACCACGGCGAAACCACGCCCCTGGGTACCGGCGCGCGCCGCTTCTACCGCCGCGTTGAGCGCCAGAATGTTGGTCTGGAAAGCGATGCTGTTGATCACGCTGGTGATGTCCTCGATGCGCTTCGAGTTTGCGGCGATGGTATTCATCGTTTCAATCACTTCACGCGTGACGGCCTCCCCGGTGTGGGCATTTTTCACCGCGTCCTGCACCAGTTTTCCGGCCTGATAGACGTTATCGGTGTTATTGGCGACGGTCGCGCTCAGTTCTTCCATGCTGGCCGCCGTCTGGGTTAGCGCAGAAGCCTGCTGTTCGGTGCGCGAAGCCAGGTCGATATTCCCGGAGGCAATCTCCTGTGCGGCATGGGTCACGGTATGACTCGCGTCACGCACCTGGGCGATGGTTGCCAGCAGCGCCTGGCGCATCTGCTCCATAGAGCCCATCAGGTGATCAATTTCATTGCCGGAATTCCCCTTCACCGGCACCGGAATATCCAGTTTGCCTGCGGCAATCTGGCTGCAATGTTCACGTGCCAGATTAACCGGTGCCAGAACAAGGCGTTTCATAAGCAGGCTGACGGCGACGATCACCAGCACAAACAGCAGCGCGATAGCAGCGATAATCGCCAGCCCAGAAACAAAGTTGCTGCTCGCATCTTCGTTCAGGCTTTTGGCATAGGCCTGGTGTACGGCCAGAACCTGGTCGAGGACAATCTCATACTGACGATCGAGGCGCGAGACTTCCGGTATCAGGGCGTTGAATTTGGCAATATCGTGCGCGGCGGCAGCATCAATGAGCGGTGCCAGCCCCTGGTTACGGTAATTCTGCCAGGCATCCTGATAAGCGCTTACCAGCGGCGCTTCATCCGTCAGACGGGGAGACGCCATAAAGGCAGCAAAGGCGCGATCGGCTTTGGTCAGTGCCTCTTTTACTGCGGCAAGCTTCGCAGATTCATCCGCTGATGCGCCCGCCTCTACCATCTTCACATACTCCATCACCCGGACGCGCAGCGTGCGGCTATGGTTGATGGGATCAATAATTGACAGCACCACCTGGATCTCTTTGTTCACGTTATCCAGGGAGTTATTACTTTTGATGATGAGGCCAACGCTGGTGAGGGTGCTGGCGATAAAGAAGAAAAGCAGCGAGAAAAAGACAATCAGGGATGATTTTTTTAACGACATGAACCGATACCTCAAAGAAAATTATTCCTTATGGTTATCGGCTAAACCAAAACTTAAATTAATTAAAGTTATTGATGTATCCCGTCGTCCGGCAGGGCTATTCTGCCGCTTTATAGCGCCGCTGCAGGGTGGCATCCAGTTTCCGCTGCACGGGCTCTGGCGTTTCACCGTCAATCAATTTCCCAATCAGATCAAAGCAGTGCCATGCAAGCTGACGGTTATCCTGGCGCACGGTATCCACCGGGATCGTGAGCGAATCGTAAAGATAGTGATCGTCAAAGCTGGCTAACCTGATGTCACTTTGCAACAGATTGTGCTGCCCCATATAGCGCAGCACCCCTTCCAGCAGGCCGCAGGCGGCGGTGAACAGGGCTTTTGGCGGACGCCCCAGGCGAGCACAGAGTTCGGCGAACATCTCGTAACCGGAACTCGGATGATAATTTCCGTGAATGATCCACTCCGGGCGCAGCGTAACGTTCGCGTCGCGCAGACCTTGTTTAAACCCTTCAAGGCGGTCGCGCGTGGGGGAAAGCCGTGGCTGCCCACCGAGGAAGTAAAACTCATCGGGGTGCTGGCGGGCAATGTCGGCCACCAGTTTGGCTGTCGGGGTAATGGAATCGGTGATCACCAACGGCAGCGAGCTGTCATTCATGTGGCGGTCAAAGAGCACCACAGGCAGCTGTTCACTCAGTTTCTGGTAATCCGCATCGTTGAGCATGCTGGAGGCAACAATCAGCCCGTCGACCTGACGCGCCACCATGTTGTTGACCACCACGGTCTCCTGCCCCGGGTTTTCATCGCTACAGGAGATGAGCAGCTGAACGCCCGCCTCGCGGCACAACGTCTCCAGTTCGTGAGAAAACACGGCAAACCCGTAGTTGGTGATCTCCGGGACCACCAGACCAATGGTGTGGCTGCGGTTATCGCGCAGCGAGCGGGCGTGAATGCTGGGCTGGTAGTGATGCTCTTTCGCAATGGCCAGCACGCGCTCACGGGTCTCTTCCGCCACGCGAAGTTCTTTGCTGCGTCCGTTCAGTACCAGGCTGGCGGTGGCTTTTGACACCCCCGCCAGCTCCGCGATGTCTTTAATGGTGACGCGTTTTGTTTTTCTCACAACGACTTAGATCCGGCTGCCAAAACCGCTATTCTACCATGCAGCCGCGCAGCGACCAGTAGCGTAATGTGATGTCGGACGCACCTTCGAATCGCACCCGGGCCGGTTGGTCAGGAAAATAGCGACTGCTCATCACCCCTTCGCCGTGATTGATGAAAATTTCGACGCTGGAGCGGTCGCACAGAACGCGCAGATGGTGAACCTCACCCAGCCAGTAGCGGGTTAACGTCTCACCCGTTTGCAGGCTGGCACGTTCCAGACGCAGGCCATTGCCATCGACCGTGAGGTGCAGCGCACCGGCAAAATCCAGTTTCGCGCAGGCAGCGCTCAGCTCGAACTCAAGGCGCGAGGCATCAAGCTCCGGCGCATCGCAGGCGTTGCCCTGCCAGTGCAGTTCCTCTTCACGCAGTATTTCCAGCTCACGCACCGGAGTCTGCCAGAGCTTGCCGTCGCGGTAGCGCAGCTCTCGCGGACAGGTCATCTGATGGATCCAGCCCTGTGCCCGGGTGGGCTGCAGCATCTCTTCCCCGTCAGGCACGCCCATCCAGCCAATCAGGATCCGCCGGCCATCTTCCGCCAGCGTCGTTTGCGGGGCGTAGAATTCAAAACCGGCA
Source organism: Enterobacter sp. SENG-6 (assembly GCF_001605945.1). Classification (NCBI taxonomy): domain Bacteria; kingdom Pseudomonadati; phylum Pseudomonadota; class Gammaproteobacteria; order Enterobacterales; family Enterobacteriaceae; genus Enterobacter; species Enterobacter sp. SENG-6. Next base: position 66,276 of record NZ_LOMM01000016.1, read on the forward strand.
TCCAGTTCGTGTAACGCACCGTGCTCAAATGCGCCGCGCTGATAGTCAAACGCCCCGCTCATCCAGGCTGCCGGATAGGTGTTGAGATAACGATGCGGCTCACGCGCCAGCCCCTGCGGGCAGCAGATCAGAACGTGCGTCCCGTCGAGGGCAAACAGGTCCGGGCACTCCCACATATATCCCGCATCCGTGAGTCCGTTGACGCCGTGACCGGCAATTTCTCCGCACGATACCCACGTGTGCAAATCGGCAGACCTGAACAGCAGCACTTTGCCCCGCTTGTGCACATCCTGCGCGCCCAGCACCATGTACCACTGCCCGTCGTGCTGCCACACTTTCGGGTCGCGCACGTGGCCGGTGTAGCCATCCGGTAGCGCCAGCACCGGCCCCAGTTTTTTAAAGGTCCCGTCCGGTTGTTCCACCGCCAGGCACTGCCACGCGGTGCGGCTGCCGTCATCGAATTTAACGTTGCCGGTATAGCACAGCGTCAGCATCCCGTTGTTGTCCACGGCGCTGCCGGAATAGCAACCGTTGCGGTCGTACTCTTCATCTGGCATCAGCGCCATCGGCTCGTGCTGCCAGTGCAGCAGATCGTGCGAACTCCAGTGCCCCCAGCATTTATAGCGGTGATCGCAGTCCAGCGGGTTCCACTGATAAAACAGATGGTAGCGCCCGGCAAACCAGATAAAACCGTTCGGATCGTTCATCAGCCCCGTCACCGGTGCCGGGTGCCACTGCGGGTAGTGGCGGTCGGCACGCGCGCGCGGTTGGCCTTTCATCACGGCCTGCAGCACGGCAGGCCAGCGGGAAGGTAATGTCATTATTCAGAGTCCGTTTTATATTTCAGCAGCAGCGAGACGGTAAACGCTACGCCAAAGGCAATCACCATGCCGATAATATAGTTGAGCAGCGAACTGGCCTGCACGATGGCCATCCCCGGCAGCGCCGTCAGCCCTACCGCCGTCATGTAGACATGCACCGACACCACCCATGCGCCACCCACCGCACCGCCAATCAGCGCGGCCACAAACGGTTTCACGAAACGCAGGTTGATACCAAAAATAGCGGCTTCGGTAATGCCGAGCATGGCCGAGAACGCCGACGGTAAGGTAATGGCTTTGATTTTTGCGTCTTTGGTTTTAAACCACACCGCCAGGCACGCCCCCCCCTGCGCCACGTTCGCCATGGCCCAGATGGGCAGCAGGAAATTAACGCCAATCGACGGATTCCCCAACAGCCCGGCTTCAATCGCGTGGAAGCTGTGGTGAATGCCGGTAATAACAATCACCGAATAGAGCCCGCCGAACAGCAAACCGGCCAGCCAGCCCGCGTGGGTAATCAGCGTGCTCAGAATAAAGGAGATGCCATCGCCTAACGCGCGTCCCGCCGGGCCGATAATCAGCAGCGCGATAAAACCGGAGAGAATGACGGTCAGGAACGGCGTCAGGATCAGGTCTAACGCATCCGGGATGACCTTGCGCAGGTTTTTCTCCACAATGCTCATAAACCAGACGGCCAGCAGCACCGGGAACACCGTTCCCTGATAGCCAATCATGGCAATCTCAAGGCCGAAAAAATTCATGGTGTGGAAGCCGGACGCCACGCCCCAGGCGTTGGTCAGCGCCGGGTGGGTCAGAATGCCACCTAGCGTGGCGCCTAAATAGGGGTTACCGCCAAACTCACGCGCGGCGGTAAAACCAATCAGGATCGGTAAAATAATAAACGCCGCCGAGCTGCACATATCCAGCATGATGTAGATGGCGTTATCGGCATTCACCCAGCCGTAGGTTTTCACCATTCCGAGCAGGCCCATCAGCAAACCGGACGCAACAATGGCGGGAATGATCGGTACGAAAATATTGGAAAGCAGGCGGGCAATGCGCTGGAACGGGTTGAGCTTACGCGCCGCGAGATCTGCCGCTTCTGACTTGCTGGATTCACCAATCCCTGCCGCCTGAATAAAAGCCGCGTAAACCTTATTCACCACGCCAGTGCCAAAAATCACCTGCATCTGGCCCGCGTTACGAAAACAGCCTTTCACCCCCTCGACCTTGCCGATGGCCTGCTGGTCAGCAAGCGCATCGTCGACCAGCACCAGACGAAGGCGCGTTGCGCAGTGCGCGGCACTGGCGATGTTCTCTTTGCCACCGAGCAGCGGAATGAGCGCACGGGAAATATTATCAAAATCCATAGTTACCTCTGCCTGACTTCATTTTTATGATGTTTGATACGCTCCCGCCAGGCGGGAGCGTGAAGGGTTAAAACCAGGTTTCCATCTGGACCCCAAAGTTCCATTCCCCGCCAGCGTTAAAGCCGCTGCTGCCAAAGGCGTCATCGCTGGCGTAGTTATCCAGTTTGCTGCTCCAGTCCATCCAGGTGGCAAACAGGCGCAGTTCAGGACGGCTGAAGAAATCGCCAATTTTGCCCGCCTTTAAGGTCGGTGCGAAGGTCAGCTTGTAGAAGCTGCCGTTAACGGCGTTGCGATCTTTGTAGCCTTCCGGGTTCAAATCCATGTACTGATAGCTGCCCTCAAACGCCAGGGCGAAATTCTGCGTAACCTCTTTGATCAGGCGGGTATTGAGCGTAACCCACTCGTAACTGTCGCCTTTGACGTAGCGGTCTTTACTGCTCTGGGCCAGTACAGCAGGCGCGATATGCCAGCCACCGCCGAGCGACGTGACACCGTAACTTGCGAAGCGCCAGGTATCGGCTTCTGACAGCAGCGCGCCATCAGAGCCGATGCTTTTAACTTCTGCCCCCAGGCCGTGACCATACAGCAGCGCCGTTTTCGCTGAGCCTTCTCGCAGGCCGTAGAAGCTGTCATTGTGCAGACCCACCAGGGCATGCACGCCGGTGTTCGCCGCATCGGTTTTAATCAGATCGCCATTGCTGTCCTTGCGTTCGTCGTTATCCTTCGCCCGCAGGCCGCTCACCATGAGCTGGAATGGCCCGGCAAAGTGATTCATGCTGAGGATATAGTTCTGAACGTTGTTGTCGATCTGCTCTTCGCTGCCGAAGTTGCGCCCGTAAATCGAGAAGTTGCTGCGCAGCGTATCATTCCACTTCACGTCGTAGACACCGCCGCCGGTACCGGCGAGGAACACGACATCAGAATCCAGCCAGTGAATATCAAAGTTATCGCGGTCAAAGCGTTTACCGGCCCAGAAGGTACTCCCTTTCAGCGCGCCAGTGAAATCAGGCAGATTGCCCAGCTCGGCAAAGGCCTGACGAATGTTAAGATCGCTGGTATCGGCTGACCAGTCGTTATAGGTCTTCTGCCCGTCGGCTAACATGGCCTTAAAGCGCGTGGTCGCCCCACTCTCCAGCGTCTGTTTGTGTTCCACATTTAGCTCAACGTAGGAATCCGCTTCGTTACCCAGACGACCGACCGCGCCCCCGGTTTCCCCGGCAGGCGTCAGATACGGACCGCTTTTGCTGCTGGACGCCGCATCATTCATCAGCAGGCCTGAGCGGGCATAACCGTGAAATTCAAAACCACTGCTCTGATCGGCTTTCTTTTCCAGCACCGTGGTACGCTGGGCCACCTCCTGGGTGGTGTTCTGCGTTTGCTGCTGGGCGGCAACCAGCTGCTGCGTTTTTTGTTCTGCTGCCGTCGCGCGTTTCTCCGCATTCTGGGCGCGCATTTCCGCATCCTGAAGACGCTGTTCCAGCGCCGCCAGGCGCGATTCAATGCTTGTCATATCGGTCTGGGCAAAAACAGAGGTACTACCGGCCAGCATGCCAATCATCACGGCAAGTCTGCGTTTTTTATACATTTTGTCGCATCCCTAAAAAAAGTGTTTTGATAATGCTAAATTGCTAAACCGGTTTAGGTTGCTGATACTAAACCCGTGAATTTTGGATCGGCAATACTTTTTGCTAAACCGTTTTAGTAAGTGTGATCGAGGCGACAATTCAGGCCGCCGGTCGGCGGCCAGGAAGGAATTACAGGTTGTGACGGTACGGCAGCGCGGTCATTGCCCCTTTGGCTGTCGTGGCCAGTGCACCACAGCGCTGGGCCAGTGCAAGGGTTGTTGCCAGATCCTGGCCTGACGAGGCCAGGCCGAACAGCAACCCTGCGACGAACGCATCGCCTGCGCCGGTGGTATCAACACACGCTACCGGTGTGGCCGGATAGTGTGTCGTGATGCCCTCATGCCAGGTCATTACCCCCTCTTTACCCAGCGTCACCAGCACCAGTCGGGCCGGACAATGGCGCATCAGCGCCGCCAGACCGGTTTCGATATGGGATTCGCCGGTCAAAAACGTCAGCTCTTCAACGGAGAGCTTCACCACGTCCGCGCGCTGTAGCGCCAGTTCGAGGCAACGGCGAAGATCGCCCTCATCCTGCCAGAGGTCGGGGCGAATGTTGGGGTCGAAGCTGACAAAACCACCGGCTTTATTAACTGCATCCATCGCCTGAAAAGTGGCAGAGCGACTCGGCTCCGCGCTGAGCGCAATGGAGCAGGCGTGCAGCCACTCTTTGGCCCTGAAAGGCGGCAGATCGGTGGAGTCGAGAAACAGATCGGCGCTCGGCCGAACCATAAACGTAAACGAGCGTTCGCCCTGTTCGTCCAGATCAACCACCACCGTTGAGGTGCGGTGAGCCGGATCGAGGCGCATCCACTGCACATCAACCTGCTCATCCGCCAGCGTTTTCTGCATAAAGCGGCCAAACGGATCGTCGCCAACCCTGCCAATAAAGGCACTTTTTCCGCCCAGTCGGGCGATGCCGACCGCCACATTTGCCGGTGCGCCGCCGGGACATTGCAGCAATTTGCCGTCCCCCTCTGGCAGTAAATCCACCACTGCATCACCGAGTACCCAGATTTTATCCATGTCATCCTCGCAGCTAAACTATGTTAAACCGTTTTAGCTATTTAAACACAGGCTGACCAAAGGGGAAATAATCAGGAAGGAAAAAGCGTTATCGTACCAGGTGTGGCCAGTGAATATCGCCCACCCCGTTAAGCTGCGGCCGGGCAAACAGAAACCCCTGAAAACGGCGAATACCGGCGGATTCCAGCCAGCACCACTCCTCCAGCTTCTCAATGCCTTCCGCCACCAGCGTGATCTCAAGGTCGGTGCAGCAGCTCACTATCGATCGGACAATCGCCTGTTTTGGGCCGCTGAGATGAATATTGCTGACTATTTCCCGATCGATCTTGATTTTATCCGGCTGGAAGCGGGTAAGCAGCGAAAGCCCCGCATACCCGGAGCCGAAATCATCGATCGCCAGGCCAATACCTTCACCCCGAAGCTGTTTGATCGCGCTGTTGAACTTGTTAAAGCCGGAAATCATCTCGTTTTCAGTCACTTCTATGACCACCTGCTCCGGCTGAAGCCCGTGTTGTCTGATTTGCTCCACAAGAAACTCGACCGCCCCGGGCATCTTGACCAGCGACATGGGGAGTAAATTCACCGCAATTTTATGGCTGCCGATACCCAGTTTCTCCGCAAGCGCAAAGGCATACGCTTTGGTTTGCAGATCCACTTCGTAGAGCTTGTCCTGATCGAGCGTTTTGAAGAAATGTTCCGGGCTCCCGCCATTGTTGCCACGAATAAGCGCTTCAAGTGAACTGATTTTCCCTTCCGAGGGCTCGACTATCGGCTGCAGCGCAAACTGACAGATTTGACCGGCTATCAACCCCATGGCCTCACCGAAGGGCGCTTTTTCACATGCGAGCGTCCATTTTCCCGCATCCACCGGGTTCCTCGTCTGGCCGGTATGTTTCCCGGTGATAAAGGTCTGAATGAATTTGAACACCCGATCATCGGATATGAGATAGCTTTCCAGCTGGCTGTAATGCAAAACCGACTCAAGCACCTCTTTTGGGGACTGGACCTGCAGGTCAAACAGCAGCATGCCGACATTGTCAAACCGTCTGCGGGGGCCGTAATCCCGCATCAGTTCGACGACGCCACTGTGGCGCTCATCATCGCGAATTTTGTGGAACAACTTCACGACGCTCTCTTCCGCGCCCTCAAGAATTTGCATGACGTCACAGCCGTTCGAGAGCAGGACACCCGTGATGTTCAGTTTGGCATTGCGGCTTCGTGCTCGTTCTACCAGCGCGCTTAATTCTGCGGACCGGCAGGATAAATGTAACTGGCTTCGATAAATCAGCGTGGTGAGCACAGGAATGGGTTCCAGAATAAGGGAGGCGCCGGGGAAGTTACTGTTTAACATACTTCACCAGCGCTACCTAATAAATTAACGGCTTAAGGGATCACCCTTTTTCCTCCGTCCCGATGCGGTTGTCGATCCGCATCTTCATGTAGTCGTAAAACGGATTTGAGGTCACCCGCATCAGGGCATCTTTACCCACGCTCAGTACGGAGGTCTCTCCCCACAACGCAATGGTGCCCAGGCTGATGCCATAGCGGTTTTTCACGGCAGGATGCCGGCCATACAGATCGTCATCAGGCGGGAAAGGTACGGCGACATGCGAAAGCGAATAGACCTCCGGCGGATACTGCTGCGCCAGCGGCTCCACGGTCTCCTCTGTGCTGCCTGCGGGGATGTGCTTCGCGACCGTGGCGAAACGCTCCGCACTGGCGTTGGTAACAATCGTGACACTGTAACGCCTTTGCGCAGAGGGCAACAACTCAGAGAGGGCCGTCCACGACGACGGCCGGAATAACGGGCGGAAACTCGCCGCCTGGTTGATATCAAACACCACCAGTTCACTGCCATTGGCCGGAAGCTGGTCGAATAACCCCGTGACAACCGCACGGGTACTGACGGTGGAATCCATCACCGACTGAAAGGCCAGTACCGGCGGCAACCGATCCAGCGTGTGGTTTTGTGCAGCGCGGCCAATCTGCTCCTGCAGCGCCTTCGTCAACAGCCACGACTGACGCGCCGCGTTTACCGGGAAAGAGTTGTATTTGTAAGGGTTATACTCCGGCGCGATATTCAGCCAAGCCGCTTTCGCAAACGCCGGTAACAGTGCCGGTAAGCCTGCGAATCCGGCAAAGCGGGCAAACGCCGTGACGCCGATCATCGGTGACAACAACACCAGTTGCTGAGGTTTTCGCAGCGAAGGCGACTCCAGCGCGTCCAGGGTGTATTTCATCGCCAGCGCCCCGCCGTTGGAATAGCCCACCAGATGCAAAGGAACGTTATCCCCCGCCAGACGGGAGGCTTCGCGCACGGCAAGACGCGTCGCCGCCAGCCACATCTCCCAGTCAACATTTGTCAGCGCCCCTGGTGCCGTCCCGTGTCCGGGCAGGCGCGGCACCACGGCCACAAATCCGCGCTGCTGATAATCAACGGCAAGGTGCTTAACGCTATAGGGCGAATCGGTGAGTCCGTGCAGTAAAACTACTGCACCACGCGGTTTACCGGCAGGCATCAGCACAAACGAGCGATTTGCATCCGGAGTAAATTTTCCGGGCCACACCAGGCTCTGACGGTAGTAGCGGTTTAAGGCGGTACGCTCCTCCCCCTTCGTTTTTGCCGTGACCGCGTTATCCAGGTCGGTGAAGATGGCCTTTTCCCGGTCGAGATAGTCAGCAAAGTTCGCCTTTTCCAGCTCGCTTACGCTCATTTCATCCGCACGCCAGGTATGCCAGAGATGTAACGCCGGCCCCTGCTGCGAGAGATATACCCGCACTGCCAGCAGCACAACCACGATAATCCCTATGACCATCGCTACTTTCTTTGCGAGAGCCATCAGGCGCACGCTGACACGCCAGGGCAGATTCGCCATGCCGGGTTCCTTCTCTTAGTCACTGTGTTTGTATCTTATCAAAAATGTGAAGGGGCTGAGGTATTCACTGTATTTATTGCTAATGATTTTTTTGTCGCGCTTATCAGCGCTTGTGTAAGGTATGCCCATACGATATCCATTATTTCTTCATTCACCTGCTTCATAAATTAAATAAATGCCAATATTAGATACATCAACCTTGACTATCTTGGTTAACAATAAATAACACTAAACCGCATGCTAAAAGATGATATTTACGTATATTTATAATCTCTTTTTTGAAAATGGAGTTTTAACAATGGCTATACCGGCTTATTTATGGATACGAGATGATGGCAATACTGAAATAAAAGGAAGCGTAGATGTTCAGGATCGAGAAGGCAGCATTGAAATCACCGGTTTCACACACAGTCTGAGATTACCTACCGATGCACTTACCGGAAAAGTAATGGGCACTCGCCAACATGCCCCTTTGTTATTTCAGAAAGAAATTGACTCGTCCTCCCCTTACCTCATGAAGGCAGTAGCGACCGGACAAACACTTAAGACTGCGGAATTTAAGTGGTACAAGATAAACGATGCGGGGCAGGAAGTTGAATATTACAATATGACACTTGAAAACGTGAAAGTAGTCTCGGTTTCACCGCTAATGCACGACATAAAAGATCCCACCAAAGAAAAGCATAATCATCTGGAACTGGTTGAGTTACGGTACGATAAAATTACGTGGAAGTTTTGTGATGGAAATTTACAGTTTGCTGATAGTTGGGCGGAGCGTTAATTATGCGCTATCCAACGATACCCATTCATCCAACACCGCCTGCGTATCCAACCTCCTTGCTGGTTCCCCCTGGCGCATCCATTGTTAACAACATGATGATAGCAAGATTCCATAAAGGCCCATCAGCACTGACTTACATCTGGTTCTATGGGATGGTAAGGCTACATGGACCGTGGTGACCTGCCCCCACGATTAGATACAACACTCAGTTAGTAACGTCGGAATCTTCATTCTCAGAATGACCCTTTCTCCAGCCCGC
>NZ_LOMM01000017.1:0-23864 GCF_001605945.1 Enterobacter sp. SENG-6
AGTTAACGAGATGAAAAAGCTGGGAAAAGAGTACAGTAATATGGTCATGGTGGCATGACCATATTACTGGGGATCCCTCAACCCCCGGGGAGAGGGTCAGGGTGAGGGGCTCCGGCTGCACCGGCCCCCTCGCCTCGCCCCACTCTGTGATAAACTTCGTGCAATTCCTTTTGATTGCACGAGTACCTCATGAAACGTGAACTTGCTATCGAGTTTTCCCGCGTTACCGAAGCCGCTGCCCTGGCAGGCTATAAATGGCTTGGCCGTGGCGACAAAAATACCGCCGACGGTGCGGCTGTCCATGCCATGCGCATTGTCCTCAATCAGGTCAATATTGACGGCACTATTGTGATCGGCGAAGGCGAGATCGACGAAGCGCCAATGCTCTACATCGGTGAAAAAGTGGGTACCGGCAAAGGCGATGCCGTGGATATCGCCGTCGACCCGATCGAAGGCACACGCATGACGGCGATGGGTCAGGCCAACGCGCTGGCCGTGCTGGCCGTGGGTGATAAAGGCTGCTTCCTCAACGCACCGGATATGTACATGGAAAAGCTGATTGTCGGTCCAGGCGCGAAAGGCGCCATCGACCTCAGCCTGCCGCTGGAAGAGAACCTGCGTAACGTCGCCAGCGCGCTGAACAAACCGCTGAGCGAACTCACCGTCACCATTCTGGCGAAACCGCGTCACGACGCTACCATCGCGCAGATGCAAAAGCTAGGCGTACGCGTGTTTGCCATCCCGGATGGCGACGTGGCGGCCTCCATTCTGACCTGCATGCCAGACAGTGAAGTGGATGTCCTGTACGGTATTGGCGGCGCGCCGGAAGGCGTGGTCTCTGCTGCGGTGATTCGCGCGCTGGATGGCGACATGCAGGCCCGCCTGTTGCCCCGTCATGAGGTCAAAGGCGACAACGAAGAGAATCGCCGCATTGGCGAAGATGAGCTGGCGCGCTGTGAGGCAATGGGTATCGAAGCCAATAAAGTCCTCGCACTTCACGAAATGGCCCGCAGCGACAACGTTGTTTTCTCCGCGACCGGCATCACCAAAGGCGATCTGCTGAATGGCATCACCCGCAAAGGCCACATGGCGACCACGGAAACGCTGCTGATCCGCGGTAAATCGCGCACCATTCGTCGCATTCAGTCAATTCACTATCTCGATCGTAAAGACCCGGACGTACAGACGCACATTCTGTAAAACCGTTTGATCGATAGAGCTTTCCAGCCCGAATGGGCTGGATATCTTCATCACAAATACGGAAGATAGATCCGAGAAACAGCACAGGAGAAGATCATGGCGGACTGGGTAACAGGTAAAGTCACTAAGATAAAATTCTGGACCGATGCGCTATTTAGTCTCACCGTGCACGCCCCCATCCATCCGTTTACGGCCGGACAGTTTGCCAAACTGGGGCTGGATATCGACGGCGAACGCGTGCAGCGCGCTTACTCGTACGTCAACGCGCCCGATAATCCGGATCTCGAGTTTTATCTGGTTACCGTCCCGGACGGCAAACTTAGCCCGCGCCTGGCGGCGCTTAAACCCGGTGATGATGTCCAGATTGTGAGTGACGCAGCAGGTTTCTTTGTGCTGGACGAAATTCCGGACTGCGAAACCCTGTGGATGCTGGCAACCGGCACGGCCATCGGCCCCTATCTCTCCATTCTGCAGTACGGCAAAGACCTGGAGCGGTTTAAAAACATCGTGCTGGTGCATGCCGCGCGTTACGCCGCAGACTTAAGCTATCTGCCGCAGATGCAGGAGCTGGAGCGGCAGTATGCCGGAAAGCTGAAAATCCAGACCGTGGTAAGCCGCGAAACGGCAGCAGGTTCGCTGACCGGCCGCGTGCCGGCATTAATTGAGAGTGGAGCCCTGGAAGAGGCCGTTGGCTTGCCGATGCGTGCCGAAACCAGCCACGTGATGCTGTGTGGTAACCCGCAGATGGTACGGGACACTCAGCAGCTTCTGAAAGATACCCGGCAGATGACGAAACACCTTCGCCGCCGACCGGGTCATATGACCGCCGAACACTACTGGTGATCAGCGGTATTTCACCTCAAGGGTGTCTTTACCGTATTTGTTTTCGCTCTGGGTGCCGATGAACGCACCCAGATCGATAACCATCATCACAAAGATAATGGTCGGTAGCAGTCTGCCCACCACCCAGGGGAGGATGGACGGAAGTATTGACCAGTTCCCGGCGACCAGCATCCACGCCAGAATAATCAGAAAAGCCCATGCACCGGAACGACCGCGATCGTGCAGGCGTTTCACCACTACGGCCGCGGTTGGCCACAGTAAACAAACCAGCGCAAACGCCGCGGTTTGCGTGCTCAGCCATGCGTTATAGGCCACAAAAAACAGAAGCAGCATGGCGATAATCCACGTCGCCATCCAGATCCAGAAATCACGGCGTCCAATACGCCCTTTGAATGAAAACAACCACTGCTGTATGGTCATGTAAGGTTCCTTATTATCATATCGTGCGCATTTTACCCTGGAGTTGTGACCTTTTGACAAGCCGACCAGATATCGATTTAATCATGAGCACTTACGGCCAGGGACAATGTTGATGAAAAATTCGGCACACCTTCTTTTCCTGTGTTTCGCGATGCTGAGCGCCGGTCTCCCCCTGCACGCCGCCGAACCCCCTGCTCCGACAACCGCGCCCTACCTCCTGGCGGGTGCGCCATCGTTCGATCAGTCCATCAGTCAGTTTCGTGAAACGTTTAACAAAACCAATCCAACGCTGCCGCTGGATGAATTTCGCGCCATTGATGGCGCTCGCGATACTCCAAACCTGACCCGTGCCGCCAGCAAGATTAACGAAAACTTGTACGCTTCCACTGCGCTGGAGCGCGGTACGCTAAAAATCAAAAGTATGCAGATCACCTGGCTGCCGATTCAGGGGCCAGAGCAGAAAGCCGCCAAGGCGAAGGCGCTGGAGTACATGAGCGCGGTGCTGCAGGCATTTACGCCCGCACTGACAAAAAAACAGAGCCAACAAAAGCTGCAAAAACTGCTGGTTACGGGTAAAAACAAGCGCTATTACACCGAAACCGAAGGCGCGGTGCGCTATGTGGTGGCGGATAACGGCGAAAAAGGCCTGACCTTCGCTGTTGAACCGATTAAGCTGGCACTATCTGACACACTCGGAGGGGCGAATTAATGACAAAAAGCAAAGCCTTTCGAGGGAAAATCTCTATACTGATTCACAGACCATGCTGCCCGTCAGGGTGGCCATATTCCTTAATTCGCTTATTTAGCGTGGAGAATTGAAATGCGACATCCTTTAGTGATGGGTAACTGGAAACTGAACGGCAGCCGCCACATGGTAAACGAACTGGTTGCGAACCTGCGTAAAGAGCTGGCTGGCGTGACTGGCTGCGCGGTTGCTATCGCTCCGCCGGATATGTACCTGGATCTGGCTAAACGTGCTGCTGACGGCAGCCACATCATTCTGGGCGCACAGAACGTTGACGTTAACCTGTCTGGCGCATTCACCGGTGAAACCTCCGCTGAAATGCTGAAAGATATCGGCGCCAAATACATCATCATCGGCCACTCTGAGCGTCGCACCTACCACAAAGAATCCGACGAGTTCATCGCGAAGAAATTTGCGGTGCTGAAAGAGCAGGGTCTGATCCCGGTTCTGTGCATCGGTGAAACCGAAGCAGAAAACGAAGCAGGCAAAACGGAAGAAGTGTGCGCACGTCAGATCGACGCTGTGCTGAAGACGCAGGGCGCGGCAGCATTCAAAGGCGCGGTTATCGCCTACGAGCCAGTCTGGGCGATCGGTACCGGCAAATCTGCAACCCCAGCGCAGGCTCAGGCGGTTCACAAATTCATCCGTGACCACATTGCGAAAGCCGACGCGAAAGTGGCAGAGCAGGTCATCATCCAGTACGGCGGTTCCGTAAATGCCTCTAACGCGGCAGAACTGTTCACCCAGCCAGACATCGATGGCGCGCTGGTTGGCGGTGCATCCCTGAAAGCTGACGCTTTCGCGGTGATCGTTAAAGCGGCAGAAGCGGCTAAACAGGCGTAATGCTGTTGTGGCGGGTGGCGCTTGCGCTTACCCGCCCTACAAAATCGCTACAAACGACCTAAAACGCTAAACCACAGATAATCCAGCGGCAGCAGCACCAGATACGTGGCAATTGCCAGCGCCAGACAGAGCACCATCCCCGCCCTTGCAGGCACCTTTCCTAAGCCCATCGCCACCACAATCGGCGACGCCTGATACGGCAGCAGCGGCGTGGAATAGCCCAGCACCTGAATCATGATGACAGACAATAGCGGAAAGCCCGTCGCCTCCGAAAAGTTTTGCGCCAGCGTGGTGTAGAGCGCCGGAACGCCGTTAGCCGTCATAATAAAGTTCAGTGCCGTGGTGATCCCGGTCAGCGCCAGGAAACTGGTGAACGGTCTGTCGGCGTCCAGCGGCATTATCTTCAGCAACGCCTCCCCCACCGCCGGGCCGATACCGGTTTGCGTCACCACAATGGCCAAACCGAGGATGCCTGCCACATAAATACAGGTGCGCATATTCACCCCCGCCGAGAACTCTTCTCCGGTGATAAAACCTACGCGTGGCAGCATCACAATGACCGATGCCGCAAGTCCGGTCCATGCCGGCCCCACACCGTGCCAGCTCTCCGTCACCCACATTCCCAATACCACCGCCAGCAGCCAGGCAAGGCGTTTTTCATCTCGCCCCATCGGTTCAGCGGGTGCCAGATCCCTGGGCGGCTTCGGGCTACCGGGGAATAACCAGCAGATTAAACCAATCAGAATCAACCCTTTGAGAATACCGAGCACGGGCGTGTGCAGCAGCAGATAAGGCACGTAGTTCAGATGAATGCCGTATGAGCCCTCTGCCGCACCGCTCATCACCAGATTGGGAACGTTGGCAGGCAGGATGGTGGCCGAAAGCTGGAAGGTGCCGAAACCAACGGCCAGCGCCAGGCCAAACCAGGCGCGCGACCCGTCGGCAATACCGGCACGTTTTGCCATCGCGGCCACGATGGGCATCAGCAGCGCGATACGCCCCATGTTCGACGGCATCACAAACGCCAGGGCATAGCTCAGCAGAACCACGCTGGCCACCATCAGCACCCAGGAGTCGGTAAGCCGGGCGGAGAGCGCCCGTGCAGCCCTGTCAGCCAGACCGGTTTTCCGGATTGCCACGCCAAGCACAAAGCCGCTGAACACCAGCCAGAAGGCAGACGAGGCAAAGCCGCCAAAAATGACCTCCGGCGGGGCAATTCTGGCGGTCATCGCTGCCGTGAAGAACAGCAGCGCGGTAATGAATTCCGGCAATAGCGACGTCGCCCATAACACAATGGTGACGCCGACGATCGCTGAGGGCACAAACAGAGGGTGGGTTAACCAGAGCGACATGCCTGTCTCCTGTCGTTTTTTTCAGCAAGTCTACGGCGACAGGCAGGACGAGTAAACGCTATTTATGGTGGGGTCACTTCAGGATATCGCATTGATGATCCTGCAATTCCTCAGCCGACGCGCGGTTAAGCATCAGCAGATTACGTTCGGTTGCCAGCAACACAAACGAGCCATCAGACTGCTGGGCCATCGCCAGCGCGAAGCGCCCCATATGGTCACGCGCTTCCGGCAGCTCTTCCGCCAGCATCATAAACGGACTCCGCTGCACCAGCTCGTTCTCCGTCACCCGGCGAGCGAGATATTCATGTCCTTCCAGTCCACCGGGAAGGGGCAGCCATTGGGTGCTGATTTGCCCCTGCGCGGCATTGAGCTTCTCGCGCACGTCCGGGCGCAGGCAGGAGATGTGGATATGGAAATGATTCTGCGTGCGGCCCGTGGGTGAGTTGATGGTCAATGAAATTGCGCTGTCTGGCACCTCGGATCCGTGCTTCATGCTCATAAAGCTACGGGCCTGCCATGCCAGCCAGAAGAAGTTCGGTGTTTGAGGCTTTGTCAGAAGTGGGCTTTCGGTGCCGTTGATGCGGTAGGTGGGCATCAATAAGTACTGCAGCGGACCGTTGCGATCCTTGAACACCACATAGCCCGCGTCAGGTTTCACCTGTGCACACGGCGCCGGATTGCGGTGCTGGATCTGATTCGGCACACACTGGTCCAGCACGATGTGACGCAACGCATTCGGATTACCTGCTTTCATCCAGTACACGCCACCCGCGGCAAGGGCGATAACAATCAGAATCAGTAAGATAATTTTTTTCACAATGCGTTCCCTGTTTTCGATAGAGGCCAAAGAGTAACGCAAAATGATGACCAAATAAAAAACCCGGCGGATTTCTCACACCGGGTCACCGTGTCGTTCGTTACAAAAGCCTAGCGTTTGCTGATCTGATCGAATGTACCGCCGTTAGAGAAGTGGTCTTTCTGGGCTTTTGTCCAGCCGCCAAACTCATCATCAATGGTGAAGAGCTTCAGTTTGGGGAAAACGCTGTCGTATTTCTTCGCAACCGCCGGATCGCGTGGGCGATAGAAGTTTTTCGCCGCAATTTCCTGGCCTTCTGGCGAATAGAGATACTTCAGGTAGGCTTCCGCCACCGCTTTGGTCCCTTTCTTATCGACCACTTTATCCACCACAGAAACGGTCGGCTCGGCGAGAATAGATTCGCTCGGGGTCACGATCTCGAATTTGTCTTTACCCAGTTCGTTGGTTGCCAGCAGGGCTTCGTTTTCCCAGGCAATCAGCACATCGCCAATGCCGCGCTCTACGAAGGTATTGGTGGCGCCACGCGCGCCGGAGTCGAGCACTTCAACGTTTTTATACAGCGCTTTGACGAACTCCTGAGCCTTGGCCTGATCGCCATTGTTGTGATGCAGGGCATAGCCCCAGGCTGCCAGATAGTTCCAGCGTGCGCCGCCGGAGCTTTTCGGGTTCGGCGTGATGACCGACACGCCAGGTTTAACCAGGTCGTTCCAGTCATGGATCTGTTTCGGGTTGCCTTTACGCACCAGGAAAACGATGGTCGAGGTATATGGCGCGGAGTTATCCGGCAGGCGTTTGATCCAGTTTTTGTCGATGCGGCCACGTTCGGCAATTGCGTCCACATCGTAGGCCAGCGCCAGAGTCACCACATCCGCTTCAATGCCGTTGATGACGGAGGTCGCCTGCTTACCAGAGCCGCCGTGAGACTGGCGAACCACCACGTTGTCGCCCGTTTCCTGTTTCCAGTGTGCCGCAAAGGCTTTGTTGTACTGCTCGTACAGCTCACGCGTCGGGTCGTATGACACGTTCAGTAACTGGATGTCCTTAGCCAGAACGCTGGTCGATGCCAGCAATAATGTTAAACCCACGCCCCATTTATTCATCGCCCAGCTCTCATGTGTAGTGTTTTGATGAATGCAGCGTGCCAGAAACGGAATTGATGATTAAAGAATAAAAAAAGATTGGCTATAACTTTGAGGAATAAAAAAGTGGATGAGTGGCCTGATGCCCTCACCCCAACCCTCTCCCACGGGAGAGGGCGCAACCATAAAAAACGGTAACCCTGGGGTTACCGTTTTGCATTTACCTTGCCGCCACCCGGCACAATACAAACACCGATCAGTACAGTTTTTTCGCGCAGTCCAGCCAGTCACCTTTGAACGGACGCTTCATGTTTTCGATGGCGTCGATGATGTCATGGTGAACCAGTTTTTCGTTCTGAATACCGACGCAACGACCGCCGTGACCCTGCAGCAGCAGTTCAATGGCGTACGCACCCATGCGGGAAGCCAGGATACGGTCGTATGGACCCGGGGAACCACCACGCTGGATGTGACCCAGAACGGTCGCGCGGGTTTCGCGTTTGGTTTCTGCTTCGATGTACTTCGCCAGCTCATCAACGTCACAGATATGCTCGGTGATCGCGACGATGGCGTGTTTCTTACCTTTGGCGATACCGGCTTTGATTTCTGCAACCAGATCTTCACGGCTGAATTCCACTTCCGGAACCACGACGAACTCACAACCGCCCGCGATAGCCGCAGCCAGGGTCAGGTCACCACAGTAACGGCCCATCACTTCAACGATGGAGATACGCTGGTGAGAAGAAGAGGTGTCACGCAGACGGTCAATCGCTTCCACAACGGTACCCAGGGCGGTGAAGTAACCGATGGTGTAGTCAGTACCTTTGATGTCGTTGTCGATGGTGCCAGGCAGACCGATGCACGGGAAGCCCATTTCAGTCAGACGTTTTGCACCCATGTACGAACCATCACCACCGATAACAACCAGTGCGTCGAGGCCGCGTTTTTTCATGTTCTCGATAGCCACTTCACGCACGTGTTCGTCGCGGAATTCCGGGAAGCGCGCAGAACCGAGGAAAGTACCACCGCGGTTGATCATGTCAGATACGCTGTAACGGTCGAGCTGAACCATACGATCTTCATACAGACCCAGATAACCATCATAGATACCAAAAACTTCCAGACCTTCCGTCAGCGCTGCACGAACAACCCCACGAATTGCCGCGTTCATGCCCGGCGCATCACCGCCGCTTGTCAACACACCGATTTTCTTAATCATGACTACCTCTGAACTTAGGAATGCAAAATTGAAATCTGTTGCCGGAAGAAACTTGTCGACCAACGAATACTGCAAATAGTATATCAACCACTTCCAGCTGAATTGATTCAGGTCAGACCAAATGGCGGTAATTTATACACAAAATGCTGGCCTGGCTCACTTTTTTACAACGAATTACGAAAGCGCAACATAACCGGGTACAACCGAGCAGGGATCCTGGTGAATAATGACGTCTGACCCAGGAAAACGCTGCAAAATCGCCTGCTCCACCTGCTCAGCAATAACGTGAGCCTGAACCAATGGCAGGTTGTCTTCCATTTCTATGTGAATCTGAATAAAGCGGGTCGGCCCTGACTGCCGCGTACGAAGATCGTGAGCACCACTGACACCCGGCCAGGAGGTCACGATAGTATAAATTTCATCGCGTTCTGCGTCGGGGAGCGCACGGTCAAGAAGCGATTGCACCGCGTCATACCCCATCCGCAAAGCGCTGTATAAAATATAGATGCCAATCCCTAACGCAAATAACGCATCGGCCCGATGCCAGCCATACCAGGCCAGACCGAGCGCAATAAGAATAGCGCCATTCATCATAACATCAGACTGATAATGAAGCATATCCGCCCGTACAGCCTGACTTTGCGTTTTTCGAACCACCCAGCGCTGGAACGTTACAAGAACAAGGGTGCATATAAGTGCAGCCACAGTCACCACCACGCCCACGCCGGGATCGTTCATGGGTGATGGCGAAACAAGATGCTGAATGCCGGTTAAAAACAGAAACAGCGCAGAGCCGGAAATAAACATACTTTGCGCCAGCGCCGCCAGCGATTCGGCTTTGCCGTGCCCGAAGGTGTGCTCTTCATCCGCCGGTTGCAGCGAGTAACGCACCACCAGCAGGTTGGTCAGCGAGGCGGCAATATCCATCAACGAGTCCACCAGCGCCGCCAGAATACTGACCGAGCCCGTGTACCACCACGCGAATATTTTGATGACCAGTAAGCTTGAGGCCACGACCGTCGCGGCAATGGCGGCCCGGCTGACCAGTCTTCCATAGGATTGATTCATAAATACTCCTGTCATGCCATGCCGCTAGTATAACGGAAGGTTACGGAGTCAAAGGATGAATAAACGGTTAACACATCAGAATGAAGGGCAAAAAAAACCCCCACATCATGTGGGGGAAGACAGGGATGGTGTCTATGGCAAGGAAAACAGGGTTTACTGGTTACTACGGGTACTGCTATTGCTACTGAAAAGCGTCGTTTCTGAGCTTCGCTGCATCCGTGCAACCTTACGCAATTGGTCCATACGTTGCTGATGTTTCTGGTTCAAAACCGCTTGCTGCTCGGGCGACAACAGGTGGAACATCTGGTTGCGAACCTTCGCCATCTCTACCTGGCGGGCAACCTGCTCCTGTGCCATTTTTTCTGCCTGAGCACGTACAGCGTTTTCGTCAAAATTTTCTGCGGTGACAAGGCGATGCATTGTCTCCATTTCGCTAACATTAACAGGGGGCTGATCGTGTCGTGCCCTCTGCATCAGATCTCGCATCTGTTGACGCTGATGTTCGGTTAAACTTATGCCGTCAAACATATGGCTTTGGCTGCTGTGCTGCGCGATGCCCTCTTGTGAGGACGCGTTATCGCCGATGATAGCTACAGCGGCCTGGCTAAACGCACTGAACGCCAGCGTTGAGGCCATGACGGCAGCGGTAACTTTGCGCATCACTTGCTCCCAAAATCTTTCATGTCGCGATTCAACGAGAGACAGTCTACGATTCAGGCTGCAAACATGCGTCAGGGGGTGTAAAACAACGTAAAGTCATGGATTAGATAGCCTTGATGTCGTAATTTCTGCCTCGGAGGTATTTAAACAATGAATAAAATCCTGTTAGTTGATGATGACCGAGAGCTCACATCTCTTTTAAAGGAGTTGCTCGACATGGAAGGTTTCAACGTTCTGGTCGCCCATGATGGCGAGCAGGCGCTGAGTCTCCTTGACGACAGCATCGATCTACTTTTGCTCGACGTCATGATGCCGAAGAAAAACGGCATTGATACGCTGAAAGAGCTTCGCCAGACACACCAGACCCCCGTTATCATGCTGACCGCACGCGGCAGCGAACTAGACCGTGTACTCGGCCTTGAGCTGGGTGCAGATGACTATCTACCGAAGCCGTTCAACGACCGCGAACTGGTCGCCCGTATTCGCGCTATCCTGCGTCGTTCCCACTGGAGCGAACAGCAGCAGAATACTGACAACAGTTCACCGACGCTGGAAGTGGACTCACTGAGCCTCAATCCGGGTCGTCAGGAAGCGAGCTTTGACGGTGAAACGCTGGAGCTGACCGGTACCGAGTTCACGCTGCTGTATCTGCTGGCGCAGCACCTCGGCCAGGTGGTATCGCGTGAACACTTAAGCCAGGAAGTGCTGGGTAAACGCCTCACGCCGTTTGACCGCGCCATCGATATGCATATCTCGAACCTGCGCCGCAAACTGCCGGAGCGTAAAGACGGTCATCCGTGGTTTAAAACCCTGCGTGGTCGCGGCTATCTGATGGTTTCCGCTTCATGATAGGAAGCTTAACCGCCCGCATCTTCGCCATCTTCTGGCTGACGCTGGCACTGGTTTTAATGCTGGTTTTGATGTTGCCAAAACTCGACTCACGCCAGATGACGGAGCTTCTCGACAGCGAGCAACGTCAGGGCGTGATGATCGAGCAGCACGTAGAAGCCGAGCTGGCAAACGATCCGCCAAACGATTTGATGTGGTGGCGCAGGCTGTTTCGCGCTATCGACAAATGGGCACCTCCCGGACAACGCCTGCTGCTGGTGACCAGCGAAGGCCGCGTGATTGGCGCGGATCGCAATGAAATGCAGATCATCCGCAACTTTATTGGCCAGGCGGATAACGCCGATCATCCGCAGAAGAAAAAATATGGTCGGGTTGAGATGGTGGGCCCTTTCTCGGTGAGGGATGGGGAAGATAACTACCAGCTTTATTTGATTCGCCCGGCGAGCAATTCCCAGTCCGATTTTATCAACCTGCTGTTTGACCGTCCGCTTCTGCTGCTGATTGTGACGATGCTGGTCAGTTCCCCGCTGCTGTTATGGCTGGCGTGGAGTCTGGCGAAACCGGCGCGTAAGCTGAAAAACGCCGCCGACGAAGTGGCGCAGGGTAACCTGCGACAGCACCCTGAGCTGGAAGCCGGACCGCAGGAGTTTCTTGCCGCCGGGGCCAGTTTCAACCAGATGATCACCGCTCTTGAGCGCATGATGACCACACAGCAGCGGCTGCTGTCGGATATCTCGCACGAACTGCGTACGCCGCTCACGCGACTCCAGCTTGGCACCGCACTGCTGCGTCGCCGCAGCGGTGAGAGCAAAGAGCTGGAACGTATCGAAACCGAAGCCCAGCGTCTGGACAGCATGATCAACGATCTGCTGGTGATGTCGCGCAATCAGCAGAAAAACGCGCTGGTGAGCGAAACGGTGAAAGCCAATCAGCTGTGGCATGAAGTGTTAGACAACGCGGCGTTCGAAGCGGAACAGATGGGTAAATCGTTCACCGTCAACTTCCCGCCGGGGCCATGGCCGCTGTACGGTAACCCCAACACGCTGGAGAGCGCGCTGGAGAATATCGTGCGTAACGCCCTGCGCTATTCGCATACGAAGATTGAGGTGGCCTTCTCGGTGGATAAAGACGGTATCACCATCATTGTGGATGACGATGGTCCAGGCGTAAGCCCGGAAGATCGCGAGCAGATTTTCCGTCCGTTCTACCGCACCGACGAGGCGCGGGACCGTGAATCTGGCGGTACCGGGCTGGGTCTGGCGATTGTTGAAACCGCTATGCAGCAGCATCGCGGCTGGGTGAAAGCCGACGACAGTCCGTTGGGCGGGCTGCGGTTAACGCTGTGGCTACCGTTGTATAAGCGCGCGTAATCCTCTCACCCTAACCCTCTCCCCAAAGGGGAGAGGGGACTGCTCGGTGCGGTTTTTTCACCCTCGCCCCTTTGGGGAGAGGGCCGGGGTGAGGGGCACTATTTCCCCCACAATCTCCGCGAATTATCCTCAATCTGCCGACTAGTGCGGCGTTTCTGCATCGTTCTTGTCCAGCTGGTGGATAACCCTGCCGCCGACAGAAGGCGATGATATTGCTCGTCATCAAACGGCATATGCCAGGCAATGGCACAGGCGTCATACACCGACACATCGCTCAGGCGCGACACCAGCTCCAGCGGCGCATCCGCAGACACCTGCCCCGCCAGCACCACCCGGTACAACCAGCCGGTTTTACCCGCGCTCTGCAGCCGTGCGGACATGTCGTTAATGCCAAAATGGAAGTTAAGCTTGAAGCATGGCGAGCGCGGTTGCGTTACCTGAATCAGGGCATCACCCCAGCGGAAAATATCACCAATGAAGACGTTCTTCTCCGTCAGCCCTTCGGTGGAGAGATTCTCACCGAACGCGGGGGCGACGAACAGGTCCGCCTGTTCAGGGAATTCGGTTATCCAGTATTGATAATGCTCGCGCGGATAGTGGCACAGCGCGCGTTCGGGCCCGCCGTGGATTTTCTTCTCGGCCTGCTCGTCGCCCGCAAGCCCGAGTTCGGTTAACGTCAGCTCTCCGTCGACCTGCACTTTGGCGATGGCGCTCGGGCGGCTGCCGTCGTATTCCCTTACCTTGCCTGTAAACACATTCACCGGGTAATGCATCTCTACTCCTTCAGATACAAAAAAAGCGAGTCAACAGACTCGCTTCTCACAGGCGTCAATGCAACCTTATTTTTTCGCGGCGAAACGCGCTGCAGCTTCGTCCCAGTTCACCACATCCCAGAAGGCTTTGATGTAGTCCGGGCGACGGTTCTGGAACTTCAGGTAGTAAGCGTGTTCCCACACGTCCAGACCCAGAATTGGGAAACCAGATGCGCCAGAGATCGCTTCACCCATCAGTGGGGAGTCCTGGTTTGCGGTAGAAACGACCGCCAGTTTGTCACCTTTCAGAACCAGCCACGCCCAGCCGGAGCCGAAACGGGTTGCAGCCGCTTTTTCGAATTCCGCTTTGAAGTTATCAACAGAACCGAAGTCGCGCTCGATAGCCGCTTTCAGGTCGCCCTGCAGGGTGGTACCGGTTTTCAGGCCTTTCCAGAACAGGCTGTGGTTTGCGTGGCCGCCCGCGTTGTTACGCAGTACGGTTTTCTTGTCCGCTGGCAGCTGGTCCAGTTTAGTGATCAGCTCTTCAACAGGCAGGTTAGCGAACTCTGGCAGGCTTTCCAGCGCAGCATTCGCGTTGTTCACATAGGTCTGGTGGTGTTTAGTGTGATGGATTTCCATCGTCTGCTTGTCGAAATGCGGTTCCAGTGCGTCATAGGCATACGGCAGGGATGGCAGTGTATAACTCATAATCCTCTCCATTAGTGTCGGGCGGCACAGCTGTTAATGCCGCGTAAGCAGTTGGTTCATTATAGTTAATTAAATGATATTGAAAATGATTATCAATGCCGTAGTTTTTATAAGGTTATTCGGGTTTTGCCAAATGACAAAATTGTGAGTCTGCTCACCCGGTTAACGTGCTGATTGCCATCCAGAACCAAAGTGCGGCAACCTTCTGAAGGTTCCTGAACCGCCTAATTTTTACACTCATCAAGTCGGGGGGAAGCCACCGGCTATAAAAACGATGAGGACGTAAAAATGAATCATGCGATTACGATGGGTATCTTCTGGCATTTGATAGGCGCAGCCAGTGCAGCCTGTTTCTATGCCCCGTTCAAAAAGGTGAAAGGGTGGTCGTGGGAAACCATGTGGTCGGTTGGCGGTACCGTCTCCTGGCTGATTTTGCCGTGGACCATTAGCGCCATGCTGCTCCCGGATTTCTGGGGCTACTTCACCTCCTTCAGTGCCTCCACCCTGCTGCCGGTGTTTCTGTTCGGTGCGATGTGGGGCATCGGCAACATCAACTATGGCCTGACCATGCGCTACCTCGGGATGTCGATGGGTATCGGCATCGCAATTGGCATTACCCTGATCGTCGGCACGCTGATGACGCCCATTCTTAACGGCAATGTCGATGTGTTGCTCAACACCAAAGGCGGGCAGATGACGCTGCTGGGCGTGCTTGTCGCGGTGATCGGCGTGGGTATCGTCACCCGTGCGGGTCAGCTGAAAGAGCGCAAGATGGGCATCAAAGCCGAGGACTTTAACCTGAAGAAAGGGCTGCTGCTGGCAGTGATGTGCGGCATCTTCTCGGCGGGCATGTCGTTCGCCATGAACGCCGCAAAACCTATGCACGAAGCGGCCGCCGCGCTGGGCGTCGACCCGTTGTACGTGGCGCTGCCAAGCTACGTGGTGATCATGGGCGGCGGCGCGCTGGTAAACCTTGGCTTCTGCTTCATTCGTCTGGCAAAAGTGAAGGATCTGTCGGTAAAAGCCGATTTCTCACTGGCAAAATCCTTAATCATCACCAATGTGCTGCTGTCGATGCTGGGCGGCCTCATGTGGTATCTGCAGTTCTTTTTCTACGCCTGGGGTCACGCCAGCATTCCACCGCAGTACGACTACATAAGCTGGATGCTGCACATGAGCTTCTACGTACTGTGTGGCGGACTGGTTGGGCTGGTACTGAAGGAGTGGAATAACGCCGGGCGTCGTCCGGTGGGCGTCCTGAGCCTGGGCTGCGTGGTGATCATCATTGCCGCTAACATTGTCGGCCTCGGCATGGCGAACTGATTACGCTGCCTTTCGACTGCGATGACGCCACTGAACCGGCGTCATCCCCACCTCGCGGTTAAACACCACCGAAAAGTAATTACTGTCCTCAAACCCGCAGCGCATCGCCACCTCACTGACCATCAGCTCCGTATGCTGCAACAGATACTGGGCGTGGCAGATGCGCAGCTGGCGCAGGTAGTGATTCACCGTCATCCCCGTCTGGGTGCGGAACTGCTGGCGCAGCGCGCGCTCGCTGCACTGCTCCTGCTCGCAGAACTTTTCCAGCACAAAACTTTTGTTCAGGCTGCCCGCGAGCCGGGCGATCAGCTTGTCCAGTAGTGCTTCCTGAACGGTCGCGGAGGGGTTATCGGTAGCGTAACGATGGCGTTTGAGGGTGATGACCAGCTGGGCGAACAGCAGTTCCGCCATCGGGTTTGCCACCGGATCGTGCTTCTGGCTCTCCTGCTCCAGCTGGGAGATCGTCTGGCGCACCTGCGCCATGCCGCTGCTGCTCAAGCGCCAGTGGGGTTCGCCTCTGGCATTGAGAAAACCGGGGATATGGGCCGCCCAGTCGACGTTCAGTTTGAGCCTGTCCGGGCAGTAGATCACGTTCTGCAACACCAGATCGTTAACCGAGGCGTAGGCGTGTTTGTCTTCGGCGCGAATGTAAAACAGATCGCCACGCGTAATGCGGTAGGGCCTGTCATTGAGGATGTGTAAGCCGTTGCCGCGCCACACCAGCACCAGCTCACAAAATTCGTGGGTATGCTCGGCAAAGACATTTTGCGGGTAGCGGTCGGCCACCGCGACGGCCTGACTCGCTGAGGCAAAAAAATCATCTTTGCGAAGAATTAACTGAGCGACCACACCACAACCTCTACGGTGAATAACCGGACATTATTAGCCTTTTTGCGGCAATAAAACGGTGATTGCCTTCGCGTTACTGGAGTGAAGCATCCTTCCCCTGACGGATATCGCGCGGCGACCAGCTAAACTCGCGGCGAAAAAGGGTCGAAAAGTGATTACTGTCGCCGAAACCGCAGCGATAGGCGATATCCGTGACGCTTTCATCGGTGTGACGTAAAAGATGACGCGCCTTAATCAGGCGCAGACGATTGAGGTAGCGCTGGGGCGTTAGCCCGGTGTGCTGCTTGAGCTGACGATGGAGCGTGCGTAACGACAGCGAAAACTCATCCGCCAGCGTTTCCCAGCACACATCCTCGGCGAAATGGTCCTCCAGCCAGGCCATCAGTTGGTTCAGCCGCGCGTCGTTATTTGCCAGCCCTTCCACCAGAGAGCTGCGACGCAGCAGCACCAGCAGCTGCATAAACAGCATCTCGCGGGTGGCAATGGCATGGGTCTCCTGCCCGTCCTCGCTCTGCTCCAGTTGATTCACCAGCTGGCGCACCTGCTGCAGCGTGGACTGATTCACCCGCCAGTGAGACGGGTAGTGCCCATCCTGCTCCTGAGGCAGGAGCATATTCAACCCCGACAGAAACTGGAACGCGTCCGGCGAACGATAGAGCACGTTGGTCAGGCACAGATTGTCGGTGTGTTCATACATATGCCTGTCGTGATCGCGCACGAAGCACACCATACCGCCGCTGATGGTGTACGGCTGGCCGTTAAAGACGTGAATGCCTGTCCCATGCTCGACAATCACAATTTCATGAAAATCATGATGATGTTCAGGAAACGCAGCCTGCGGGAGCCGTGGCTCAATCGCGACCGGAGACGTTCCCGACGGGAAAAAATCGACGCTGTGCAGTACGGTCATAACGGCCCCCACCAATGAGAAAAGTTCTCAAAATAGTAATTAAGGCCTTCCACACTCACCTTAAATTTTTGACAGCAAACGTCGCAAAAACTGTCCATTTTTCAAGAAACAGACGGAAAAATCGGGAAATGCGGTCAGCGTCACATTGCCCGAAAACCCCGCCCTGACTGGAAATTGTGAACTCCCTCACGTTCATCTTTGCTTTCTTGCCAGCGCGAGATTTGGGCTGTCAGTGACAAGAAGGTGGTCTTTTCTTCCCTTTTTTAGACTCAACACCAATGACTTAAGAAGGGACCTGACCATGACTTTTCGCCATTGTGTGGCTGTCGATTTAGGCGCATCCAGCGGCCGCGTAATGCTCGCCACCTGGGACTGCGGCAAGCGCACACTTACGCTTCGCGAAATGCACCGTTTCGCCAACTGCCTGCAAAAACAGGACGGTTTTGATACCTGGGATATTGATGCCCTGGAAGCGGAGATCCGCACCGGGCTGAACAACGTCTGCAACGACGGCATCCGCATCGACAGCATTGGCATTGATACCTGGGGGGTGGACTACGTTCTGCTCGACAGCCACGGCGACCGCGTCGGCCTGCCCGTCTCGTATCGCGACAGCCGCACCGACGGGCTGATGGCACAGGCCATCGCGCAGCTTGGCAAGGACAACATCTATGGCCGCAGCGGCATTCAGTTTCTGTCCTTTAACACGCTGTATCAGCTGCGCGCGCTGGTTGAGCAGCAGCCGGAGCTGGTCAAAAAGGTGGCGCACACGCTGCTGATCCCGGATTACTTAAGCTACCGGCTGACCGGCAACATGAACTGGGAATACACCAACGCCACCACCACGCAGCTAGTCAACATCAACACCGACAGCTGGGATGAAACCCTGCTGGCCTGGACCGGCGCTTCGCCTTCCTGGTTCGGTACGCCGACCCATCCGGGTAACGTAATCGGTTACTGGATTTGCCCACAGGGGAATGAAATCCCGGTGGTCGCCGTCGCCAGTCACGACACCGCCAGCGCGGTGATTGCATCGCCGTTGGCCGGTAAAGACGCGGCCTATCTCTCTTCCGGCACCTGGTCGCTGATGGGCTTTGAGAGCAAAACGCCGTACACCAGCGACGCCGCAATGGCAGCAAACATCACTAACGAAGGCGGTGCCGAAGGCCGCTACCGCGTGCTGAAGAATATCATGGGGCTCTGGCTGCTCCAGAGGATGCTGAAAGAGCAGCACATTGCCGACCTGCCTGCGCTTATCGCAGAGACCGAAAAGTTAAAGGCCTGTACGTTCCTGATCAACCCGAACGACGACCGCTTTATTAACCCGGTGCATATGAGCGCCGAAATCCAGGCCGCCTGTTTCGAAGCCGGTCAGCCGGTGCCTTCCCGTCCTGCCGAGCTGGCGCGCTGCATTTTTGACAGCCTGGCCCTGCTCTACGCGGATGTTCTGAGCGAGCTGGCGAGCCTTCGCGGCAAACCGTTCAGCCAGCTGCATATCGTGGGCGGCGGCTGCCAGAACCAGCTGCTGAACCAGCTCTGCGCCGATGCCTGCGGCATCACCGTGGTGGCGGGTCCGGTGGAGGCCTCAACGCTCGGCAACATCGGTATTCAACTGATGACTCTGGACGAACTTTCAGACGTCGACGAATTCCGTTCGGTGGTCACCGCGAATACCCGCCTGACCACCTTCACCCCTAATCCCTGCCATGAAATTGCCCGCTACCGGGCGCAGTTTCAGCAAAAACGACTGACTAAGGAGCTTTGCGCATGACCACTCAACTTGAACAAGCCTGGGACCTGGCTAAACAGCGTTTCGCCGCCGTCGGCGTGGATGTCGACGCGGCGCTGCGCCAGCTCGACCGTCTGCCTGTCTCCATGCACTGCTGGCAGGGCGATGACGTTGCCGGCTTCGAGAACCCGGGCGGTTCTCTGACGGGTGGCATTCAGGCGACGGGTAACTACCCGGGCAAAGCGCGCAACGCCACCGAACTGCGTGCGGATCTGGAACTGGCGCTGAGCCTGATCCCGGGGCCAAAACGCCTGAACCTGCACGCGATCTATCTGGAGTCCGACGAGCCGGTGGCGCGTAACGCAATCAAACCGGAGCACTTTAAAAACTGGGTGGAATGGGCCAAAGCCAACAAACTGGGTCTGGATTTTAACCCGTCCTGCTTCTCGCACCCGCTGAGTGCGGACGGGTTTACCCTTGCGCATGCCAACGACGAGATCCGTCAGTTCTGGATCGACCACGTTAAAGCCTGCCGGCGCGTCTCGGCCTGGTTTGGCGAGCAGCTTGGCACGCCGTCGGTGATGAACATCTGGATCCCGGACGGCATGAAAGACATCACCGTCGACCGTCTCGCCCCGCGTCAGCGCCTGCTGGCCGCGCTGGATGAGGCCATCAGCGAAAAACTCAACCCGGCGCACCACATCGACGCGGTGGAGAGCAAGCTGTTCGGCATTGGCGCGGAGAGCTACACCGTCGGCTCGAACGAGTTCTACATGGGTTACGCCACCAGCCGCCAGACCGCGTTGTGCCTGGACGCCGGTCACTTCCACCCCACAGAAGTGATCTCCGACAAAATCTCCGCCGCCATGCTCTTCGTACCGCGCCTGCTGCTGCACGTCAGCCGTCCGGTGCGCTGGGACAGCGACCACGTGGTGCTGCTGGATGACGAAACCCAGGCGATTGCCAGCGAAATCATCCGTCATGACCTGTTTGACCGCGTGCACATTGGCCTCGACTTCTTTGACCCCTCCATCAACCGCATCGCGGCATGGGTGATCGGCACCCGCAATATGAAAAAAGCCCTGCTGCGTGCGCTGCTGGAGCCAACCGCAGCGCTGAAACAGCTGGAAGCAAACGGCGACTACACCGCGCGCCTGGCGCTGCTGGAAGAGCAGAAATCCCTGCCGTGGCAGGCCGTGTGGGAGATGTACTGCCAGCGTAACGACACGCCGGCAGGCAGCCAGTGGCTGGAAAACGTGCGGGCGTATGAGAAAGATGTGTTAAGTCAGCGCGGCTAATTTTGCCCTCACCCTAACCCTCTCCCACAGGGAGAGGGAACTTTTACCCCCTCTCCCTGTGGGAGAGGGCTGGGGTGAGGGATTTCACCTCACCGCGATAACTGGAAAAATAACTATGCAGACCATCACCACCTCCTGGTTCGTCCAGGGCATGATCAAAGCCACCTCCGATGCCTGGCTGAAGGGCTGGGACGAGCGTAACGGCGGCAACCTGACGCTGCGCCTGGACGACGCGGATATCGAACCCTACACCGCCGATTTCCACCAGAAGCCGCGCTATATTGCCCTGAGCCAGCCCATGCCGCTGCTCGCCAATACGCCGTTTATCGTCACCGGTTCCGGCAAGTTCTTCCGTAACGTCCAGCTTGATCCTGAGGCCAACCTTGGCGTGGTGAAAGTGGACAGCGACGGCGCGGGCTACCACATCCTGTGGGGCCTGACCGATGAGGCGGTACCCACATCTGAACTGCCGGCGCACTTCCTCTCCCACTGCGAGCGCATCAGGGCGACTGACGGCAAAGACCGCGTGATCATGCACTGCCACGCCACCAACCTGATCGCCCTGACCTACGTGCTGGAAAACAGCTCTGACTTCATCACCCGCAAGTTGTGGGAAGGCAGCACCGAGTGTCTGGTGGTCTTCCCGGACGGGGTCGGCATTCTGCCGTGGATGGTACCGGGCACCGACGAGATCGGCCAGGCAACCGCCAGAGATATGCAAAAACATTCGCTGGTGCTGTGGCCGTTCCACGGCGTCTTCGGCAGCGGCCCTACGCTTGATGAAACCTTCGGCCTGATCGACACCGCCGAGAAATCCGCTGAAGTGCTGGTAAAGGTTTATTCCATGGGCGGTATGAAGCAAACCATTACCCGCGAAGAACTTATTGCGCTCGGCAAGCGCTTCGGCGTAACCCCGCTCCGTTCAGCGCTGGAAATATATGCATAAACCCTCGCTGACCGGACGGTCCGGGCGATAGTTAAGGAGAATTATCATGAGCTTTATGTTGGCACTGCCAAAAATCAGCCTGCACGGCGCGGGCGCTATTGGCGACATGGTCAGGCTGGTGGCGAACAAACGGTGGGGCAAAGCGCTGATTGTCACCGACGGCCAGCTGGTGAAGCTGGGCCTGCTGGACAGTCTGTTTACCGCGCTGGATGCGAACCAGATGTCATATCAGCTGTTTGACGCGGTCTTTCCCAACCCGACGGAGGCGCTGGTGCAAAAAGGCTATGCAGCATACCGGGACGCGGAATGTGATTATCTTATCGCCTTTGGCGGCGGCAGCCCGATTGATACCGCCAAAGCGATTAAAATCCTCACCGCCAATCCGGGTCCGTCCACCGATTATTCCGGCGTCGGCAAGGTGAAAAACCCGGGCGTGCCGCTGGTGGCGATCAACACCACCGCAGGCACGGCGGCGGAGATGACCAGCAACGCGGTGATTATTGACTCCGCGCGTCAGGTGAAAGAGGTGATCATCGACCCGAACATCATTCCGGATATCGCCGTGGATGATGCCAGCGTGATGCTGGATATTCCTGCGTCCGTCACTGCCGCAACGGGAATGGATGCGTTAACGCACGCCATTGAAGCCTATGTGTCCGTTGGCGCGCACCCGCTGACCGATGCCAACGCGCTGGAGGCGATTCGCCTGATAAACTTCTGGCTGCCCAAAGCGGTCGACGACGGTCATAACCTGGAAGCACGCGAGCAGATGGCGTTTGGTCAGTATCTGGCGGGCATGGCGTTTAACAGTGCTGGCCTCGGCCTCGTACATGCCCTGGCGCACCAGCCGGGTGCGACGCACAATCTGCCGCACGGCGTGTGTAACGCCATCCTGCTGCCGATCGTTGAAAACTTTAACCGCCCGAACGCCGTAGCACGGTTTGCTCGCGTGGCGCAGGCGATGGGCGTCGACACGCGCGGCATGAGCGACGAAGCGGCCAGCATGTCAGCGATTCAGGCGATTCGCGACCTGAGCGCCCGCGTCGGCATTCCGTCCGGCTTCAGCCAGCTTGGTGTCACCAAAGCCGATATCGAAGGCTGGCTGGATAAAGCCCTCGCCGACCCGTGCGCGCCATGCAACCCGCGCACCGCCAGCCGCGACGAGGTGCGCGAGCTTTATCTGGAGGCATTATGATCCGCAAAGCCTTTGTGATGCAGGTAAACCCGGACGCGCACGAGGAGTACGCGCGTCGCCACAACCCCATCTGGCCCGAACTGGAAGCGGTGCTGAAGGACCACGGCGCGCACCACTACGCCATTTATCTCGACCGGGAACGTAACCTGCTGTTTGCCACCGTAGAGATTGAATCGGAGGAGCGCTGGAACGCGGTCGCGAATACCGACGTCTGCCAGCGCTGGTGGAAACACATACGTGATGTAATGCCGTCGAATCCGGACAACAGCCCGGTGAGTACCGGGCTGGAAGAGGTGTTTTATCTGGACTGACTGGTTAACGCTGCCGCGCCCGCGGCAGCGGCTATCTCCTGCCTGCTGCTCAGCGTAAACGCCGACACCACCGTAATTGCCAGCACGAAGCAGCCCAGCATCAGATACGTCTCCTGGAAGCCGATCCGGTCATACATATTTCCGGCAAAGGCGGAGAGGAAAATGGCCGCTGACTGTTTGGCAAACTGGAAGCCAATCAGATAGATAGTGGCCGAGAGTCGCGTATCAAACACGCCGGTGATGTACTTGAATGCCCCCACCAGCAGGAACGGGACCTCCAGCGCGTGCAGCATTTTCAGGGCGATGACCTCCACGGCGGTGGTGGCAAACGACGAGCCGATGATGCGCGTCGCCATAATCAATCCGGCGATCAGCAGCGTATTTTTCGCCCCAATACGGTTAATGATCCACGGCGAGCAGAACATAATAATGGCGTTACAGATCTCCCCCGCCGTCGTCGCGAAACCAAAGGCGCGAGTGCCCTCCTGCGGCGTGGCGAAGAAGGTTTTGAAGAAGGTGGCGAACTGCTGATCAAAAACATCATAGACGCAGGCCACGCCAATCACGTACAGAATAAACATCCACATTCTGCGCTGACGGAACAGGTTAAAGACCGTTTTCGCGGTGATCTGCGGCTGGTTGGCACCCAGGGCATTCATCACCTGTGCCGTCTGATTGGGCTTCGGCTTTGCGACCACCAGCAGCAGCATCAGCAACAGCGCCGCCGCCGATCCCATCCAGAAAACGTATGACGGATCGATACCAAACAGGATGCCCCCCGTTGAGGCGCACAGCCCCCAGCCGAGGCAGCCGAACATGCGCGCCTTGCCATATTCAAAGGCGCTGTTGCGGCTCACGCGTTCGATATAGGCCTCAATCGCCCCGGACCCGGCCGAGAAAACAAAGCCGATATACAGCCCGCCGCTCAGCGCACCCAGCCAGATGTTGGTTTTCAGCAGCGGCGCGAATACATACAGGAAGAAGGGCGCGAACAGAAACAGCAGTACAGAGATAATCCACAGCAGATGCTTTTTCAGCCCCAGCTTGTCCGAAATCACCCCCAGCACCGGCTGGAAGGCGATAGCCGACAGCGAAATGCAGGAGAAAACAATGCCGGTATGGGTTTTGTTCAGGCCGATGATGTCCGACAGCCAGATAGGCAGGAACGGAAAGCAGGTGGCCATGATGAAGAAGTAGAGAAAGAAGAACAGCCCGAAGATCCAGAAGTTAGGGTTGTCTTTGTGGGTACAGGTTGTTGTGTTCATTATTTTTATCCTCAACGGAGGGCCAGTTTCCCGGCCCGTCACCCTTACACGCGTTCCACACCAATCAGAATGGCGGTTTCCGGATCGAGAATAGGCAGCGCAATACCCGCCTG
>NZ_LOMM01000017.1:23951-73514 GCF_001605945.1 Enterobacter sp. SENG-6
CCATCCATGCCGGCAGCTTGCGCATGGTGTGCCCGCCCTCTCCCGTAATCTTAATATTCGGGTGATCGAGCAGCGAGATACGGTACTGCGCGCTGGCCTCCAGCCCCGGCATGCGCAGCGGCATCATCAGGGTATAATCCGGCATCGCGAGCTGGCTGATGATAAACAGCCCCTGCGACTTATCTTCGCTCACGATCCCCTGCGCCAGCGTGGTGGCGTCCGGCATATCCACACGCCACTGGATGCCGTGGTGGATCACCTCGCGCCACTGCTTGTGCAGCGCAGCGTAATGGCGATAACCTTCGCGCTCTTTCTCATCGACAGTGAGCGGATCCAGCTCCAGCCCCATATGGCCAAACAGCGCCGTCAGGCCGCGGAAGGCAATGCTGTGCTGGCGAAACGTCGCGTGGCATTTATGATGACCGATATGCGCGCCCATCACCTCCGGCGGGAAGAAGTAGCTCATGCCGCGCTGAATAGCGTTGCGCTCCAGCGCGTCGTTGTTGTCGGACGCCCAGAAGCGATGGCAGCGGGTCAGCACCTCGTAATCGATTCGTCCGCCACCTGAGGAGCAGGATTCAAATTCAATATGCGGGAAACGCTCGCCCAGCACATCCAAAAGTCGATAAAACTGGCGGGTCTGCGCGTCGGCGGCGGCTCTGCCGTTATGGCCAGGCTGCACCAGCTCGCGGTTCATATCCCATTTCACATAATCAACCGCATGCTCACCCAGCAGCCAGCTCATGCGCTCCACCAGGTAATCAAACGCTTGCGGAATGTTCAGATTGAGCACCAGCTGGTGTCGTCCGGTCGCCTGCGCGTATCCCGGCAGCGCCAGAACCCAGTCAGGATGCGCGCGGTAGAGATCGGAGTTCGGGTTGATCATCTCCGGTTCAATCCAGATGCCGAACTCCATGCCGAGTTTTTTGACATGGTCGATCACTGGCCGCAGGCCGTTCGGGTATTTTTTCTCATCCAGATACCAGTCGCCCAGCGCAGCATGGTCGTCGTTGCGCCCTTTAAACCAGCCGTCGTCGATGATAAAGCGTTCCACACCCAGCGCGGCCGCCTCGTCAGCCATACGCATGATGTAGTTCGGATCATGGTTGAAGTAGATCCCCTCCCACGTGTTGAGATGGACCGGACGCGGTTTGTTTTCCGGGAAACGGATGATGTTGTCGCGCAGGTAGCGGTGAAACTGCTGGCTCATCCCGTTCAGCCCGTGCGCGGAGTAGCTCGCATAAAGGCGTGGCGTCCAGAGCGTTTGTCCCTCTTCCAGCGCCATCTCTCCTGGCAGGTAGAGCGCTTCCGCTTGCAGATAGCGACGGCCATCGGTTTTGGCTTCAGCGCGAAGGCGATGGTTGCCGCTCCAGCCCAGATGCACACCCCAGACATCGCCGTGCATTTCGCTGAACGACGGCGTGCCTGAAATGAGCGCCGGGAAGTGTTCGTGAGACGTTCTACCCCGGCGGTTCTCAATCACGAAGCTGTCATGCTCCAGCATGACGCGGTGCGGCTGGAATTCACGGATCCAGCGGCCATGAAACGCCATCACCTCCCGGGCGCGCTCCGCCACGGGCAGCGTAACGGCAAAACGGTCCACCTGCCACGCCTGCGATTTCAGGTTGGTTACGCCGTGCCGTACGACCAGCACGCCGCTGGCGTCCAGCGCCAGCTCGCTGGTCAGGCGCAGGCCCGCGTATTCATCTTCTGCCGTTATCGTCAGGGTTTGTCCCTGCTGCTGCACGTCGGTGGTGCTGAAAACCGGGGAACCATCCAGCCCCTGCCGGTGCCCCTCAATGCCGGGTGAACCAAACAGGCCGTGTCCAGGTTCAGCCATCAGCGTAACCGGGGAATCCACGTCGAGCCTGCCGTTAGCCACCGGGCGTTCGAGCGTAGCGGCATCCTGCGGCGAAAAGTGCTGAAGGTGCGGCCCCCAGTAGAGAATTTCGGAAAACGGGTGCGTTTTTATCACCACGTCCACCGTGTTGCTTACGAGTCGAAAAACGTAATCTTGCATCAGACATCTCCAGTCATCGGGATGTCCTGAGTGTTGATCCGAAACGTTTCGGATACAAACCAAAACGTTTCGGATCTGTGATCGGCTTTGGAATTTTGCGTGGTTTACGCCGTCTGGCCTGGGGAGAATTCCGGCTGCCAGAGCACCTGAAGAGTGTCGATGTCGTCGCCGTTAATCAGCTGGCGCACCATATCGGCAATCTGCTTCCCGACGCCCTGACGGGTAGACTGGATCACCGCCGCCACGTCGATATCGACGATGCTGTCCTGGGGCAAACCGTCGTAGACCACCAGCGATACGGCATTCTCGCCGGTTAGACGGCCAAGCTGTGCCAGCGCCATTGCCGCACCGTCGCCGTGGGTGTTGCAGTCGGTGATGATGGCCGTGGGGGGTTGCGGCAGAGAGAGCAGCTCTTTTGTTGTGGCGTAGCCGACCCGGCGGGAAGGCGGCATGGCGCGCAGCCACTTGCTGGACAGCCCGGCTTCACGCAGCGCATCCAGATACCCCTGGCGACGCTGGGTGATGAACGCCTGGTTGTTACTTTCGCCAAGCAAAGCAATACGCTGATGGCCTTTTTCGATCAGCCAGCGGGTGGCCTGATACGTACCGGCGTAGTTGTCAAAATCAAACCATGCATAGGGCTGCGGCAGCTGACTGCGTCCGAGAGCCAGAAAAGGGAACCCGGCAGCCTGAAGCTGCTCCAGGCGCGGATCGTGATCCAGCGTGTGCGCCACAATCAGCGCATCCACGCGACGGCTTTGCACCATGCGCATATAGCTGTGTTTATCGGCCAGATCGTCATCGGCAATCAGCAGGAGATCGATTTCATGTCGCGCAAGTTCGTGGCTAATTTCGCCGACCATGTCCATAAATACGCTGTTATTGAGCGGAACAGGATGTACCGGAAAAACCAGCCCCACCGCGTCGATCTTGCCCATCTTCAGACGACGGGCAAAGGTATTGGGCCGATAGCCGCGTCGCTGGGCTTCCGCTTCCACGCGGGCGCGCGTCTCGCTGGAGACGTCGTCATATCCGTTGAGGGCACGACTGACGGTGGTAACCGAAAGCCCCAGTTCTTTGGCGATAGCTTTAAGCGACATGCGTTTCCGTTTCCTGGTTAATTTTGTTCCGCCACCAGTAGCGCGTAGGTGTCTGGCTCCAGGGCCTTGAAGATATGCGGTTCGTCGGCGGGATAGCAAATGTAATCCCCTGCCTCCAGCACCTCCGCGGCATCAAGCAGACCGACCAGCGCCCGGCCCTGGGTCACAATAATATGTTCAACTGACCCCGGTGAATGGGGCTGGGAAATACGATCGGCACCTGGCTGGGTGATGAGCAGGTAGACATCGCGCCGTGCGCCCGGGGGGCATGCCGCCAGCAGAATGGCTTCGTAATTGGCCTGCCCGGCGACCACTTTTGTGCCTTCACCGCGGCGGATCACCTGCGTGGTCGGCTGCTGCGGCTCCAGCAACCGTGCAAAGGGAATATCCAGCGCCACACAAAGCGACCACAGCGTCTCAAGGCTGGGATTGCCATTGCCGGACTCCAGCTGCGAAAGTGTGGATTTGGCGATACCGGCACGGCGGGCAATTTCCGCCAGTGAAAGTCCGGTTCGCAGGCGTTCTCGCACCAGACTTTTGGCGATCACGCTGATTGGCTGCGTCATAAACGGCCTCTTGTTCTATAAATCGAACGATTCGTTCATCTTGTAAACCGAATCTGATCCGTTCATTATAATGGATACACGTTCGATATGGCTAAAATTGTATGAAACGTTCTCTCTCTTGCCTGAAAGGCGACACCATCAAAGCAATTATCCTCGTTTGCCTCGCCGTTGGCGTGGTGGGGATGTCATACGGCTCGCTGGCGATGGCCTACGGTTTCCCGCTATGGGTACCGTTTGTACTGTCTATTACCGTGCTGGCGGGGGCCTCGGAGTTTATGTTTATCGGTATCGTGGCGAGCGGGGGTAACCCACTGGCGGCGGCCGCGGCCGGGCTGCTGGTGAACGCCCGCCATGTGCCGTTTGGCGTTACGGTGCGCGAGCTGGTGGGTAAACGCGGTTTAAGCTTTTTGGGCTGCCACATCATGAACGACGAAAGCGTGGTGTTTGGGCTGTCGCAAAAAACCCCGGAGCAGCGCAAAACGGCCTACTGGCTGTGCGGCCTGGGCGTTGCCATCCTCTGGCCGCTGGGTACCCTGCTGGGTGCCATGGTCGGAAAACTGTTGCCGGCCCCGGAAACCATCGGGCTGGACGCGGTATTTCCGGCCATATTGCTGGCCTTAGTGGTTCCGGCGTTTAAAAACCGCACCACGCTTATCCGCGCCTGCAGCGGCGCCGCCCTGTCGCTGGCCGCCGTACCGTTCGCTCCGGTGGGCTTACCGGTACTGCTCTCTTTACTCGGTCTCGCCGCGAGGAAAAAATAATGGAAAACATGACCCTCTTTATCCTCGGTATCGCCATTCTGTCAGCAGGGACCTATCTGATGCGTCTTGGCGGGGCGAAACTGGGTAGCCGACTGGCGCTGTCCGAGCGATCTCAGGCACTGCTGTCGGATGCGGCAACAGTGTTGCTGTTTTCCGTGGCGCTGGCGACCACCTTCTATGAAGGGGAACACTTCGCCGGGATGGCGCGGGTGCTGGGCGTGGCGTTTGCGGTGTTTCTGGCCTGGCGAAAAATGCCGTTGATTGTGGTGATCGTGGCGGCGGCGGTCGTTACGGCGCTGCTGCGTCTGGCGGGAATGGCATAAAAAAGCCCGACAGCACGCGTCAGTCGGGCAAGGCGGCGTTTACTGCGCCGCGAGGGTAACGTAATTCACCGTCAGCATTTCTTCGAGCTCCGCCGTGTTGCCGATCCTGAACGCGTTATCGTTGAGATAAGTGACCACCGAGAGCGTAACGACCAGCTGTTTGCCCGCCACCTCGCTGCCGTTCACCGCCACAAGCGACGTATCCGGTGGTAGCGTAACCTCCGCTGCACCCGCGGTGACCTGCGCCGCGCCGCGCGGCACGGCCGCCAGCTGCACGGCACCATTATCCATGCGGGCCTCTTTCGCCGTGATTTTCAGCACACCGTTGTCGCTAAAGCGATACGCTTTGTTTCCACGGGCCGGACCATCCACCTGCAGACGGATCTTGCGCGCGTCCGGACAGATCACCGACACCTGGATCTCACGCTCTGACGAGGCGTACCCCCGGTACGTTTTTCCGGCAATATCCGTGCTGACCTCGCGCATCGCCTCCCGACGTAGCAGACCATTATTGATACTCTTTACTGACGAAACCACCTGACACTCTTCTTCTGCCAGGACGGACGGAGCATGGCTGAGGGCGACGCAGGCCAGCAGCAGTAAAAACGTGCGATGAATAATCAGAGACATTTTCCGTTTATCTCCTCGTAGAATTGAGTGGGATCCGCTTCCGGCAAGGTGAAACTCAGCGTGCAACGGCCAGTATCCTGCTTCGCATACAGCGTCTGGCTGGCGGAAATATCATTCAGGAAAATGATGCCGTCTTCCGGTGCAGAGGTGATGTACTCCCCTTTCCCGTTCACGACAGAGACGCCTTTCGGTAACGGCGTGCCGTCCGCGCGCGTAATATTCAGCAGTACGCGGCGCTGGCTCAGCGTGGTGAACTTCCAGTGAGCAAAT
Organism: Enterobacter sp. SENG-6; assembly: GCF_001605945.1. NCBI lineage: Bacteria > Pseudomonadati > Pseudomonadota > Gammaproteobacteria > Enterobacterales > Enterobacteriaceae > Enterobacter > Enterobacter sp. SENG-6. The sequence goes on from NZ_LOMM01000017.1 coordinate 29,622, forward strand.
GCTCCGTGGGAGGCCTTCAGCGATGCATGACCGTTGCTGACGTCCACATTGCCCGGCAGGCTTTGCGTATCTATTTCAACCGTACTTTCGCTGAACGGTGTCAGGGCGGGAACAACCGCCCTGCCCCATTTGTCCGTCCAGACGTTACCGCGCGGGGTACCTATCGCCACCCCGGCAACGGGCTTGTCCAGCGCCACTACCGCATAGGTATCTGTTACCGGATAAGGTGAGAAGGTGACGCCATCACCGTGCGCGACAATGCCGCCGCTCAGCGCGATCGAGGAGTTACGGTTGCTTTCATTGTCACCGCCAATCCCCAACGCGAGCGTGGTGTAGTGCAGGTTACTGTTCAGCGAACCATCCCAGTTGGTTACGCTGTCATCGTGATCCTGAGAGACGCCCACCGTGTAGGTGTTTTCATCGTTAAATGACCCCATGGCGCGGGTCCCGTAAGAGGCTTTGCCCTCGTTTTCACGGTACCAGCTGTTGGTGGATACGCCGGTGCGGCCCAGCGGCACAGATACGTTCACATAAAACATATCGCTGTCGCTGGTGTACTTATCACCGTGGCTGATGTCTGATTCCCAGTTTACGCTGACGTTAAAATAGCGGAACGACCGCGACCATGACGAAATGATGCGGCGGCTGTCGTATTCGCTGTTCCAGGTCTGGTTGTTGTAATAGCTCAGAGAGAAACGGCCCAGCGTCGGGTTCGACCAGCTCACGCCAACGTTGGTGTCGTATTTCGTGGTCGAGTAGTCATCGTCATCGCTGTATAACTCCTGCATTTCACGATACTTCGGCGTACCGTAGCTCCCGCCAAGGGACAGGCCGAGCCCCCACGGTAAGGCGTAGCCGAGATCCAGCGTGGTTTTATTACCGTCGGTTTGCGAGAGGTTATCAATGGAGCCGAGAAAACCCAGCGAGGCATACATATGCTGCATCGGCACGGTGTCAATGTTGGCGGAGAAACCGTAATAGTGGTTATCTGCCATCACCATGCCGGCGAGAAAGTTCATCCGGTTGTTAATGGACCAGCCGTTTGATGCGGCGACAATCCACGGCTGCGTAAAGTTTGTCTCCATGTCCTCTGCACGCCCGACGGCCAGTGAAAACCCCGGCGCGCGGCCCACGTGGTTGCTACGGAAGGTGCTGGCGGAAACCGTAAAATGGCTTTCGCTGCCGTCGGTTTCTGTCACCGTCACCTTTAAATCCGTGTTCAGGTTAGCAACCGGCACATCGCTTAAGGTGAACGGCCCGGCTGGCACCAGCGTGGAGAAGATCAACTGTCCGCCCTGGCGAATGTCTACGCGCGCCTGGGCGTTGCGGGCAATACCGCTTACCTCAATACCGCTGCTGTAGCCCGGCAGGAGAGCGTTATCCGGCATCATCTGTACGCCATAGATGCCGGGGATACTGAAGCGGCTGTTGGCGATGTTAATTTGCCCCCCCTGCACCATCACGCCGTAGTCGGTAAAGGTGCGCTGTGCATAGGTGTAGAGCGAGTCGCTCTCGAACGACATGCCGCTGCCGTCGCTGATAAACTGCGAACTGCGCACAATCCAGTCACCTGCGTTAAAGCCAAATTCAAACGAAGACTGAAAACGATCGGACTTATCATCATCAAAGTCGTAATGGGTGCCAAACATGGAGTAGTTCAGCATAGCCGCGCGTCCGCCACGCACGTCAGCCACCTGGCGGCCACTTTCCGGGTTAATGGCCTCCGGCGGAACAACCAGTGAAATTTCGTCTACGTCTGGAGAAGTGACGACCGTTGCGTTTTTCCAGTACTGGTGAATTGAAGGGCACGTTTCACGCTTGAGTTTTTTATATAACCCGGCGGCGTCCAGAAATTCTCCATCAATACAGGGAAGACCTTCATCATTGAATTTTACGGGCATAATGCCGCGCTTTTTGCCGTTAATCAGCACGGTGACATTATGGTAACCCGGCATAAATCGCGGGGCGACGGCATAATAGTCAGCAATAGCCGGATCGAGGCCATTCTCTTTTAACGCCTGGGTATCGAAAAATGCTCTTGCCAGCTCCATAGTGGGCGCTGCCGTTGGCAGAATCTCTGCACGAATTCCGAATGCCACCGCGCTCAGGCAAAATGCCAGCACGCCTGTTTTACAGGGGGAAATTTTCATGGCCACTCCGTCGGGTATTATTATTTTAATTCAGCAACATAAGAACTGGCTTTATAGCCAAAGCGGGTAGCAGGGTACATTTCTACCTTGTTATTCTGCCCGGTTATTTTGTTTTCTGACGTCGCTATCATCGTCTGGCCGGGAAGGATATAGCTTTTGTCGAATTTGACCTTAATTCGTGACGGTAATAATGTGGCGTTTTGCTCCATACGCACCACATAAGGCGTATCGTTTACCACCGTCAGGTTGCCATTTTTAATCTGCCAGCGCAGATCTTTCCACGGCTCCATATTCACGTCGAGACCCGCCGGGTGAATAATGACCGGGAGATTCTGGCTGAACACCATTTTCACTTTATTCTGCTCTCGTTGCGGAATAGTGGAAAAAATGACGCGTTTTAAGTGTTCTGTTTTTAATTTTTCCGCGCTGTCTTTTAAGACAAAGCGGACACGCTGCGTTTTGCCGGCATTTACACGCACCACCGGTTGAGTGACAATAACACCGGGTGTGGGATCATCCGGTAAATCGACAATACGGGTATAAAGAAGCTGGGCGGTATCGTCGCTATTTTTCACATCCATGCTCGCTCCCCGCTCGTCTTCGTTAATCAACAGCAGGGAAGTATCTGGCACCATACCGGCGGCAAATGTCTGCAACGACGAAAGCAGGCAAACGCAGAACAACGTTTTTTTAGAGAGAATCATAATATTAGTCCGTTAATATTGATGGAGACTGCTCCCCTAATCAGAGGAGCAGTGAATTATCAGCACTGTGATAATTAGAGGTAAACCAGCTCAACGTTGGTTAAACCGTCCAGCGTCACTTCATCCGTGACGTTTAAATCGTTGGTTGGGTTAATTGTGGCGCTTACAGCAACTTTGAAGTTGATCTTGCTTTCTGGAGAAGGCGCACTACCCGCTTTATCTGAAGTAAAGGCATAAATTTCAGAATTGTCACTGTAAATTTGCATATAGTCGGCACCTCTAACAAGCCAGCCTTTTCCACCATCAATACTTATCAATGGATAAAGTGGGTCTCCGCTCGCGTTAGTGTTTTCGCCTTGATTGCGGTATAACGCTAATGCATAGGCACCAATTTTTTTATCGTTATACATTCCCAGACCAAACACAGAATTTGGCGAACCGCTAAAACCATTACCCATTTTGATACTTTCTGTTGGGGAAGAGTCGTCACGCGAATCGGTAAACTTCACCGCAACACGCGTGGCTTCTTCACAGGTAATGGTAACGGGAATTTCTTTCATATCCGCCAGCGGGGTTACACTTGTCGAATTGAGAGAAGAAACTTTCATGGTACCGAAGTCAGCCACACCGCCACCGCTTGGGAAGGCTGGGGTACATGATGATGGAAGGATTTTACCTGTTACTTTAATATCAATGCTTTGTGCAGCCATAGCTGTATTAACCGACAAGGCTAACGCTGTAACCTGCATTCCTTTTTTGATCAGTGCGTTCATTCAATTTCCTTATTAAGGTGAAATACAAAAGAAAGCCAAATGCCGACATTTGGCCGAGGGTATCGATAAGCAATATTAATTGCCGGAAAATACCAGCATCAATAACCGCTATCAATTGTCTGACCCATCTTTAGGATTTAGACCCGAGGAATTCCTTAACTATTAAGATCAATTATTTGGAATATGAATGTAAATAGCGCCAGCGGCTTAAAAGCATTGAAGGGAATTATGTTATCGACAGTCTTATCAGACAAATTATTTAAGCGGGTTATTTAAGGATAAGCGCTAAACAGGAATAACGATTGAGAAGGGAGAGGAAATATCGCCTTTGCAAGCGAGAAGCGGGATGAGTTTTTTACACCTGTCCCCGCTCCGAAGAGCAAGGGACAGTGGCAACACAACTTATTTGTTCAGTTCCGCGGTCATGTGTACGCGGTTACCAGAGAACGCCTGAGTAATTTTGTAAGAGGACGCGCCCGCTTCCTGAGCCTGAGCGGCGATTTTCGCTTCTGCACCATCCAGCGTGGAGGCGGAAGCGGTGACAGTCTGTGCAGCGAAAGAACCGAATGAAGCAGCCAGAGCGATTACAGCGACAAAAGTTTTGATGCTTTTCATGATATAAACCCTTTCGTTAAGTTGTTCAGGTAAGGCACCGTGCCTTGATGAGATAAATACTAGACCTCATAACCGACAACTAAAAGCGGAAGGATTTGCTATTATCATTCAAAATTACTGATCAACAATTAAACGCTGAGGATGCGTGTAAACGGTAGCCCTTCCCGGTTTGCAGAAGCCGACCAGCGTCAGGTTACAACGCTCTGCCACCTCTACCGCCAGCGTCGTCGCCGCCGAGACCGCAAACAGGATTTCGACACCGCACATTGCAGACTTTTGCACCATCTCGTAGCTGGCACGGCTGGAAACCAGCGCTGCGCCGTGCTGCCAGAGATCGCTCTCCCGCGCCCGACGCCCCATCAGTTTATCCAGTGCCACATGACGTCCCACGTCTTCATGCCCCCCGGCGATGTCGCCTGATGGCAGAACCCATGCCGCCGCATGCGTACAGCCGCTCAACTGACCGATGGGCTGCACGTCGTTGAGGTGGGCAAGCGCGTGGTCGAGGTTGGCCAGATTGAAGGTCTGCGTAAAGGGCAGCGGCGCGACCGGTTTGCCGATATCGTTCAGTTGCTCAACGCCACAGACGCCGCACCCTGTTCGCCCGGCCAACGCGCGACGACGCTCCTTCAGCCCCATAAAGCGACGGCTGGAGAGTTCGATCTGCACTTCCAGACCGTTGCAGGCCTGAACCACATCCATGCCGTAAATGTCCTGCGGATGCGCAATGATGCCTTCCGAGAGCGAAAACCCGATGGCGAACAGTTCAAGATCTTTTGGCGACGCCATCATCACAACGTGCGAGATGCCGTTGTACACCAGGGCGACGGGGACTTCTTCCGCCAGAAAATCGGGCGTGGCGTGGGTAATGTGAGGGGGTCGATGTACCGACAGCGCCACAATGCCTGCTGGCAGCGGTGACGAGTGGGTAGCACGGTTTTGTTTAGACACAACGGTTTTCCTGAACAACCACGGAGGTGAGCCTGCTATTGCAGCATAAACCGCAGGCCTTACGCATAGTATGGATCAACTTTTCAGCACCCAACCGCCTCAAGTTTACCTACTCATTCTGGAGAGGTGCAACCGGCGCCATGCTACACCCCTGTAACATGCGGGGTTAATAATGTGATTGATATCACACTTTATAATCAACACGGTGATAATACGTTCACTTTGTATTAACGCCATTGGAACAGGCGTACCGACATTGTGGTATTCTGGTGATATCCCCCGGAGAAATGAGGGATTAACGCAAATTTTTCTCCTTTGCGGTCATTATTCAACCGCGAAGTCAAAACTACATATGTAAGCAATGTCGAAACAAGGAGTGACCCATGCAGGTCAGCAGAAGGCAGTTCTTTAAGATCTGCGCTGGCGGTATGGCAGGCACCACGGCAGCGGCACTGGGCTTTGCGCCTGGCGTAGCGCTGGCGGAAACGCGGCAGTATAAACTGCTGCGCACCCGTGAAACCCGTAATACCTGTACGTACTGCTCTGTCGGTTGCGGGCTGTTAATGTATAGCCTCGGCGACGGTGCTAAAAACGCCAAAGCGTCTATCTTCCACATCGAAGGCGACCCGGACCACCCGGTCAACCGCGGCGCGCTGTGCCCGAAAGGGGCCGGTCTGGTGGACTTTATCCACTCCGAAAGCCGTCTGAAATTCCCGGAATATCGCGCGCCTGGCTCTGATAAATGGCAGCAAATCAGCTGGGAAGAAGCATTTGACCGCATCGCTAAACTGATTAAAGAAGACCGCGATGCCAACTTTATTGCGAAGAACGCCGACGGCGTGACGGTCAACCGCTGGCTCTCCACCGGGATGCTGTGTGCATCGGCTTCCAGTAACGAAACCGGCTATTTAACTCAGAAATTCACGCGCGCACTCGGTATGCTCGCGGTCGACAACCAGGCGCGTGTCTGACACGGACCAACGGTAGCAAGTCTTGCTCCAACATTTGGTCGCGGTGCGATGACCAACCACTGGGTCGACATCAAGAACGCCAACCTCATTGTGGTGATGGGCGGTAACGCCGCTGAAGCGCACCCTGTCGGGTTCCGCTGGGCGATGGAAGCCAAAATCCACAACGGTGCGAAACTGATTGTGATCGATCCCCGCTTTACGCGTACAGCGTCAGTGGCGGATTTCTACACCCCTATTCGTTCAGGTACTGACATCACTTTCCTGTCAGGCGTATTGCTGTACCTGATGACTAACGAAAAATACAACCGCGAATACACCGAAGCCTATACCAACGCCAGCCTGATCGTGCGTGAGGATTACCACTTCGAAGATGGCCTGTTCAGCGGTTACGACGCCGAAAAACGCAAGTACGACAAAACCAGTTGGAACTACGAGCTGGACGAGAACGGCTTTGCGAAGCGCGACACCACCCTGCAACACCCGCGCTGCGTGTGGAACCTGCTGAAAGAGCACGTTTCTCGCTATACGCCGGACATTGTTGAGAACATCTGTGGTACGCCAAAGGCTGACTTCCTGAAGGTCTGCGAGCTTATCGCCGAAACCAGCGCGAAAGACAAAACCGCGTCGTTCCTGTATGCCCTCGGCTGGACGCAACACTCCATTGGTGCGCAGAACATCCGTACCATGGCGATGGTTCAGCTGCTGCTCGGCAACATGGGGATGGCAGGCGGTGGCGTGAACGCCCTGCGCGGTCACTCCAACATTCAGGGTCTGACCGACCTCGGCCTGCTGTCACAAAGCCTGACGGGTTATATGAACCTGCCAAGCGAGAAACAACCGGACCTGCAAACCTACCTTACAGCCAGCACGCCAAAACCGCTGCTTGAAGGCCAGGTGAACTACTGGGGCAACTATCCGAAGTTCTTCGTCTCGCTGATGAAAGCCTTCTACGGCGACAAAGCGACGGCGGAAAATAGCTGGGGCTTTGACTGGCTGCCGAAGTGGGACAAAGGTTACGACGTGCTGCAGTACTTCGAGATGATGCACCAGGGTCAGGTCAACGGCTACATTTGCCAGGGCTTTAACCCGGTCGCCTCGTTCCCGAACAAGAACAAGGTTGTCGAGTCGCTGTCGAAACTGAAGTTCCTGATTACCATCGACCCGCTCAACACCGAGACCTCGACCTTCTGGCAGAACCACGGTGAATCGAACGACGTCGATCCGTCAAAAATTCAGACCGAAGTATTCCGTCTGCCATCAACCTGCTTCGCGGAAGAGAACGGTTCTATCGTCAACTCTGGCCGCTGGTTGCAGTGGCACTGGAAAGGTGCGGACGCCCCGGGCATCGCCATGAACGACGGCGAGATCCTGGCCGGTATCTTCTTACGCCTGCGTAAGATGTACGCGGCAGAAGGCGGCGCGAACCCGGAACCGGTTCTGAACATGACCTGGAACTACTCGACGCCGGAGAATCCATCCCCGGAAGAAGTGGCGATGGAGAGCAACGGTAAGGCGCTGGCGGACGTTATCGACCCGGCCACCGGTACCGTGCTGGCGAAAAAAGGCGATCAGCTCAGCACCTTCGCGCACCTGCGTGATGACGGCACCACCTCAAGCGGTTGCTGGATCTTTACCGGTAGCTGGACGCCGAAAGGCAACCAGATGGCCAACCGCGATAACGCTGACCCATCGGGCCTTGGCAATACGCTGGGCTGGGCATGGGCATGGCCGCTTAACCGCCGCATTCTCTATAACCGTGCCTCCGCTGACCCGCAGGGCAACCCGTGGGATCCGAAGCGTCAGCTTCTGAAATGGGACGGCGCGAAATGGGGCGGCGTGGATATTCCGGACTACAGCACTGCCGCACCAGGCAGCGATGTCGGGCCGTTTATCATGCAGCCTGAAGGGATGGGACGCCTGTTTGCCATCGATAAAATGGCGGAAGGGCCGTTCCCGGAACACTACGAGCCGTTTGAAACGCCGCTGGGTACTAACCCGCTGCACCCGAACGTGGTCTCTAACCCGGCTGCCCGTATCTTTAAGGGCGACTTTGAAGCGCTGGGTAAAAAAGACAAGTTCCCGTATGTGGGCACCACTTACCGTCTGACCGAGCACTTCCACTACTGGACCAAGCACGCGCTGCTTAACGCCATCGCGCAGCCTGAACAGTTTGTGGAGATCGGCGAGAAGCTGGCGAACAAGCTCGGCATTGCCCATGGCGATACCGTGAAGGTCTCCTCCAACCGTGGCTATATCAAGGCCAAGGCGGTAGTGACCAAGCGTATTCGCACGCTGAACGTACACGGTCAGCAGGTGGATACCATCGGTATTCCGATTCACTGGGGTTATGAGGGCGTGGCGAAGAAAGGGTTCATTGCGAACACCCTGACGCCATTCGTCGGGGATGCGAACACGCAGACGCCGGAGTTTAAGGCCTTCCTCGTGAACGTGGAAAAGGTGTAACGGAGACGACTTATGGCTTATCAATCTCAGGACATTATTCGTCGTTCCGCGACTAACGGTTTCACGCCCGCGCCTCAGGCGCGGGACCACCAGCAGGAAGTGGCGAAGCTTATCGACGTTACCACCTGTATCGGCTGTAAAGCCTGTCAGGTGGCCTGTTCAGAGTGGAACGACCTCCGTGACGAAGTGGGTCACAACGTCGGGGTGTACGACAACCCGGCCGACCTGACCGCCAAATCCTGGACGGTAATGCGTTTCTCTGAAGTGGAGCAGAACGACAAACTGGAATGGCTTATCCGCAAAGACGGCTGTATGCACTGTGCGGATCCGGGCTGCCTGAAGGCGTGTCCGTCAGAAGGGGCTATCATTCAGTATGCCAACGGCATTGTCGACTTCCAGTCCGAGCAGTGCATCGGCTGCGGCTACTGCATCGCGGGCTGCCCGTTTGACGTGCCGCGACTGAACCCGGAAGACAACCGCGTCTACAAATGTACGCTGTGCGTTGACCGCGTGAACGTTGGCCAGGAGCCAGCCTGCGTGAAAACCTGTCCAACCGGCGCCATCCACTTTGGCTCCAAAGAGGATATGAAAACGCTGGCGGCCGAACGCGTGGGTGAACTGAAAACCCGTGGTTACGATAACGCTGGCCTGTACGATCCGGCCGGTGTGGGCGGTACGCACGTGATGTACGTGTTGCACCATGCCGACAAGCCGAATCTGTATCACGGCCTGCCGGAGAACCCGGAAATCAGCGCCACCGTGAAGTTCTGGAAAGGCATCTGGAAACCGCTGGCAGCGGTAGGCTTTGCTGCCACCTTCGCAGCGAGCATCTTCCACTACGTCGGCGTTGGTCCGAACCGCGCGGAAGAGGAAAACGATAACCTGCATGAAGAGAAAGACGAGGTGCGCAAATGAAAAAACGTGACACCATCGTGCGCTACACCGCGCCGGAACGCATCAACCACTGGGTCACCGCCTTCTGCTTCATGCTGGCGGCGATAAGCGGGCTGGGGTTCTTCTTCCCGTCCTTCAACTGGCTGATGCAGATACTGGGTACGCCACAGCTGGCGCGCATCCTTCACCCGTTCGTGGGTGTGGTGATGTTTGCCTCGTTTATCATCATGTTTTTCCGTTACTGGCACCATAACCTAATCAATCGGGATGATATCTTTTGGGCGAAGAATATTCGTAAGATCGTCGTCAACGAGGAAGTGGGTGACACCGGGCGTTATAACTTCGGCCAGAAGTGCGTATTCTGGGCGGCGATTATCTTCCTGGTCCTGTTGCTGGTGAGCGGCGTGATCATCTGGCGTCCGTACTTTGCGCCTGCTTTCTCAATCCCGGTGATCCGATTCGCGCTGATGCTGCATTCATTTGCCGCAGTGGCGTTAATTGTGGTTATCATGGTGCATATTTACGCCGCCCTCTGGGTGAAAGGCACCATTACCGCGATGGTGGAAGGATGGGTAACCAAAACGTGGGCGAAGAAACATCACCCGCGCTGGTACCGTGAAGTCCGCCAGAAACAGGAAAAGTCATCTGAATGAGTATTCGCATAATCCCGCAAGATGAGCTGGGGTCGAGCGAGAAACGCACGGCGGAATATATTCCGCCGTTGTTATTCCCCAGACTCAAGAACCTCTACAACCGCCGTGCAGAGCGCCTGCGCGAGCTGGCAGAGAACAACCCGCTGGGCGATTTTCTGCGTTTTGCCGCGCTGGTTGCCCATGCGCAGGAAGTGGTGCTGTACGACCACCCTCTGCAAATGGATCTGACTGCGCGCATCAAAGAAGCCAGTGAGCAGGGCAAGCCGCCGCTGGATATTCACGTCCTGCCGCGTGACAAGCACTGGCATAAGCTGCTGCACTCTCTGATTGCCGAGCTGAAGCCCGAGATGAGCGGCACCGCGCTGGCGGTCATTGAGAACCTGGAAAAAGCCTCCGATCAGGAGCTGGAAGAGATGGCGAGCGCGCTGTTTGCCTCTGACTTCTCGCTGGTCAGCAGCGATAAAGCGCCGTTTATCTGGGCTGCGCTGTCGCTCTACTGGGCCCAAATGGCCAGTCTGATCCCCGGTAAAGCGCGCGCCGAATACGGCGAAGCGCGCCAGTTCTGTCCGGTGTGTGGCTCAATGCCAGTCTCCAGCATGGTACAGATCGGCACCACCCAGGGGCTGCGCTACCTGCATTGCAACCTGTGTGAAACCGAGTGGCATGTGGTGCGCGTGAAGTGCAGCAACTGCGAGCAGACCCGCGATCTGAACTACTGGTCACTGGAAAATGAAGACGCGGCGGTAAAAGCCGAAAGTTGCGGCGATTGCGGTACGTATCTGAAGATTCTGTATCAGGAAAAAGACCCGAAAGTTGAAGCGGTGGCCGACGATCTCGCCTCGCTGATTCTGGACGCCAAAATGGAGCAAGAGGGCTTTGCCCGTAGCTCTATCAACCCGTTCCTGTTCCCGGGTGAAGGGGAGTAATCTCCTGTAATAGTGCCGGGCGGCGCAAGCTTGCCCGGCCTACAGTTGATAAGGCGTAACGACCTCATCAATACCCGAAAAATCTTTCGTATTTCGAGAAATCAACGGACATTTTCTGCTCTGGGCTGTGGCCAGAATGATGGCATCAGGCAGTTTCATTCCATGTTTTTCACGCAGTAAAACGCTTCTTTCCGCGATATCCCGAGACACATCAATAACTTCGAAAGCGCCCATCACGGCTGCCGTTTTCGCTTCATGACCATGCCTGCGTGCGCCCACCATCACCTCCATCCAGGTAATTAAGCTAATGGCTCGATGTGACGCGGCATGATCAATCGCATCCGCAGCTTCGACACGGTTGTTGAAGAGATCAATGAGAATATTGGTATCAAACACGGCCATATTATTCATGATCACCATTCCTCACGCAGCTTACGTTCATACTCCAGCCCGTCTTCTTTCTTGTCTCCCCACAAGCCAAGCGCAGCGCGGATAACAGACGAACTCTGCTGGTCGAGATACAGCTCTATCGCCTCCCGTAGCAGCTCAGCGCGCGGCTGATTTCGCAGTTGCTTGAGGTTATCCAGCCGTTGAATCACGTCATCAGATAAATCGATCAGTATTCTGCCCATATCCAGTTCCGCCAAAACACTCATATATCACCTTAGTATATCATCTGCGGTTAATTTTCAGGCAAAATACACCTTATCAATTTAGGGTTAAAGGGCATTTTTTCGAGAGTAATCAATTTTGCGAGCCGCTTTCCATATCGTTCGCATCCTCAGATTTCGCTGTTTTCATCTGCACTAAATCAGGCTATAAACCTGTATATACATACAGCAAAAGGACATCACCATGGCACTGGAAAAGGGTATTGATAGGCTTGTGCAGGATTTTATCGCTGCAGGCCGACCTGGCGCGCGTAAGCAGAGTATTGATGACCGGAGAGCCGGATATGTAGCCAGTACTGTACTTGCCGGCGTCAGTCCATCAGCGCGAGATGTTCTTCGGGACATCGCCTGGCGGATCAACTCCGCCCGGCGATAACATCGGGGAACCTTACTCCTCCTCGTTCCCGCCCTCTTCATACGCGCCAAACGGCTTCGCAGGCAGAACGATATAGGTGCCTTCAAACACCGCGCCTGGGGTTTCATCGCCAAAGAGTTCAACCTGCATCTGTACACGGGCTTTGCGGCCGCGCGCCAGGCGGTCGAGATCGCCCCCCAAAGAGCCGAGATCGGCCACGGCGCTCGGTTTGCCGCTTATGGGGGCGCTGTAGCGAATATGGGCATCAGCCAGAATGATCGTGCCGCCAAGGTGGCGTTCACGCAGCATCAGCCAGATAAGCCCCCAGCCGGTGAGCGTGGCGAGCGAAAACAGGCTGCCGGCAAATAGCGTGTGGTGTGGGTTCTGGTTGCCGGTTTCCGGCATGGTGGTAATGAATTTTTGCCCGGTGTACTGCTGAATACGCACCCCCATCTTTTCACTCAGAGGGATGTGCTGATACCAGGCCTGCTGAAGCTGTCCGCACCAGTCCGCGCGGTGGAGAATATCATCCAGCGTGGCGATGGGTTTAATCATCAAAAAGTGGCGAATCGGCGTGGTTTGCGGGGTCGTAATTTCCCCCTGATTAACAAAACCGAGTTTGGCGAAGAACTCAACGGCATCTTCGCGGGCGCTACAGGTCACGCGCTTAACGCCTTCCTGACGGGCCACTGACTCCAGGGTCATGGCCATCAACGTACCTAACCCTTTGTCCTGCACGGAGGGATGGACCGCCATAAAACGAATAGAGGCTTCGTTATCGGCATTAATATACAGACGTCCGACGGCAACGAGGTTACCCTCTTCGTCCATCACCATCTGATGATGTGCCATGGCGTCCCAGGCGTCGCGTTCAGACCCTTTAGGCTGATGTAATGGCTTGCGCAGCATTTCCCAGCGGAACTGGTAATAGGCTTCTAACTCTTCTTCCGTTTGCGGTACTCGAAGGTGATACATAGCTGTACTCTCTCTTGTTACCCGCGGCCACGCCGCCAGTTGGCTCATACCTGGAGCCAGAATGTGACGGGGCCATCGTTCACCAGCGATACCTGCATATCTGCAGCAAATCGTCCGGTTTGCGTATTCATTTCCTGTTGGCGACAACGCTCAACAAAGTACTCGTAAAGCGCTTCTGCCCGATCCGGGGCCGCACCTTTTGAGAAACTCGGGCGCATGCCGCGTTCGGTATCGGCGGCCAGCGTAAACTGGGAAACCACCAGCACGCTTCCGCCCGATTGCTGGACGTTAAGGTTCATCTTGCCTTCCGCATCACTGAAGATACGGTAGCCCAGCACGCGTTCACATAAGCGGTTGGCTTTTTGTTCGTCGTCATCCTTTTCGACACCTAACAACACTAAAAGTCCTGGGCCAATTTCACCCGTCACCTCTCCCTCCACGGTGACGCTGGCACGGGTTACGCGCTGTATCAATGCAATCATGGTTGGTCTGCTTCTTGTTGTTTTTCAGCTTCTGCTGCTTTTTTAAGTTCGCGGTATACGCCGAGAGTGACAGTTATTTCCGCACCAAGCAAGACGATACACCAGGTCCAGTAAACCCAGACAAACAAAATGGGGATCACCGCCAGTACGCCGTAAATGAGCTGATAGGAGGGGAACATGGTGATGTAAAGGGCAAACCCCTTTTTGCCCAGTTCGAAGAGTACCGCTGCCACCAGTGCGCCAACAACCGCATCACGGTTCGGCACGCGCGTGGTCGGCACCACACTGTAGAGCAGCCAGAAAGAGAGCCACGATAAAATCAGCGGGAAGATACGCAACACGTTATCAATGGCACCGTTGAGATCGCTGGCCCAGCGCAGGGAGAGCAGATAGGAGCTAATCGCCAGGCTCGCCCCCGCCAGCAGCGGGCCGAGAGTTAAAATCATCCAGTAAACAGCAAAGGAATAGACCTTCGGGCGGACTTTTTTACTCCGCCAGATTGTATTAAGCGCACTGTCGATGGAGTACATCAGCAGCAGCGCGGTGACGATAAGCCCGCACGCCCCCACTGCCGTCATCTTGCTGGAGTTTGCGACAAACTGTTCAATGTAGTTCTGGATCACATCGCCAGTGGCAGGAATAAAATTCGCAAAGACGAAGTGACGCAGCTGCAGGCTGACCTCTGCAAACATGGGAAAAGCGGAAAAAAGGGCAAAAATAACCGCCACCAGCGGTACCAGGGAGAGCAACGACACGTAGGCGAGATTACCCGCCAGCGTGGTCATGTTGTCCTCATCAATACGGTGCCAGAGGAGTTTTAGCCAGGCCCTGAGCGGGCGAGTATGGTGCGTGGCTTTTTGATGAACGGTTTTTAGCATAACTGCTTCGCAAAGTAGTTCGGTATCGTCTCTTTTCCGGTCACCAGAATTGACGTAATACCCAACTGGTTAGCTCCCTCTATATTATCGGCATTGTCATCGAAAAAGACCGCATCGGACGCGGAGAATCCTTCCGCTTGCAGTACCGCCTGATAAATCCGCGCTTCGGGTTTACGCATCCCCATCTCTTGCGAGAGGTAGATTTTATCTGCTGCGGCCTTAACTTCTGGGTATTCCTCAGGCCAGAACGTGGTGTGCAGGCGGTTGGTGTTCGACAGCACGACGACCCGGTGACCCTGCTCGCGAAGTTTATGCATGATGTCGATAACCTCAGGGCGGATAGCGACAAATACAGCTTGCCAGCCGTGGGAGAACTGTTCGTAGCTTAACGGCAGATCCATTTCATGGCACAGGCGTTCAGCAAACACTTCGTCGCTGATCTCACCCCGTTCATGCTGATGGAATGTCTCGCCCATGGCGAAACTCTGTTTTAACGTCGCCAGCGGGACACGGCTAAAATCGCTCCATGCGCCCAGCACCCGATTGAAATCGATATCGACGATTACATTTCCTAAGTCAAAGATATAAAGCATGTTTATCTCCTGCTCGCCGTGGAAAAGTAACTGTAGCGGGAAAGATAAGGTTTGGCTATGCGCCAGATTCAGCTTAAAGAAAGGAACGGCCCGAAGGGATTTTCGGGCCGTCAGAGAGGTTATCCAGCCTGCTGCTCGTCGCCTGTGCTGACTTCGACAACTTCTACCTTGCTGAATTTGAGATGATTATGTAGCGCAGAGCCGGGCAGTTCATCGGTAAAGAGCGCCGTTGCCTGCGCCACGTTGCCAATTTCCACGGCGGCAGAGGCGGTGTATTTCGTATGATCGGCCGCCAGTAAAATATGTCTGGCATGAGCCATCATCGTTTTCACCACGCTGGCTTCATTGACGTCAAACTCCATCATCGCGCCGTCGTGTTCAATCGCCCCCACGCTGGTCACCAGATAATCCGCCCGAAAGCCAGACACGAACGCCGTCGCCGCCGGACCGATAATGCCGCCGTTATGTGGACGCAGCGTACCGCCGGGCACCATCACCTCAAAACGCGGATTTTTATAGAGGATGTGTGCCACCCGCAGACTGTTAGTGATGATACGCAGATGGTTATGGTTGAGCAGTGCACGGGCCACGTGCTCCACGGTCGTGCCAATGGTGATGAAAATAGTGGAACCATCAGGAATATAGTCTGCAATCGCTTCGGCAATCGCCCGCTTCTCTTCAGTCAGCGACACTTCGCGCTGCTCAAAGGCCGTGTTCACCACGCTGGATGCCCTGCCCGCACCGCCATGATGTCGCGTAATCAGTCCCTGTTCGCTCAGCTTGCGGATATCCCGGCGCACGGTTTGCGTCGAGACGTCCAGCAGCTGCGCCAGTTCATCAATGTTCATATATCCGCGATCGGCTATCAGCGTCAGCAGCTGATCGTGACGCGGGTTGCCGGTCAGTTCGGTAAGGCTCATGGGCTGTCCTCTGAAAACCATCACGCCCCGCATTTTATACAAAAAGTGACAAAAAAGAGCGGGTTTGATCACAGTCGGGTATACCTGCGCGACCGCCGGGCTGAGTACATTTCAGCGCGGCGACGGCGCTGGCGAAACGCACGGCTTGCGCTGGAGATAACCGTTGCGCCAGGCTGACCGCCAGGGCACCGTGGAAAACATCCCCCGCCCCGGTGGTATCAACCACCTCGACCTCAAAACCCGGCTGATGGCACAGGGCATCGTTCTCCAGCCAAAAGCAGCCGTCCCGGCCCTGCGTGACATAGACATGTCCATTTGTGAGCGTTTGTGCTTTTTTAAGCGCACCTTCCGTTTCCTCAAGATGGCTTACCCGACGCAGCCCCGGCGCGGAAAAGGCAGCATGATCGCTGAGGGCGATAAGTTCCGCGATGTCCTGAGGGGTTGTGTCCGCATCGAGCAACGTGGGGACGCCTTGCTGGCGGGCAAGGGTAAACGCCTGCTTCGCCCCTTCATGCCAGCGCACATCGGCTAAAACAATGTCCCATTGCGAGAAGTCGATGCCCTGCAGCCAGTCTGCCGCAGCGGGAAGATCGGGGCTAGGATAGTTCGCGATGATGCGTTCCCCGCTGCCGTCCACCAGCACCGCCGATTGTGACGAGCGGGCATCTTTCACTATGCGCGTGTAGCGGGTGTTCACCCCCAGGGATTCCAGCTCCGCAAGCAGCCTTCTGCCGGTATCGTCGTCACCCACCCGGCCAATAAAATCCACGGATGCCCCCAGTTTTGCCGCCGCCACCGCCGCAGTTGCCGCCGGGCCGCCGCCCACTTCCGTATAGTCTTTTGCGACATATTTCCCACCTTCTTTTGGTAAATCATCGAGATACCAGATGCGATCCAGCACGGTTATGCCGACACAAACGATGCGAGTCATGGTGCTTCCTTCTGCAATTTCTGATGCCTTCATTTTAATTTCATCAAATGTTTAAAAAGTGACCCCTGTCAATTTTTTGACTATAAATTACAAATACGATCAAAAACAGACAATATAAACGCGCAAAAATTGACACGATATGACAGGAGAGAGGCATGTCAGCAATCGCATTTATCGGTTTAGGGCAGATGGGCGCGCCAATGGCGAAGAATCTGTTGAAGCAAGGTCACCAGCTTCAGGTCTTTGATGTGAACCCGCAGGCGGTTCAGATCCTGGTGGAGAGCGGCGCGAAGGCGGCGGCAACGCCCGCGCAGGCCGCAACGGATGCCGAGTTCGTCATTACCATGCTGCCCAACGGCGACCTGGTGCGCAGCGTGTTGTTTGGCGAACACGGCGTTTGCGAAGGCTTATCTCGCAACGCGCTGGTGATCGATATGTCGACCATTCATCCCCTGCAAACCGACGCGTTGATCCGCGACATGGCCGGGCGTGGCTTCAGCCTGATGGACGTACCTGTCGGGCGCACCTCAGACCATGCCATCGCCGGCACGCTGCTCCTGCTGGCAGGCGGCACGGCGGAGCAGGTTGAGCGCGCCACCCCCGTCTTAATGGCGATGGGCAATGAACTGATTAACGCCGGCGGGCCGGGCATGGGCATCCGCGTGAAGCTTATCAATAACTACATGAGCATTGCGCTAAACGCCTTGTCCGCCGAGGCGGCCGTGCTGTGTGAAGCGCTCGGTCTCTCCTTTGAGGTGGCGCTCAAGGTCATGAGCGGCACGCCTGCAGGTAAAGGCCATTTCACCACCTCCTGGCCGAACAAGGTGCTGAAAGGGGATCTTTCACCCGCCTTCATGATCGACCTTGCACATAAAGATCTGGGGATCGCCCTGGACGTGGCCAACCAGCTCCACGTTCCGATGCCGCTGGGCGCGGCTTCCCGCGAAGTTTACAACCAGGCACGCGCCGCCGGGCGCGGGCGCGAAGACTGGACAGCCATTCTTGAACAGGTTCGCGCATCTGCCGGGCTGAAAAAATCACACTGATACGAAAGGACTGAGGAATGACGATGTACACCCTGAAAGATATCACCCGACCTTCCGGCGGTTTTGCGATGCTGGCCGTCGATCAGCGCGAAGCGATGCGCCTGATGTTTGCCGCAGCAGGTGCGCCGGTGCCGGTCACGGACCAGCATCTGACGGATTTTAAGGTCAGTGCGGCGAAAATTCTGTCGCCGTACGCCTCTGCCATTCTCGTCGACCAGCAGTTCTGCTATCGCCAGATTGTGGAGCAGCAGGCCGTAGCTAAAAGCTGCGCGCTGATTGTGGCGGCCGACGAGTTTATTCCTGGGAACGGTATTCCCGTCGACAGCGTGACGATCGACAAGAACGTCGATGCGCAGGCGGTCAAACGCGATGGCGGCAAGGCGCTGAAATTACTGGTGCTGTGGCGTAGCGATGAAGACGCGCAGCAGCGTCTTGAGATGGTGAAGGCATTTAACTCCCTGTGCCACGACAACGGCCTGCTGAGCATTATCGAGCCGGTGGTGCGTCCACCGCGTCGCGGCGCCGGGTTTAACCGCGAACAGGCGATTATCGATGCGGCCAAAGAGCTGGGTGACAGCGGTGCAGATCTCTACAAAGTGGAGATGCCGCTGTTGGGTAAAGGCACGCAGCAGGAACTGCTGACGGCCTCGAAGAAGCTGAACGAGCACATCGCCATGCCGTGGGTGATCCTCTCCTCCGGCGTGGACGAAAAATTATTCCCGCGCGCCGTGAGCGTTGCCATGCAGGCGGGGGCATCAGGCTTTTTAGCCGGTCGCGCCGTCTGGTCATCGGTGATTGGCCTGCCGGACACCGGGCTGATGCTTCGCGATATTTCCGTACCTAAACTGCAGCGTCTGGGTGAGATCGTCGACGAAATGATGGCTCGCCGTTGAGAAAGGACCCGAACATGAAATGGTTTAACACCCTGAGCCATAACCGCTGGCTCGAACAAGAGACCGACCGCATTCTTGATTTCGGTAAAAACGCAGCCGTACCGACCGGCTTCGGCTGGCTGGGCAATAACGGGCAGGTTCGCAGCGATATGGGCACGCATCTGTGGATCACCGCCCGTATGCTGCACGTTTACGCGGTGGCGGCGAACATGGGTCGTCCCGGTGCGTATGCCCTGGTTGAGCACGGCATCAATGCCCTGAACGGCCCGCTGCGCGACAAACAGTACGGCGGCTGGTACGCCTGTGTTAACGATGAAGGCGTGGTGGATGCCTCCAAGCAGGGCTATCAGCACTTCTTCGTACTGCTGGGCGCGGCGAGCGCCGTAACCACCGGACATCCGCAGGCGCGCAGGCTGCTGGACGACGCCATTGAGGTGATTGAGCGCTACTTCTGGAGCGAACAGGAGCAGATGTGCCTGGAATCCTGGGATGAAGCGTTCAGCAAAACGGAAGATTACCGCGGCGGTAATGCCAACATGCACGCCGTGGAAGCCTTCCTCATCGTGTATGACGTAACCCACGATCGTAAATGGCTCGACCGCGCCCTGCGCATCGCCTCGGTGATTATTCACGACGTGGCGCGCAAAGGTGAGTATCGCGTTAACGAGCATTTCGATACCAACTGGAACCCGATCCGCGACTACAACATCGATAATCCCGCCCACCGTTTTCGCGCCTACGGCGGCACACCAGGGCACTGGATTGAGTGGGGCCGCCTGATGCTGCACCTGCGTGCCGCGCTGGAAGCCCGCTTCGAAACCCCACCGGCGTGGCTGCTGGAAGACGCAAAAGGACTGTTCCACGCCACCATCCGCGATGCCTGGGCGCCAGACGGAGCCGATGGGTTCGTCTACTCCGTTGGCTGGGACGGCAAGCCTATCGTGCGCGAACGCGTGCGCTGGCCGATCGTCGAGGCGATGGGCACAGCGTATGCGCTCTACACCGTAACCGGCGAGGCGCAGTACGAAGCCTGGTATCAGAAATGGTGGGATTACTGCATCAAATACCTGATGGATTACGAGAACGGATCCTGGTGGCAGGAGCTGGACACCAACAACGAAGTGACCACCAAAGTCTGGGACGGCAAGCAGGATATTTACCACCTGCTGCACTGCCTGGTGATCCCCCGCCTGCCGCTGGCCCCGGGCTTAGCCCCTGCCGTAGCCGCCGGATTATTGGATAGCCAGGCCAAATAATAAAGACGGAGTTTTCTATGCGTACCCTACACAATATTGATCTGAAAAATAACGAACATGGCTTCACCCTGCGCTGGCAGGACCGTCTGATTTTATCCCACTCCACCGATGAACCTTGCCTGTGGATCGGCGCGGGCGTTGCCGATATCGAAATGTTTCGCGGCAACTTCAGCATCAAAGACAAGCTCAACGAAAAAATCGCTCTAACGGACGCGACCGTTACACAGCAAAGCGCAGGCTGGGCGATCCGCTTTACCCGTGGCGATGCGGTGAGCGCGACGCTGCTGGTGGGTGTGGATGCGGAAGGCCGTCTGGAACTGAAGCTGAAAAATGATGCCACCTGTCACAACCGCATCTGGCTGCGGCTGGCGGCCCAGCCTGAAGATCATATCTACGGCTGCGGCGAGCAGTTCTCGTACTTTGATCTGCGCGGAAAGCCGTTCCCGCTGTGGACCAGCGAACAGGGGGTGGGCCGCAATAAGCAGACCTACGTGACCTGGCAGGCCGACTGCAAAGAGAATGCGGGCGGCGATTATTACTGGACCTTCTTCCCCCAGCCTACCTTCGTGAGCACCCAGAAGTACTACTGCCACGTGGATAACAGCTGCTACATGAACTTCGACTTCAGCGCACCGGATTTCCACGAACTGGCGTTCTGGGAAGATAACGCCACGCTGCGCTTCGATTGTGCAGGAACCTACGTCGATCTGCTGGAAAAACTCACCGGCCTGCTGGGGCGTCAGCCGGAGCTGCCGGACTGGGTTTACGACGGCGTGACGCTGGGCATTCAGGGCGGCACCGGGGTGTGTCAGCACAAGCTCGACGTCATGCGTCAGGGCGGGGTGAAGGTGAACGGCATCTGGGCGCAGGACTGGTCCGGCATCCGCATGACCTCCTTTGGCAAACGCGTGATGTGGAACTGGAAGTGGAACAGCGAGCTGTATCCGCAGCTTAATGAGCGTATTGCACAGTGGAAACAGGAAGGCGTGCAGTTCCTCTCCTATATCAACCCGTACGTCGCCAGCGACAAAGATCTCTGTGAAGAGGCGGCAAAACGCGGCTATCTGACCAAAAATGCCGACGGCAAGGACTACCACGTCGAGTTTGGCGAGTTTTACGCGGGCGTCATCGACCTGACCAACCCGGAAGCCTACGGCTGGTACAAAGAGGTGATCAAAAAGAACCTGATCGAACTGGGCTGCAGTGGCTGGATGGCCGATTTTGGCGAATATCTGCCAACCGATACCTTCCTGCATAACGGCGTCAGCGCGGAGATCATGCATAACGCCTGGCCTTCCCTGTGGGCCAAATGTAACTACGAGGCGCTGGAAGAGACCGGCAAGCTCGGCGAGATCCTGTTCTTCATGCGCGCAGGTTATACCGGCAGCCAGAAGCACTCGGTGATGATGTGGGCGGGAGATCAGAACGTCGACTGGAGCCTGGACGACGGTCTGGCGTCCGTCGTACCTGCTGCGCTGTCTCTGGCGATGACTGGTCACGGGCTGCACCACAGCGACATCGGCGGCTATACCACCCTGTTCGAGATGAAACGCACCAAAGAGCTGTTGCTGCGCTGGTGCGACTTCAGCGCCTTTACGCCGATGATGCGTACCCACGAAGGTAACCGCCCGGGTGACAACTGGCAGTTCGACGGCGACGTCGAAACCATCGCGCACTTTGCACGTATGACCACCGTGTTTACCACCCTGAAGCCGTACATCAAAGCTGCGGTTGCGCAGAACGCGAAAAGTGGCCTGCCGGTGATGCGCCCGTTGTTCCTGCATTATGAAGACGACGCGCGCGCCTACACGCTGAAATACCAGTACCTGTTTGGCCGCGATCTGCTGGTGGCACCGGTTCATGAAGAGGGCCGCCACGACTGGACGCTCTATCTGCCGCAGGACAACTGGGTGAATGTGTGGACGGGTGAAACCTGCCAGGGCGGTGAGGTGACCGTTGCTGCCCCGCTCGGCAAACCGCCGGTCTTCTATCGCCAGCAAAGCGAATGGGCAGATCTGTTTAATACCTTACGTCATATCTGATAAGGCTCGCCCGCGGGGAAACCTGCGGGCAGACGGAGAACAATAATGAGTCAACATACTTCTGATCCGGCAACCCTACGCCTGCCGTTTAAAGAAAAACTCGCCTACGGGATGGGCGATCTCGGCTCTAACATCCTGCTGGATATCGGCACGCTGTATCTGCTGAAGTTTTATACCGACGTGCTGGGCCTGCCGGGTACCTACGGCGGGATCATCTTCCTGATTGCCAAATTCTTTACCGCCTTCACCGATATGGGCACCGGGATCATGCTCGACTCCCGGCGCAACATCGGCCCGAAAGGGAAATTCCGCCCGTTCGTGCTGTATGCCGCCTTCCCGGTGACCTTGCTGGCGATTGCCAACTTCGTCGGCACGCCGTTTGAAATCACCGGTAAAACAGTGATGGCAACGGTGCTGTTCATGCTGTACGGCCTGTTCTTCAGCATGATGAACTGCTCTTACGGCGCGATGGTGCCCGCCATTACCAAAAACCCGGACGAGCGCGCCTCGCTGGCCGCCTGGCGTCAGGGCGGCGCCACGCTTGGCTTGCTGCTCTGTACCGTCGGTTTTGTCCCGGTAATGAACCTGATTGAGGGCAACGATCAGCTTGGCTATATCTTTGCCGCCACGCTTTTCTCGCTGTTCGGGCTGTTCTTTATGTGGTGGTGCTACAAGGGCGTGACCGAGCGTTACGTCGAGACGCAGCCTGCTCATTCGGCGCAAAAACCGGGGCTGTTGCAGTCGTTTCGCGCCATTGCCGGAAACCGTCCGCTGTTTATCCTGTGCATCGCCAACCTCTGCACGCTGGGTGCCTTTAACGTCAAACTCGCCATCCAGGTTTACTACACGCAGTACGTGCTGAACGACCCGATCCTGCTGTCTTACATGGGTTTCTTCAGCATGGGCTGTATTTTTATCGGCGTCTTTATGATGCCCGGCGCGGTGCGGCGCTTCGGCAAGAAAAAAGTCTATATCGGCGGGCTGATGGTTTGGGTGGCGGGCGATCTGCTCAACTACTTCTTCGGCGGCGGCTCGGTGAGCTTTGTGGCGTTCTCCTGCCTGGCCTTCTTCGGCTCCGCGTTCGTGAACAGCCTGAACTGGGCGCTGGTATCCGATACCGTGGAATACGGCGAGTGGCGCACCGGCGTGCGATCTGAAGGAACGGTTTACACCGGCTTTACCTTCTTCAGGAAGGTATCTCAGGCACTGGCGGGCTTCTTCCCGGGGATCATGCTCACGCAAATTGGCTATGTGCCCAACGTGGTGCAATCCGCCGGAACGGTTGAAGGACTGCGGCAGCTGATTTTTATCTATCCGAGCCTGCTGGCGGTCATCACCATTGTGGCGATGGGCTGTTTCTACAATCTCAACGAGAAGATGTATGTGCGCATCGTGGAAGAGATCGAACTGCGTAAACGTACGGCATAAATGACGAGATAGAGCGCCCTGCGGGCGCTCTGAGGATCGACCATGACACATAACACTGATCCGTTAACCCTGAAATTGAGCCTGCGAGAGAAGTGCGCCTACGGGATGGGCGATTTTGGCTCGAATCTGATGCTGTGTATTGGCACGCTGTATCTGCTGAAGTTTTACACCGACGAACTGGGCATGCCCGCCTTCTATGGCGGCATTATTTTCCTGGTAGCGAAGTTTTTTACCGCGTTCACCGACATGCTGACCGGCGTGCTGCTGGACACCCGGCGTAACATCGGCGCGAAGGGAAAATTCCGGCCATTCATTCTTTATGCCTCCGTCCCGGTGGCGCTGGTCGCGACGGCGCAGTTTATGGCCAACGACTTTAGCCTGACGGTGAAAACGGCGCTCGCCACCGTACTCTTCATGATGTTTGGCCTCTGCTATAGCCTGATGAATTGCGCCTACGGTGCGATGGTCCCGGCCATCACCAAAAACCCGAACGAGCGCGCGCAGCTTGCGGCGTGGCGTCAGGGCGGCGCAACCGTGGGGCTGTTGCTCTGCACCGTCGGCTTTATGCCCATTCAGGCGCTGTTCGTCAGCCAGCCCTCCCTCGGCTATCTGGTGGCGGCGCTGGTGTTCGTCACCGGTGGCCTGTTCTGCATGTGGTGGTGCTACAGCGGCGTGAAAGAGCGCTACGTGGAGCTTACGCCCGATCACCATAAGCCCGGCATTCTGAAATCATTCTGCGCGATTTTCCGCAATCCGCCGCTGCTGGTGTTGTGTATCGCCAACCTGTGTACCCTTGCCGCGTTTAACATCAAGCTGGCGATTCAGGTCTATTACACCCAGTACGTGCTAAACGATCTGCATTTGCTGTCGTGGATGGGCTTTTTCAGCATGGGATGCATTCTGATTGGCGTGTTTCTGGTGCCCGGCGCGGTGAAGCGCTTTGGCAAAAAACCGGTCTATCTGGGCGGGCTGGCGCTGTGGGCGGTGGGCGACGTGCTGAACTTCTTCTGGGGGACCAGTTCCCTGCTGTTCGTGCTGTTTTCCTGCATGGCGTTTTTCGGCACGGCGTTTGTGAACAGCCTGAACTGGGCACTGGTACCGGATACCGTTGATTACGGCGAGTGGAAAACAGGCATTCGTGCTGAAGGGTCGGTTTATACCGGCTATACCTTCTCACGCAAAATCTCTGCCGCCCTCGCCGGTTTTCTGCCTGGCATCATGCTGACCCAGATTGGCTACGTTCCCCATGCGGTGCAGAGCGCTGGCACGCTACTTGGCCTGCGTCAGCTTATTTTCCTCTGGCCGTGCGGCCTGGCCGTCGTTGCCGCCGTGACCATGGGGCTGTTTTATAAACTCAACGAAGCGCGCTTCGCCTTTATTATCGAGGAGATTGGAAAACGGAAAAAACAAACCGCGAATACCCCTGAGATAACCACCAACAATAAAGCGTCAGCAGTCACTTTATAACAATAAAACCGGCCACTATGTCCTTCCTGTTCATCAGGAGGGAGGCCTTTCTGTACCTGATACATGGACAAATTATGAAAAGAATCATTACTGTACTGATCGTGTCGTCTGTCTCCTGCCCGGTATTTGCCGGGGCTTATGTCGAAACCCGCGAAGCATACAATACGGCCTCTGAGCTGCACGAGGTGATCCTGCGTGCAGGCTATAACTTCGATATGGGCGCGGGGCTGATGTTCACCAATGCCTATAACGTGGGGAAATGGGATGAGCTTAAGCACAGCTATAACGAAATAGAGGGGTGGTATCCGCTCTTTAAACCCACCGACAAGCTCACCTTCCAGCCCGGCGGATTGATTAACGACAGCAGCGCAGGATCGGGTGGTGCGGTCTATTTAGATACCAATTATAAATTTACGGACGGGTTCAACCTGACGTTCCGCTATCGCTATAACCATAACAATTACGATACGCCGGACTATAACGGGCAGATGGATAAGAACGATACGCATGAGTTTGCTAACTACTGGAATTTCAAAGTGACGGATGCGTTTTTTTATACCTTTGAACCGCACTTTTTCCAGCGGGTGAATGATTACCACAGCAAAAATGGCAAAGATCATCACTGGGAAATTACCAATAAATTCAGCTACAAGATCGACAAAAACTGGCTGCCATATCTTGAACTGCAGTGGCTGGACAGATGGAATGATTACAACCGGGAGCAGTACCGGATTCGCCTGGGATTGCGGTATTCGTTCTAATAAAAAAGCCGCTGAGCAATCAGCGGCTTTTTACTGCCGGGCGGCGCATGCGCTTACCCGGCTAACGGATTGACCGTATTACTCTTCTTTCGCACCGCGCATTGCACGTTTACGATCGTTCTCGGTCAGGTGACGTTTACGGATACGGATAGACAGTGGAGTCACTTCTACCAGTTCGTCGTCATCGATGAATTCCAGAGCCTGCTCCAGCGTCATTTTGATCGGTGGAACCAGAACCGTTGCTTCGTCAGTACCGGACGCACGCATGTTGGTCAGTTTCTTACCGGTCAGGCAGTTTACCGTCAGGTCGTTAGAACGACTGTGAATACCGATGATCTGGCCTTCATACACTTCAGCACCGTGACCCAGGAACAGCTTACCGCGATCCTGCAGACCGAACAGCGCAAACGCAACCGCTTTACCCTGACCGTTAGAGATCAGCACGCCGTTGTTACGCTGGCCCACTTCACCCGGACGTACGTCGTCGTAGTGGCTGAAGGTGGAGTACAGCAGACCGGTACCGGAAGTCATGGTCATGAACTCAGAACGGAAGCCGATCAGGCCACGGCTTGGGATCACGTAGTCGAGACGTACGCGGCCTTTGCCATCTGGATTCATGTTTTTCAGGTCGCCTTTACGCTCACCCAGAGCCTGCATCACAGAACCCTGGTGCTGCTCTTCAACGTCCAGCGTTACGTTTTCGAACGGCTCTTGTTTACGGCCGTCGATTTCGCGGAAGATAACTTTCGGACGGGAAACCGCCATCTCGAAACCTTCACGACGCATGTTTTCGATCAGAACAGACAGGTGCAGTTCACCACGACCGGATACGCGGAAGGCATCAGCGTCTTCCGTTTCTTCAACGCGCAGCGCAACGTTGTGCACCAGCTCTTTGTTCAGGCGGTCAAGGATCTGACGAGAGGTAACGAATTTACCTTCTTTACCACAGAACGGAGAGGTGTTGACGTTGAAGAACATGGTTACCGTTGGTTCATCAACAGACAGGGCTGGCAGCGCTTCCACGTTCTGCGGGTCGCAGATGGTGTCAGAGATGTTCAGCTCGCCCAGACCGGTGATCGCGATGATATCGCCCGCTTCAGCCAGATCGCTGTCGATACGCTCCAGACCCAGGTGAGTCAGCACTTTGCCCACTTTACCGTTACGGGTTTTGCCTTCGCTATCGATGATAGTAACCTGCTGGTTCGGCTTCACTTTACCGCGTTTGATGCGGCCGATACCGATAACGCCAACGTAGTTGTTGTAGTCCAGCTGGGAGATCTGCATCTGCAGAGGACCATCAAGATCAACATCCGGAGCCGGTACGTGATCGACAATCGCCTGATACAGCGGGGTCATGTCTTCCGCCATATCTTCGTGATCCAGACCCGCAATACCATTCAGCGCCGAAGCGTAGATGATAGGGAAGTCCAGCTGCTCGTCGGTCG
Organism: Enterobacter sp. SENG-6; assembly: GCF_001605945.1. NCBI lineage: Bacteria > Pseudomonadati > Pseudomonadota > Gammaproteobacteria > Enterobacterales > Enterobacteriaceae > Enterobacter > Enterobacter sp. SENG-6. The sequence goes on from NZ_LOMM01000017.1 coordinate 56,865, forward strand.
CGTCAAGGTTAACGAACAGGTCGAACACCTGATCAACAACCCAGTCAGGACGTGCGCCAGGACGGTCAACCTTGTTGATAACAACAATAGGCTTCAGGCCATGGGCAAATGCTTTTTTGGTCACGAAACGCGTTTGCGGCATTGGGCCGTCAAAGGCGTCAACCACCAGCAGCACGGAATCCACCATGGACATCACGCGCTCAACTTCACCACCGAAGTCGGCGTGCCCTGGGGTATCAACGATGTTGATACGGTAGTCATTCCATTTGATAGCGGTGTTTTTCGCGAGGATGGTAATCCCACGCTCTTTCTCCAAATCGTTGGAGTCCATCACACGCTCTTGAGTTTCGGCACGTGCATCAAACGTACCGGATTGCTGCAGCAGCTTATCAACCAGGGTAGTTTTACCATGGTCAACGTGCGCGATGATGGCGATGTTACGCAAATTTTCGATCACAACTTTGCCTCAGGCATTAGAAATAGCGCGTTATTGTACACGGATTAATCGCACTACAAAACAGGATCACAAACATCCCCCGCAAACAAGTATTGCAGAGATGCTTTGTGATCGCTTTCACGGAGCGTAAAAAGGGCACTTTAACGAAAATTGCACCAATATGGTGCTCAGTGTTCACACTGAAGCACTATACTGGTGCAACATAACCATTGTGGTGCAGCACTTTTGCACTATGGTGCGCATGATAACGCCTTTTTGGGGTGTTTTAAAAGTTGGCACAGATTTCGCTTTATAAAAATACGGCAAAAAGATGGCCTCATAGCCACCTTGATAGAAGTTGAAGACCTCGTTACCACGACGACAATGACCAATCTGGAGAGTTAAGTATGTCCGCTGAACACGTTTTGACGATGCTGAACGAACATGAAGTGAAGTTTGTTGATCTGCGCTTCACCGATACTAAAGGTAAAGAACAGCACGTCACTATTCCTGCTCATCAGGTAAACGCCGAATTCTTTGAAGAAGGCAAAATGTTTGACGGCTCCTCCATTGGTGGCTGGAAAGGCATTAACGAATCTGACATGGTTCTGATGCCAGACGCGACCACGGCGGTCATTGATCCGTTCTTCGAAGAGCCAACCCTGATCATCCGTTGCGATATCCTCGAGCCAGGCACGCTGCAGGGCTACGACCGTGACCCACGCTCCATCGCTAAACGTGCAGAAGAGTACCTGCGTTCTACCGGCATCGCAGACACCGTTCTGTTCGGGCCAGAGCCAGAATTCTTCCTGTTCGATGACATTCGTTTCGGTGCCTCTATCTCTGGCTCCCACGTGGCTATCGACGACATCGAAGGTGCATGGAACTCCTCCACCAAATACGAAGGTGGTAACAAAGGTCACCGTCCTGGCGTGAAAGGCGGTTACTTCCCGGTTCCTCCGGTCGATTCTTCACAGGACATCCGTTCCACCATGTGTCTGGTGATGGAAGAGATGGGCCTGGTAGTTGAAGCTCACCACCACGAAGTGGCGACTGCTGGTCAGAACGAAGTGGCAACCCGCTTCAACACCATGACCAAAAAAGCGGACGAAATTCAGATCTACAAATACGTTGTGCACAACGTTGCACACCGTTTCGGTAAAACCGCGACCTTCATGCCAAAACCAATGTTTGGCGACAACGGTTCCGGTATGCACTGCCACATGTCCCTGTCCAAGAACGGTACCAACCTGTTCTCTGGTGACAAATATGCAGGTCTGTCTGAGCAGGCGCTGTACTACATTGGCGGCGTAATCAAACACGCTAAAGCGATCAACGCCCTGGCGAACCCAACCACCAACTCTTACAAGCGTCTGGTCCCAGGCTACGAAGCACCTGTTATGCTGGCTTACTCAGCGCGTAACCGTTCTGCTTCTATCCGTATCCCGGTGGTGGCTTCTCCTAAAGCGCGTCGTATCGAAGTGCGCTTCCCGGATCCAGCAGCTAACCCATACCTGTGCTTCGCAGCACTGCTGATGGCCGGTCTGGACGGTATCAAGAACAAGATCCACCCAGGCGAAGCAATGGACAAAAACCTGTATGACCTGCCGCCAGAAGAAGCGAAAGAGATCCCACAGGTTGCAGGCTCTCTGGAAGAAGCCCTGCAAGCACTGGACGCAGACCGCGAGTTCCTGACTGCGGGTGGCGTGTTCACTGACGACGCTATCGATGCTTACATCGCCCTGCGTACTGAAGAGAACGACCGCGTGCGCATGACTCCGCATCCGGTTGAATTCGAACTGTACTACAGCGTTTAAGTTACAACGGGTTTCGCGCCACCCTTCAGGCGCGGCCCCGAAAGCTTTTTTTTGTTGCCGTGGAAACTTTCAGCCCATCTCCGGATGGGCTTTTTTCTCCACCAACAACCTGATCTCACGCGCTTTTTACGACGAAAAAGCTATACTGCACTAAATTAGTGCAACCAACTCCAGGAGACTGCTGAATGGCAACTGGCACGCTGCCCGATGCTGGGCAGATCCTCAATTCGTTAATTAACAGCATTTTGCTGGTCGACGACGAGCTGGCTGTTCATTACGCCAACCCGGCGGCGCAGCAACTGCTCGCCCAAAGCGCACGCAAACTGTTTGGCACTCCGCTGCCAGAATTATTGAGCTATTTTTCGCTGAACATTGGCCTGATGCAGGAAAGTCTGCAGGCCGGTCAGGGGTTCACCGATAACGAAGTGACGCTGGTGATCGACGGGCGCTCGCATATTTTGTCGCTTACCGCGCAACGTCTTCCTGAAGGGCTGATCCTGCTCGAAATGGCACCGATGGACAATCAGCGCCGACTGAGCCAGGAGCAACTTCAGCATGCGCAGCAAATTGCTGCCCGCGATCTGGTGCGGGGCCTGGCGCATGAAATCAAAAACCCACTGGGCGGATTACGCGGGGCGGCGCAGCTGTTAACCAAAGCGCTGCCGGACCCTGCGCTGGCGGAGTATACCAACGTCATCATTGAGCAGGCCGATCGTCTGCGTAACCTGGTTGACCGCCTGCTCGGGCCGCAACAGCCGGGTATGCACGTCACCGAAAGCATTCATAAAGTGGCTGAACGGGTGGTGAAGCTCGTCTCAATGGAGCTGCCGGAGAACGTTACGCTGGTGCGTGATTATGACCCCAGCCTGCCGGAACTGGCGCACGATCCGGACCAAATTGAGCAGGTCCTGCTGAATATTGTGCGTAATGCGCTGCAGGCTCTGGGACCGGAAGGCGGCGAAATCATTTTGCGTACCCGAACCGCATTCCAGCTCACCTTGCATGGCGTGCGCTATCGGCTGGCGGCACGCATCGACGTTGAGGACAACGGGCCGGGGATCCCATCTCATCTGCAGGACACCCTGTTCTACCCGATGGTCAGCGGTCGCGAAGGCGGTACCGGGCTGGGATTATCCATTGCCCGCAGTTTGATCGATCAACACTCTGGAAAAATTGAATTTACCAGTTGGCCGGGACATACCGAGTTTTCGGTTTTCCTGCCGATTAAAAAATAAAGGTGACGTTTATGCAACGAGGGATAGTCTGGGTAGTCGATGACGATAGCTCCATCCGTTGGGTGCTTGAACGCGCGCTCACAGGGGCGGGATTAAGCTGCACGACGTTTGAGAGCGGCAGCGAAGTGCTCGACGCACTCACCACCAAAACGCCGGATGTTCTGCTGTCGGATATTCGTATGCCGGGTATGGACGGGCTGGCGCTTTTAAAGCAGATCAAACAACGCCACCCTATGCTTCCGGTCATCATAATGACGGCACACTCCGATCTGGATGCCGCCGTTAGCGCCTATCAGCAAGGGGCATTCGACTACCTGCCCAAGCCATTTGATATCGACGAAGCGGTCGCGCTGGTTGAGCGCGCCATTAGCCATTACCAGGAGCAGCAACAGCCCCGTAATGCGCCCGATTTCGGCCCTACCACGGACATCATTGGCGAAGCACCGGCGATGCAGGATGTGTTTCGCATTATTGGCCGTCTGTCGCGTTCGTCCATCAGCGTATTGATTAATGGCGAATCGGGCACCGGTAAAGAGCTGGTCGCGCACGCCTTACATCGCCATAGCCCGCGGGCAAAAGCGCCGTTTATCGCCCTGAATATGGCGGCTATCCCGAAAGATTTGATTGAATCCGAACTGTTCGGCCACGAAAAAGGCGCCTTTACCGGAGCGAATACCATTCGTCAGGGCCGCTTCGAACAGGCTGACGGGGGGACATTATTCCTGGATGAAATTGGCGATATGCCGCTGGATGTTCAGACCCGTCTTCTGCGCGTGCTGGCCGACGGACAGTTTTATCGCGTGGGCGGGTATGCGCCGGTGAAAGTGGATGTACGCATTATTGCCGCGACACACCAGAACCTGGAGCAACGCGTGCAGGAGGGAAAATTCCGTGAGGATTTATTCCATCGCCTGAACGTCATCCGCGTCCATCTACCGCCGCTACGTGAACGTCGCGAAGATATCCCTCGCCTGGCGCGTCACTTCCTGCAGGTCGCCGCGCGTGAACTGGGCGTAGAAGCCAAACAGCTTCACCCGGAAACCGATGCCGCCCTCACCCGCCTGGCCTGGCCGGGTAACGTGCGTCAGCTGGAAAATACCTGTCGCTGGCTCACCGTCATGGCCGCCGGACAGGAGGTCTTGATTCAGGATCTGCCGGCCGAGCTGTTTGAAGCAACTGCCCCTGAAAGCAGTACGGGTCATGCGCTGCCGGACAGCTGGGCGACGCTGCTGGCGCAGTGGGCCGATCGCGCGCTGCGTTCCGGTCATCAAAATTTGCTCTCTGAGGCGCAGCCTGAGATGGAACGCACGCTGTTAACCACCGCGCTTCGTCATACGCAGGGCCATAAACAGGAAGCAGCCCGCCTGCTGGGATGGGGACGTAATACCCTGACGCGTAAGCTTAAAGAGCTGGGAATGGAGTAATCTTCACCGCTGTGTAAAGATTACTAATTGAGCGCAAATTGCCGTTATTTTGCGCTTTACTGTGTCGATGAGTTTTGTATGATCGTGCCCGGAAATTGGGGGTGAACATCATGCTGGAAACATTAGTACATATGCTCTCTAGCGGAGCCGCAGAAAGCCATACGCCGCAAACCGCAGTTGCTGCAGTATTGTGTGCGGCGCTGGTTGGTCTGTTTAGCTAGCGGGTAAAAATGTAAAAGCCGGGTGGCGGCTTCGCCTTACCCGGCCTACGTTTCATGCTTTTGCGGCTTAAATCACCCGCGAGAACTGCTGCATACGCGCTTTCTGCCGAAGGTAAGCGTCAAAGCACATGCAGATATTACGAATCAATAAACGCCCTTTCGGCGTGACCTCAATCGCATTCTCCGACACATCCACCAGCCCGTCCTTCGCCAGCGGTGCCAGCAGCTTCAGGTCTTCTGCAAAATAATCGCTGAAGTGCAGATCCCACTGCGACTCAACGTCGCTGAAATCGAGACGGAAGTTGCAGATAAGCGCCTTAATCACATCACGACGAATGCAGTCGTCACGTGTTAACGCGATGCCGCGCCACAGCGCGTTGCCCTTTTCATCCACCTGCTGATAGTAGAGCTTCAACTCTTTCTGGTTTTGCGCGTAGCAATCGCCAATCATGCTGATGGCGGAAACGCCCATCCCCAGCAAATCGGTATCGCCCTGGGTGGTATAGCCCTGGAAATTACGGTGCAGTACCCCTTCGCGCTGAGCAACAGCCAGCTCGTCATCCGGACGGGCAAAGTGATCCATACCGATAAACTGATAGCCGGTCTCGGTCAGCGAGGTAATGGTTTCCTGGAGAATATCCAGTTTCTGTTGAGCAGAAGGCAGATCGGCATCTTTGATTTTGCGCTGCGCGGCAAAGAGCGTCGGCAGATGCGCATAGTTGAACACGCTCAGGCGGTCCGGGTTAAGTTCAGCCACGCGTTTCAGCGTAAAAGCAAAGCTCTCCGGCGTCTGCTTTGGCAGGCCGTAAATCAGATCGATATTGGTTGAGGTGAAACCAATTTCACGCGCATGGTTGAGTAAGGCAAAGATAAATTCTTCGTCCTGTTCACGGTTCACCAGACGCTGGACCTCTTTATTGAAGTCCTGAACACCCATACTCAGGCGATTGAAGCCTTCGGCACGTAAATGATCCAGCACATCCAGCTCAATTTCACGCGGATCGACCTCGATCGAGATTTCGGCGTCGTCATTAAAATGGAAATTGCCGCGAAGAAGCGCCATCAAACGGCTGATCTGCGCTTTATTCAGATAGGTTGGCGTACCGCCGCCCCAGTGAAGCTGGCTGACGTGACGGCCAGTAAACAACGGCGCGCGGTGCAAAATTTCCTGCTCCAGCGCATCCAGATACTGATCGGCTTTATGCTGCTGACGGGTGACAATTTTATTGCAGCCGCAGAAGTAGCAGAGCTTATGGCAGAACGGAATATGGACGTAGAGCGACAGCGGGCGTTCTGGATAGCGCGCGACGGCCTGCTGAAAATCACCCTCGCCGAAGGCATCGGAGAACTCCAGCGCGGTGGGGTATGAGGTGTAACGCGGCCCGGAATAGTTATATTTCTGGATCAGGGCCAAATCCCAGTCGATAGATGGTACAGACATGCTCACTCCTTCCGTTGGTGTCGCGTTCGTATACGGCGGCCCGTTCTGGCCCCATTGCGGACCATCATTCGGGTGCGCAGCCACTTCTGTCGCCGCGACAACCGCCGTAGTTTAACGAATAACCACACCAGATAACATATAACCGGAAGGGTTATAAGCAGGACTATCGTTCCTGCCGGGTGCAAATGTTAGTTTCCACCCTTCAGAAGACGCATCATATCTTCCTGCTTTTCATCTTCTTCATCTTCGTCATCGTCGTATGACAGGCCCAACTTCTGCATCAGTTCGTCGATGCGATCCAGTTTGGCATCCACCCAGGACTGCTCTTCAGCGGTCAGGGTTTCACCCTCTTCAAGACGTTCCAGCAGCGCGTCCAGGCGCTCATCGTTCTCCAGCAAATCCAGCTCAGCCTGCGGTGAAAGCATAGGTTTCTCGCTCTTTGGTTTGTGCTGCTTAGTGACCGGGGTGTCTGTCACGCCCAGTGGAATGGGAGTTTTACTGCCGATACGTGGATCTTTCTGCGGCTTATTTTTAGCAGAAGCGCCAGATGCACCGCCACCGTTTGCACGGCTACCCGCAGCATGACCGCGATGTTTTTTTTCGCGTTTGCGATCGCGCGCTTCCTGGTTCAGTTCTTCGCGCGTTTTGCGGCGTGCTTTGGCAGGGCGTTTCGCGCCCGCTGCGGAGGTCGGTTTTTTCATGATGTTTTATCTTTAAGTCGTTTTCTTCAGTATAGAATTGCGGCGAAATCTAGCAGAAAGCAAGCAAAGAAAAAAGGCGACAGAGCAATCTGTCGCCTTTTTTCCTGACTCATAACCCTTAACGGGTCAGACATTCCGTGTTTGCCTACAACAAACCCTGTTTATCCGTTGGCTGATACCGTCCGTGATACGGTTCCTTTTCCTGTTAAAACGCCTCCAGGCGCTGGTCATCCTGACAATCCTGCGTCTTCGCCTCCTGGCGCTCCTGACCCTTATCCCTAAGTCATTATCCTGTTGGCATCCCCGCCTTGACGCACACTTTACCTTGTTCATTTAAACTAACAAGCAACGAAAGGGTACAAAAACGGATTTTCAGATAATCACTCAATATTAATCTTATGATTTAAAACAGTTTGTATTTTTTTACACCTGCGATTTCTCTGAAATTTCTCATAACATCTATAGCCGATGTCTCACATCGGCCAGGGCTTAAGCCTACAGACCAGGTGCAATCAAAAAAGCCTTTTGCCTGCATTCAGGTATAATCCCCCGCAGATTACGATTTTTGGAGACGACCACGTGACTACCTGGAACTACCAACAGACGCATTTTGTCACCAGTGCGCCCGATATTCGCCACCTGCCCTCTGATACCGGCATCGAAGTGGCCTTTGCTGGCCGCTCGAATGCGGGGAAATCCAGCGCACTGAATACGCTGACCAATCAGAAGAACCTGGCGCGTACCTCAAAAACACCTGGCCGTACCCAGCTGATTAACCTGTTTGAAGTGGCCGAAGGAAAACGCCTGGTCGATTTACCGGGGTACGGTTACGCGCAGGTACCGGAAGAGATGAAGATCAAGTGGCAGCGCGCGCTGGGTGAATACCTGGAAAAGCGCATGTGCCTGAAAGGCCTGGTGGTGCTGATGGATATTCGCCACCCGCTGAAAGACCTTGATCAGCAGATGATCGACTGGGCTGTGGCAAGCGATATTGCCGTTCTGGTGCTGCTGACAAAAGCGGATAAACTGGCGAGCGGCGCGCGTAAAGCGCAGGTGAATATGGTTCGTGAAGCGGTACTGGCATTCAACGGAGATGTGCAGGTTGAAGCGTTCTCCTCGCTGAAAAAGCAGGGTGTGGATAAGCTGCGTCAGAAGCTCGACAGCTGGTTCAGTGAGCTGGAGCCCGCAACAGAAGCGGAAGAAGAGTAATACCGGGCGCGGCCATGGCCGCGCTTTTTTTTTGTCCGAAATTTTCTTTGCCGCAATAAAAAACGCCCCAGTCATTACTGACTGGGGCGGCTAAAATATTCAGCCAAATCCGATTACGTGAAGTAAAAGGTCTGAAAGATAGAACATCTTACCTCTGTACCCTACGCCGCTAACTCTACCCCTTTTTTTGCTGCAGAAAAAGCACTTTTTGTAGTTTTTTTTCATTCTTTACATAGGGAATTCTAATGATCGTCACAAAACGCACGTCGTTATGTTGCTAACTTACATAAAAAGCGCGTTATTCGCCGAACCATTAGTGAGCCTGATCCCAGTTTTCACCACTTCCCACTTCCACCAGCAACGGCACATCGAGTTTCATGCTGTTTTCCATCAGTTCGTGGATCGTCTTCGACACGCTATCGAGATCGTCTTTGTGCACTTCGAACACCAGTTCATCGTGTACCTGCATGATCATTTTCACGCGCGGTTTCTCTTTTTCCAGCCAGGCATCCACGGCGATCATCGCGCGCTTGATGATGTCAGCTGCGGTTCCCTGCATCGGGGCGTTGATTGCAGCACGTTCTGCCCCGGCGCGCCGCGCCGCGTTGCTGGATTTAATGTCGGGTAAGTAGAGACGACGACCGTCCAGGGTTTCAACGTAGCCTTTTTCCTTCGCCTGCGCGCGGGTGCGTTCCATATATTCCAGTACGCCCGGATATCGCTCGAAGTAGAGATCCATATACTTCTGCGACTCTTTACGCGGAATATTGAGCTGGCGTGAAAGACCGAAGGCGCTCATGCCGTATATCAGGCCGAAGTTGATTGCTTTCGCGCTGCGGCGTTGCTCGTTTGTCACGCTGTCCAGCGGCAGACCAAAGACTTCCGCAGCGGTTGCCCGGTGGATGTCCTTCCCTTCGGCAAAGGCCGTCAACAGGCCCTTATCACGCGAGAGGTGCGCCATAATGCGCAGCTCGATTTGCGAGTAGTCAGCAGAAACAATCAGATAGTCATCAGGTGCAATAAACGCCTGACGAATGCGACGCCCTTCTTCATTTCGTACCGGAATGTTCTGCAGGTTCGGATCGGTCGAGGAGAGACGTCCGGTGGCCGCCACAGCCTGATGGTATGAAGTATGCACACGACCCGTTTTCGGGTTGATCATCAACGGCAGCTTATCGGTGTAAGTCGATTTCAGCTTTGCCAGACCACGGTACTCCAGAATGACTTTGGGCAGTGGATAATCCAGCGCCAGCTCCTCCAGCACCTCTTCAGAGGTGGACGGTGCGCCGCCAGGGGTTTTCTTCAGCGGTTTGATCCCCTGCTTTTCAAACAGGATGGTTTGCAGCTGTTTTGGCGATGAGAGGTTAAACGGCTCACCGGCAAGCTCATGCGCCTTTTGCTCCAGTTCGGTCAGACGCTGGGCGAGTTCGCCCGAATGGTTATGCAGAACCGTCGGATCGATTTTTACGCCGTTGCGCTCGATGCGTGAAAGGACAGGTACCAGCGGCATCTCAATGTTCTGAAACACATTCAGCGGCCCTTCGTGCTTCTGCAGTTTTGGCCACATTTTCAGGTGCAGCTGCAGCGTGACGTCGGCATCTTCTGCCGCATAGCGTCCCGCCTCTTCCAGCGCAATCTGGTTGAAGGTGAGCTGATTTTTGCCCTTGCCGGCAATCTCTTCAAACGTGATGGTTTTGTGCTTTAACCAGCGGTCAGACAGGGAGTCCATATCATGACGGCCTGCTACGCTGTCCAGAATGTAGGATTCCAGCATGGTATCAAACGCGATACCGCGCAGCTCAATACCGTAGTTTTGCAGAATACCGCGGTCGTATTTGAGGTTTTGCCCCACCTTCAACGCGTTGTCGTCTTCCAGAATCGGCTTCAGCAGTTCCAGCACGCGTTCGCGAGAGAGTTGCTCCGGTGCGTCCAGGTAATCGTGCGCGACAGGAACATAGGCAGCGATACCCGGCTCTGTCGCAAAGGACAGGCCCACCATATTGGCGGTAATGTTATCCAGACTGTCGGTTTCCGTGTCGAAAGCAAACACCGGTGCTTTTTTCAGTTTCTCGATCCAGGCAACCAGCTGTGACTCTTCAAGAATGGTTTCGTAGTGCTCAAAAGAGAGCGCTGCGGCTTCTTCTTCAGCCTGATCGTCGGCATCAATGACAATCGTCTCTTTTGGCTTCGCAGCCGGTTTGGCGCCTTTTGCCTGCAGCCATTTACCGGCTTCCACGTCGGTGGTCCAGCGCTTAAATTCGTATTTCTTAAACAGACTCAGCAGGTCATCCGCTGACGGTTGCTGTACCTCAAGCTGCTCACATCCCAGATCCAGCTCAACATCGGTTTTAATCGTCGCCAGCTTATAGGAGAGATAAGCCACCTCTTTATTCTCTTCCAGCTTCCCGGCCATGGTTTTTGCGCCACGGAAGGAGAGCCCGGCGATTTTGTCAGACTCCGCATACAGCGTATCCAGCCCGCCCAGTCCCTGAAGGAGTGCCTGTGCCGTTTTTTCGCCAACGCCTGGCACGCCTGGGATGTTATCCGATGAGTCGCCCATCAACGCGAGGAAATCGATAATCAACTCTGGCGGCACGCCATATTTTGCGACCACCTCTTCAGGGCCGAGGATGGTGTTGGTCATGGTGTTAATCAGGGTGATCCCTGGCGTCACCAGCTGCGCCATATCTTTATCACCAGTACTGATGAGAACCGGACGGCCCATTTTTTCGGCTTCACGCGCCAGGGTGCCAATCACGTCATCCGCTTCAACACCAGAAACCGCCAGCAGTGGCAGCCCCATCGCTTTCACCATCGCGTGCAGCGGCTCAATCTGCGCACGCAGATCGTCAGGCATTGGCGGACGGTGAGATTTGTAATGCTCAAACAACTCGTCGCGGAAAGTTTTGCCTTTCGCGTCAAAAACGACTGCCGCATGGGTTGGCTGATACTGAAGGATCAGGCTACGCAGCATGTTAAGTACACCGTACATCGCGCCGGTGGGTTCCCCTGCGCTATTGGTCAGAGGAGGAAACGCATGATACGCCCGATACAGGTAAGAAGAGCCGTCGACGAGAATAAGAGGGTTTTCTGGGATCTGAACCATAATGTCCGTGCCTTTAATCAATTTATGACTAAAGGATGCCACAGAAGGATGAAAACATCAGTTATTAGCGCCTGATACAGGAAAAGATTTTACGATCGTGAGGATCGCTCGCAAAATTTAAACTGTGGATAAGTTTGTGAATACTTTCACTTCATATGACTAACAAACGCAAAAAAAGCGTGAGGCTACATAATTATCATTTATTTATCAATTAGTTATGTGAGTATGGTGATTTATATTGCTAGCTAATGAGAATATAGCATATGTGGATATATGCCCGGTTTGCTGCGTAATAGTAGTGAAATCTTCTGCAGCGAGATGCTGCCTGTCAACTCTCCGTATGAAAGCCCCATTATTTTGTCTGATTTCTGATAAAATCAGCGCCCTGCACCGGATAGTCGGTCGCTAACTTACAGCTAACCATTTGAAAAAGCTCATCATGTCGAGATTGCTCGCTGCAATAACATTACTGTTAAGCATCATTTTAACTATTCTGGTAACGATCGCCTGTTCTGTACCGATCATCATCGCCGGGATAATTAAACTGCTGTTACCTTTGCCTACGGTTTGGCGAGCCGTGTCGGCGTTTTGTAATTTCATGATGTACTGCTGGTGCGAAGGGTTGGCCATCCTGCTGCGCCTGAATCCTCACCTGAAGTGGGACGTTGAGGGTCTGGAAAGACTCAACAAAAAGAACTGGTATCTGCTGATCTGTAATCACCACAGCTGGGCCGACATCGTGGTGTTATGTGTGCTGTTCCGTAAGCATATCCCGATGAACAAATACTTCCTGAAGCAACAGCTGGCCTGGGTACCGTTTATCGGCCTGGCCTGCTGGGCGCTGGATATGCCGTTTATGAAACGCTATTCGCGCAGCTATTTGATTCGCCACCCGGAGCGGCGTGGTAAGGATGTGGAAACGACGCGTCGTTCCTGCGAGAAGTTTCGCGCACATCCGACAACGATTGTGAATTTTGTCGAAGGCTCGCGGTTTACCGAAGAGAAGCGTCTTCAGACTCGCTCTCCTTATCAGAACCTGCTGCCACCCAAGGCGGCGGGTATTGCCATGGCGCTTAACGTGCTGGGGGCACAGTTCGATAAATTACTGAACGTGACGCTCTGCTATCCGGAAAACGATAAGACGCCTTTCTTCGATATGCTCAGCGGCAAGCTGACGCGTATCGTGGTTCGTGTCGATCTGGTGCAAATTGATACCGAACTGCATGGGGATTACGTTAACGATAAGAACTTCAAACGTCGTTTCCAGCTTTGGCTTAATACGCTCTGGAAAGAGAAAGATGAGCAGATAGAGAACATCAAAGCTTCAAACAAAAACGCCGGTCATTGACCGGCGTTTTTATATCATTGGGTTTACTTCTTCTCGACCAGGTATTTCACGGTGTCTGCGTACTGCTGTACGAAGATATCCATGCTGCTGGTGTCCATGCCCTGCATGTTCAGCTGATATTTGCCGTTAACATACATCGCCGGAACGCCCTGGAGCTGCAGATCGGCTGCGGCTTTTTCCTGTTGAGCAACCAGAGATTTCACGACAAAGCTGTTCCACGCGGCGTCGTAGTCTTCACCTTTCACGCCTGCGTCAACGAACACTTTACGAATATCTGCTGCGGTCTGGACGGTCTGGGTTTTCTGCACCGCTTCAAACATAGGGGAGGTGATCTTATCTTCCACACCCAGCGCAATCGCAACCGCCCACGCCTGAGTCAGGTCTTTACCCAATGGGCCCAGGAACTCAACGTGGTATTTAGTCATTTTGGTGCCTTCCGGCAGCTTTTTCTTCACGTTGTCAGCAACATGCAGCACCTGCTCAAACTCATAGCAGTGTGGGCAATAGAACGAGAAGAACTCGAGAACCTGTGGCTCGCCAGCGACGGGCTTGTCCAGCGTGATGTACTGTTTGCCGTCGGTAAACTGTGCAGCAGAAGCGCTAAATGCCAGAATCATACCTGCCAGCGCCAGCCAAATTTTTTTCATGATTAACTCTCTCCTGGGTGTGTCCAATTAATACATCGGCGTTAGTTGCAGTGGGGGTTCCTGAAGAACCTTAACCTGCTCAGTAAATGTGGATATCTGGCTGCGCCAGTAATCCTCTCCGGTAAGCCACGGGAAATTACGAGGAAATGCGGGATCATCCCAACGCCTGATTAACCATGCGAGATAATAAACAAAACGCATCGCACGTAAAGGTTCTATCAGGGCAATTTCGTCTGAATTAAAAGGGCTAAACTCTTCATAGGCTTCAATAATCGTTTCAAGCTGCATACGTTGCTCGGCTTTGTCGCCGTTGAGCAACATCCACAAATCCTGCACCGCTGGCCCCATCCGCGCATCATCGAGGTCAACAAACAGAGGGCCATCACGCCAGAGAATATTCCCGGCATGACAATCACCATGCAAACGCAGGACAGAAATATCATCGCGCCAGCAGGCTTTTACCGCCCCAATAAGTTTATCCGTCGCGCTGAGAAACGCGTCCTTTAACGCAGAGGGAATAAGCGCTGAGGTTTCGAAGACCTGGCGGGGCTCAATAAGGTATTCCTGAATACCGATAGTCGGGCGGGCAATAAACGACGTTTTGAGTCCGGTCTGGTGGATACGCCCCAGATAGCGGGCGACCCACTCCATTTGGTCGATATTATCCGCTTCAAACTGGCGGCCACCCAGACTGGGAAATACAGCGTAATAGAACCCTTCGTGCGTAAGCAGCGTTTGGTTATTGAATTTTATCGGTGCGGCAACAGGAACTTCATCATTCAGTAGATCGTGAGCAAACTGATGCTCTTCCTGAATTTGTTCAGCGAACCAGCGCTTGGGGCGATAGAACTTAACAACGAAGCGCTGGCGATCCTCGTCCTGGAATTGATAGACGCGGTTTTCGTAGCTATTTAGCGGGGTGAGCCCGGAATCCACCCGAATACCCTGCTCAAACAGCGCATCCATAATGGTATCCGGGTGTAATGTCTGGAAAGTAAAAGCCTGGTCGTTCATCCGATCATCCGGAAATTATACGAATGATTCAGGATATCATCTTGTGGCGATTTCGGTGCCGCCGCTTACAAGCTTTTACTCTTTAATTACGCCTCGGGCGCGCAGCAATGCGGTTTTAAAATCTTCCTCATAATCTTTCTGAATACCAGGAATAACAGCATCTTTGGCAGAGTCACGCATTTTGAGGTGATAGATCAGGATGTCGTCAGAAAGGTCTGTCAGTTCACCTTCAAAACCTGACTCTTTCGCCAGTTTCTGTAAAAATTGCATCAGATTCAGCTCTGGCTCTTTTTGCCAGGCTGGCTGGAGGAGTTCAATGACTTCATTCAGACGTTTACATTTCATGGTGGTGCTCCTTTCATTTAGAGTGACACGTTAGCAGGGTCAATCCCACAATAAAAGAGGCGATATTCGTGAATCCGGGTCAGGAAATCATCGGAGTGGTTCTGGCGGGTGGCAGGGCAACGCGCATGGCGGGAAAAGATAAGGGGCTTCAGCAGCTTAACGGTAAGCCACTTTGGCAGCATGTTGCTGACACGCTTGCAGATCAGGTTGCGGCAATGGCCATCAGTGCCAATCGCCATATCGATATTTATCAGCGCAGCGGATACCCCGTTTATCAGGATACTCTTGGGGATTACCCAGGACCGTTGGCCGGCATGCTCTCGGTCATGCAGCAGTCTGAGGCAGAGTGGTTTATTTTCTGCCCGTGTGATACGCCGTTTATTCCCTCCTGCCTTGTGGAGCGTCTCGTGCAATTTCGTGATGGTGCACCGGTTGTCTGGGTGCATGACGGTGAGCGCGACCATCCTGCTATTACGCTGATTCATAGATCATTAGTTCCAGCGCTGCAGGATTACCTGACGGCGGGAGAGCGAAGAGTCATGGTGTTTATGCGTCAGTCAGGCGGCCATTCCGTTGATTTTAGCGACTGGAAGTCTGCATTTGTGAACGTGAATACGACGGAAGATTTACAGACCATGCAGGAGAAAAAATGACGCCTGTTTTAGCTATCGCCGCCTGGAGTGGTACCGGGAAAACAACGCTGCTCAAAAAGCTGATACCCGCACTTTGTGCCAGAGGCATCCGCCCAGGGCTGATTAAGCATACCCACCACAATATGGACGTCGATAAACCGGGTAAAGACAGCTATGAACTGCGTAAGGCAGGTGCCGCGCAAACCATGGTGGCAAGTCGTGAGCGGTGGGCATTGATGACGGAAACGCCCGATGAAGCACCGCTGGATCTCGCGTATCTGGTCAGTCGGATGGATCACTCTACGCTTGATCTGGTGCTGGTTGAGGGATTTAAGCATGAGGCCGTTGCAAAGATCCTGCTGTTCAGAAGCGATGCCGGGCATGATGTTAGCGAGTTAACGCTGGATGAGTATGTCATTGCGGTGGCCAGCGATGTCGCTCTCGATGTTGAGGTTCCGGTGCTGGATTTAAATGATGAGGATGGGGTTGCTGAGTTTATTGTGGGGTGGTGTGCGGTCTGATGCTCTCTCCCGCAGGGTGAGGGAGAAAAACAAAAGCAAAAAACCCCGCACCTTACGGTACGGGGTTCTTCTTATTTGATGCCTGGCAGTTCCCTACTCTCACATGGGGAGACCCCACACTACCATCGGCGCTACGGCGTTTCACTTCTGAGTTCGGCATGGGGTCAGGTGGGACCACCGCGCTACAGCCGCCAGGCAAATTCCTGTGCTCTGTCCTGTGTCTTTTGGGCTGATACTGCGTTGGCTGCTCTCGTAAAGTCAGTCACATACCTCAGTATGCTCCTTCCTTTCCTTCGCTTGCCGCCTTGTCTCAGCGCAAAATCCTTCGGACTCTGAATCAAAGCTGAAAATCTGTCTCTTCGCCAAAACATCTTCGGCGTTGTAAGGTTAAGCCTCACGGTTCATTAGTATCGGTTAGCTCAACGCATCGCTGCGCTTACACACCCGACCTATCAACGTCATCGTCTTTAACGTTCCTTCAGGAGACTTAAAGTCTCAGGGAGAACTCATCTCGGGGCAAGTTTCGTGCTTAGATGCTTTCAGCACTTATCTC
>NZ_LOMM01000018.1:0-72021 GCF_001605945.1 Enterobacter sp. SENG-6
TTCTCAAAATCGGTGGAGCTGCATGACAAAGTCATCGGGCATTATCTGAACATAAAACACTATCAGTAAGTTGGAGTCATTACCTTGCTGCCCGTGCTGAGCGCGGCCAATACCCTGACGCAACTGGGCGACGGCATTGTGGCACTCTATTATCTGCCGCTCTTTTTCCTGCTCACCTTAATGCTGTTTTTCGGCGTTGGGGCTATTCCCGGAATAGTGCTGTCGCTGTTTATTCGCTATTACCCGCAAGTTGGGCTGTTTGAAACCGTTGCCGGGATCTTCCATTTTATTATTCCCTTAGTGCTGAGTTGGGGCGGTTATCGCGTCTTTGCCCCCAGACGCAATATGACGGCTTACGGCGATATACGGCTGATGGCGCAGCGCATTTTCTGGCAGGTGTTATGTCCGGCAACGCTGTTTCTGGTGCTGTTTCAGTTTGCGGTTTATCTGGGCGTGTATGAGAGTCGCCAGAGCCTGGCGGGGCTGAACCCGCTTAATATTCACACGCTGATCAACTATCAGGCGCTGCTGGTCAGCGGCTTAACGGGCGTACCGCTGAGTTACCTGATAATCCGGCTGATTCGCCATCCGCGTTACTTCAGGGCATTGATTTCTCAGAGTCGCGCACAGATCGATAAAAAGGTGACGTTCATCGAGTTTCTGGTCTGGTTGATCATACTGGGCGGGTTGCTGCTGTTGCTGCTGATACCAATGAATGAGAACAGCTCTATCTTCACCACTAACTACACGCTGTCGCTCCTGATGCCGGTGATGCTCTGGGGCGCGATGCGCTTTGGTTACAGGCTGACATCCCTCATCTGGACGCCGGTCCTGCTGGTCTCTATTCACTATTTTTACCGTTATATCCCTGTGAATCAGGGCTACGACATTCAACTGGCGATCACCTCTTCCAGCTACCTGGTCTTCTCGTTTGTGGTGGTCTACATGTCGATGCTGTCGACCCGCCAGCGTGCCGTGAATAAGCGCTCCCGCAGGCTGGCGCTCCTCGACCCGGTTGTCCATATGCCTAACCTGCGGGCGTTGTTACGCGATCTGGCCCGGAACCCGTGGTCGGCGCTCTGTTTACTGCGTATTCCTGAAC
Source organism: Enterobacter sp. SENG-6 (assembly GCF_001605945.1). Classification (NCBI taxonomy): domain Bacteria; kingdom Pseudomonadati; phylum Pseudomonadota; class Gammaproteobacteria; order Enterobacterales; family Enterobacteriaceae; genus Enterobacter; species Enterobacter sp. SENG-6. Next base: position 1,103 of record NZ_LOMM01000018.1, read on the forward strand.
TGGAAGTGCTGGGCCGAAATTATGGCGTATTGCTGCGAATTTTATACAAACAGCAGCTGGCACAGTGGGTTAATGGCACACTCCAGCCCAATGAGCGGGTGTATCACCTTACCGGGTATGATCTGGCGGTGCGACTCAACGCGGAATCGCACCAGCAGCGAATCGAGACCCTGGATGAGCATATCAAACAGTTCCGTTTTATCTGGGATGGCATGCCGCTACAGCCGCAGGTGGGCTTGAGTTACTGCTATGTGCGCTCACCCGTGAACCATCTCTATCTGGTGCTGGGGGAGTTAGGGGTTATTGCCGATCTGTCGCTCTCAACCAACCACCCGGAAAACCTTCAGCAGCGTGGTGCTGTCCATCTGCAGCGCAGCCTGAAGGATAAAATCGCGATGATGAGCCGCCTGCAAAAGGCGCTCGACAACAACGAATTCACCCTGCTGGCGCAGCCCGTTCGTGGCCTGCGTGGCGATCGCTATCATGAAGTGCTGCTGCGGATGCCGGATGCGGACGGCGCATTGCTTACCCCCGATCGGTTCCTGCCCGTCGCTCAGGAGTTTGGCCTGTCGTCGCGGGTCGATTTGTGGGTGCTGGAGCGCACGCTGCGCTTCCTGGCCGAACACCGTGACAGGCTGCCCGGCCAGCGCTTTGCCATTAATCTTGCGCCCTCAACCGTTTGTCGGGTTCAGTTCCCGCTGGAGGTGAGCCGTCTGCTGAATAAATACGCCGTGGAGGCGTGGCAGTTGATCTTCGAGGTGACCGAGTGCAGTACCTTCGGCAGCGCGGAGCAGGCGATGCATACCCTCCGGCAGCTACAAAAAATGGGCGTACGCATTGCGATAGATGATTTTGGTACCGGCTATGCAAGCTATGCGCGGCTGAAAAGCGTGGACGCAGACATCCTCAAGATTGACGGCAGCTTTATTCGCAATATCGTCAGCAACAGCCTGGATTACCAGATTGTGGCCTCTATTTGCCATTTAGCGCGAATGAAAAAGATGCTGGTGGTTGCGGAATATGTGGAGACCGAAGAGATACGTAGCGCGGTTCACGCGCTCGGTATCGACTATGTGCAGGGCTATCTGATAGGTCGGCCGGAGGCACTTGAGTCACTGCTGGAGGCAGAGGCGTCCTTGACGGACGCCTGAGCCGTTACGCCGCGACGTCGGCGCTCTCTTCTTCGATTTTGAGCAGCCAGCCGGTGACCGCTTCCCAGTACTGCTGCTCTTTTTCCAGATCCAGCAGAACCAGCGCATTCTGGCTAAACCAGTCGTGCGGGAAGCTCAGCGTCCAGTGATGGTCATCCGTTTTGAGTTTCAGCGTGGGCGGCGTGGTTGTGGCCTGACGCTGGTTATTCAGCAGCACGCCCAGACGCAGCAGCTGAATCATCGGCAGGAACTGCTTTTTCTTGAACAGCGTGAAGCGCGGCAGATCGTCGAGCTTAATGGCTTTGCGATGATAGCGCACCAGCGTCGCCATCATGGTTTGCTGCTCCTGGTTGAAGCCCGGCAAATCGCTGTTTTGCAGAATGTAGGCGGAATGACGGTGCATGCCGCTGTGGTTGATGTTCAGGCCCACTTCGTGCAGCATCGCGGCCCATTTCAGCAGGGCGGCAAGCTGCGGATGGGCAAGCTTCGGATTCTGCTCCTGCCACTGATCGTACATCTGAACGGTCGTTTCCAGCACCCGCTTCGCCTGTTCGCGGTCGATGTTGTACTGGTTTGCCAGGCTTTGCGCGGTACGGCTGCGAATATCCTGATGGCGGAAGCGGCCTTCCATCTCATACAGCACGCCTTCACGCAGCGCGCCGTCAGAGAGACGCAGCTCTTTAATTGCCAGCGCATCGAATACGCCGCACAGGATAGCCAGCCCCGGTACAAACACCGCTTTACGCTCATCCGAAAGACCCGGCAGGCTTAACGCGTCGAAACTTTTATGTTTCAGCACCTCTTCGGTCAGCAACGTCAGGCGTTCGGGGGTGATAAAACCGTCTTTTTCACCCATCGCCAGCAGCACTTCATGGGCCGCTTTGATGGTGCCCGAGGCCCCCAGCGCGACGTTCCAGCCCTGGATACGGTACTGCCAGGCCAGATTTTCCAGCTTCTGAACGGCGGCCATGCGCGCCCGCTGGAAGTTTTCCCGCGAAATCGCGCCGCCCGGGAAATACATCTGCGCAAAGCTGACGCAGCCCATACGGCGGCTTTCCACCAGACGCGGTTCAAAGTCTTCGCCAATGACCAGCTCTGTGGAGCCGCCGCCGATATCAATCACCAGCTTGCGGCCTTTTTCCGGCTGCGTGTGCTCAACGCCCATAAAAATCAGACGCGCCTCTTCGTTACCGGAGATGATCTCAATGGGGTAGGGGATCACTTTTTCCGCACGCTTGAGGAATTCAGGGGCATTCAGCGCCTGGCGCAGGGTATGCGTTCCCACAATGCAGACGCTGGAGGGTGAGAAGCCCTGCAGGCGTTCAGCAAACAGCGACAGGCAGTTCAGGCCGCGCTCCATCGCCTCTTCGCTGAGCATGCTGCGTTCATCAAGACCATCTGCCAGGTGTACGCGCTGCTTCAGACGACCGATGATCTGCAGCGCGCCATCCACCTCACGGGCGATGACCATGTGGAAACTGTTAGAACCAAGGTCGACCGCGGCGAATTCCTGTGGTCGTGGGGTCTTATCATTTATCGGCATAGGTTAATCGGGTTGCTCGAGTGATTTGATATAGTCGTAAATCGCCAGTTGCGACCGCACTTTGCGGCGGTTGCCGCGCGGTACATAGCGGTTACTGAGTTCTTTGTCGATATAGCGCGCTTTCACCGTGTCGCTAAACAGAATCTCGATAATGTCGAGAATACGCTGTTTCAGGCGCGGATCCAGCAGCGGCGCTGCGACTTCAATTCGATAATCAATATTGCGCGTCATCCAGTCTGCCGAAGAGAGATAGACCTGTTTATCTCCCGCATTATCGAAAATATAGACCCGATCGTGCTCCAGGTAGCGGTCGACAATGCTGATGACGCGAATATTATCGCTGATACCTTCCAGTTCCGGGATGAGGGAGCACATGCCGCGGATCAGCAGGTTAACCGGAACGCCGGAGCTGGACGCCGCATAGAGTCTGTCCACGAGACCTTTGTCGACCAGATTGTTGAGCTTCAGCGTGATGCCGGACGACAAGCCTTTCTGGGCGTTGGCAATTTCTTTGTCGATCATATCGTACAGCAGGCGGCGCGAGTTCTGCGGTGACACCAGCAGATAATCGAAGCTCACCGGGCGGTACGGGTTCTCAATAAAGTTGAACACCCGACGCACCTCGTTGGTGATGCGCGCGTCGGCGGTCAGCAGCGAGTAGTCGGTATAAATTCGTGCGGTTTTCTCGTTAAAGTTCCCGGTACCGATGTGGGCATAGCGCACCACGTCGTCACCCTCTTTACGGGAGATAAGGAACAGCTTGGCGTGAATTTTCAGCCCCGGGGCGGAGAAGATAACGTGTACACCTGCTTCCGTCAGACGGCGCGCCCAGTGGATATTGGCCTCTTCGTCGAAACGTGCCTGCAGCTCAACCACCACGGTTACTTTTTTGCCGTTGTGCGCGGCGTGGATCATCGCGTCGATGATGCGGGAGTCTTTCGCCACGCGGTAAATATTGATTTTGATTGCCAGCACGCTCGGGTCAAAGGAGGCCTGACGCAGCAGCTCCAGCACGTGTTCAAACGTGTGATACGGATAGTAGAGCAGGACGTCGCGTTCGCGGATGGCATCGAAACCGTTACGGAACTTATCGAACCAGAGATGACGCAGGCGCGGCAGCGGTTTATTCACCAGATTGGCTTTGCCGACGTTCGGGAAGCCAATAAAGTCTTTAAAGTTATGGTAACGACCGCCCGGCACGATGGAGTCATAGCGCGAGATAGTCAGCTTGTCGCGCAGCATTTCCACCATCGCGTCTGGCATATCACGCTGATAGACAAAGCGCACCGGTTCGGCCGTCAGACGCTGCTTGAGGCTGGAGGACATCAGCTCCATCAGGCTGGCTTCCATCTCGTGCACCAGGTCATATTCGGCGTCACGGGTCATCTTCATCGAGTAGGCGTTTAACGCGTCGTAATCGAAGAAGCCTTTGAAGATATCGTCCAGACAGTAGCGCAGGATGTTATCCAGCAGGATCATCGGTTTGCGTCTGCGCGGGGTTTCCGGCGGCAGGTTCACAAAACGTGGCACCTTGTCGGACGGGATCTCCAGCAGCGCGTAACGGATGGATTCACCGCGAATAATTTCCACCGCCAGGTAGGTGTAGTCATCTTTCAGGAACTGCACCAGATCGGTTTCGCGGTTGATCAGAATAGGGGTGATGTGCTGGCGCAGATACTGTTTAAAGTAGTGGCGCAGCCAGTTTTGTTGGTTAACGGAGAGCTGACGTTCGTTAATCAGGAAGATTTGATTGCGTGCCATCTCCAGCAGCAACTCGTTATAGAGGCCGTCAAATTCCTGATCGGCTTTCAACACGCGGGACTGAATTTTGCCTAACAGATGGCGAGAGTGAGAGTTTAAGCCCTGCTCTTCGCTGATGATGATCCGCCGTTTCAGCTCGGCAAAGCGAACCTTGTAGAACTCATCAAGGTTGTTGGAATAAATGCCCAAAAAACGCATGCGCTCAATAAGCGGGTTGCTTTTGTCCGCCGCTTCCTGGAGTACGCGTTCGTTGAATGCTAACCAGCTTAGCTCTTTCTCGATATATAACTTTTCCTGACCCATTACAGCTCACACTCCAGTTCAATCACAGGACGTGGTAAATCCGTCTCGTCCTTATTATGGCGAGCATTTCCACGATATGTCCAACAGTGCCAGAAAAGTATGACAGTTATTTTTTTGTTGGAGATTTTAGAAGGTTGGAGAAGGGAATATCGGGTAATGCGCTTTGTTGGTCGGGTAAGCGCTGCTGCGCCACCCGACAGAACAGACTACTCTTCGGCCGCGTAACCCTGCGGGGGCAGTTTCACGCCATCCAGCCAGGCAGCCCCGTCGTGCATCGCCAGACGCCCGTCGACAAACCAGCTGACCACCAGTGGATAAATGGCATGTTCCTGGCTCTGCACGCGTTCGGTGATGTCGTCTTCGGTGTCGCCGTCAAAGACCGGGACTTTCGCCTGCAGGATCACCGGTCCGCCGTCCAGCTCATCGGTCACGAAATGCACCGAGGTCCCGTGCTCTTGATCGCCGTTTTCCAGCACCTGACGATGGGTGTGCAGGCCGGGATATTTCGGCAGAAGCGAAGGGTGGATATTCAGCAGACGCCCGGCGTAGTGCCCGACAAACGCCGGGCTCAGGATACGCATATACCCCGCCAGCACCACAACGTCCGGCGCGTAGGCATCAATCTCCTGAACCAGTTCGCGGTCAAACGCTTCACGGCCGGCGAACTGACTGGCCTCCAGCGCGTGCGCGGGAATGTTTGCTTCCCGGGCGCGCTCAAGGCCGAACGCGTCGGCCTTGTTGCTGAATACTGCCCGAATGGTGCCATTGATTTTCTTCTGTTTGCAGGCGTCAATGATGGCCTGCAAATTGCTTCCGTTGCCGGAAATGAGCACCACGATGTTTTTCATTCAATGACCACACGCTGTTCGGAATCGGAAGCTTTGATAATACCGATTTTCCACGCGTTTTCACCTTTGTCCGTCAGCAGCTTAACGGCTTTATCCGCTTCGCTCGCTGGCAGGGCGATCACCATACCTACGCCACAGTTAAAGGTGCGGTACATTTCGTGAGAACTCACGTTGCCCGCGGTTTGCAGCCAGTTAAAGACCGCTGGCCACTGCCAGGACGATTCGTCGATTACCGCCTGGGTGTTGTCCGGCAGTACGCGCGGAATGTTTTCCCAGAAGCCGCCACCGGTCAGGTGGGCAATGGCGTGAACATCAACGTTCTCAATCAGCTCCAGCACGTTTTTCACGTAGATGCGGGTCGGTGCCAGCAGATGGTCAGCCAGAGGTTTACCTTCAAGTTCGGTGGTTTGTGGGTCGCAACCGCTTACTTCGAGGATTTTACGCACCAGCGAGTAGCCGTTAGAGTGCGGGCCGCTGGAGGCCAGCGCAATCAGCACATCACCATCAGCCACTTTACTGCCGTCGATAATTTCTGATTTTTCTACCACACCCACGCAGAAGCCTGCGACGTCATAATCTTCGCCGTGATACATGCCAGGCATTTCCGCGGTTTCACCGCCAACCAGCGCGCAGCCAGACTGCAGACAGCCTTCGGCAATACCGTTGATCACGCTGGCTGCGGTATCCACATCCAGTTTGCCTGTCGCGTAGTAGTCGAGGAAGAACAGCGGCTCAGCGCCTTGTACCACCAGGTCGTTTACACACATCGCGACCAGATCGATACCGATCGTGTCGTGACGTTTAAAATCCATCGCCAGGCGCAGTTTTGTGCCTACACCGTCAGTACCCGAGACCAGAACAGGTTCACGATATTTTTGCGGCAGCGCGCACAGTGCGCCGAAGCCACCCAGACCACCCATCACTTCCGGGCGGCGGGTTTTTTTCACCACACCTTTGATTCGGTCAACCAGCGCATTACCTGCGTCAATATCAACACCGGCATCTTTGTAGCTGAGAGAAGTTTTGTTGGTCACGGCTCAAGTCCCCACGCGATTGCATAGCTAGTAAGAAAAATCGGCGCAATTCTAACAGTCCAGGCAAACGTTTGCGAGCCTATTCTCGGCGCGAGGATCTTTTTTTCTGCTCCGCCCCCGGCGGCGCGCAAACTTGACTCCGTTCACGAAAATGAAACCGGTTTCGGCGATCTGCTTGCATGCGGTTTAGGGAATGAACATCATGAAATGAAACCGGTTTCAGTTTCATTTAGGAGGAATGAAGGCCATGAACATCGCCGCATTTGATATCGGTGGCACCGCGTTAAAAATGGGCATTGCGACAGCGCAGGGAGAGCTACTGCAAACGGATAAGGCCGCCATCAGGAACAGCGACGGTGACGCCATTCTTGCGCAGATGCTGAACTGGGTAACGACCCATCCCGGGCTTGAGGGGATCGCCATCAGCGCGCCGGGGTATGTTAATCCGCATACCGGTTTTATTGAGATGGGCGGGGCCATTCGCCGCTTCGACCAGTTCGCAATGAAAGGCTGGCTTGAGGCGAAAACGGGTTTACCGGTTACCGTCGAGAATGACGCTAACTGCGTGCTGCTGGCGGAGCGCTGGCAGGGTAAGGCGAAAGATATCGATAACTTTCTGGTACTGACCATCGGCACCGGGATCGGCGGAGCAATTTTCTGCAACGGCAGGCTGGTTCACGGGGCGCGTTTTCGCGCCGGAGAGTTCGGCTACATGCTCACGGAAAGGGCAGACTCAAGACGCGTTGCCCGCCACTCCATGAATGAAAACTGTACGTTACGCACGCTTCGCAAGCGCTATGCCGACTTTCACGGTCTGACGCTTGAGAGCGTCACCGGCGAGGCCATTTTTGATGGCTATGACGCAGGCGACACCGTATGCCGCCGCCTGGTGGATGATTTTCTTAACGGCATTGCGACAGGGCTCTACAACCTGGCGAATGTGTTCGACCCGCAGACCATCTTCATTGGCGGCGGTATCGTGGAGCGGCCCGGGTTTATGGATCTGCTTCGCACCCATCTTGCGTGGTTTGGCATCGCGGATATCGCCGATGTCGTCAGCCACGGCAACCGGGCCGGTCTTGTCGGCGCGGTTTACCACTTCAGACAGCAGTATCCGTCAGCAATCAGCAACATCGAATGAGGGAAAGAGTATGTCAGGATTTAAAGAAGGTTTTCTGTGGGGCGGCGCGGTGGCCGCGCACCAGTTGGAAGGTGGCTGGAAAGAGGGCGGTAAAGGCGTAAGCGTCGCCGATGTTATGACCGCTGGCGCCCACGGCGTGCCGCGTGAAATCACCGACGGCGTGCTGCCAGGAAAAAATTACCCGAACCACGAAGCCATCGATTTTTACCATCGCTATAAAGAAGACATCAAACTCTTTGCGGAGATGGGGTTCAAATGCTTCCGTACCTCCATTGCCTGGACGCGTATTTTCCCGAAAGGGGATGAGCTGGAGCCGAACGAAGCGGGCCTTCAATTCTACGATGACCTGTTCGATGAGTGCCTCAAATACGGCATCGAACCGGTTATCACCCTGTCGCATTTTGAGATGCCGTATCATCTGGTCACCGAGTACGGCGGCTGGCGCAACCGTAAGCTGATCGACTTCTTTGTCCGCTTCGCAAAAGCGGTCTTCCAGCGCTATCAGCATAAGGTGAAGTACTGGATGACCTTTAACGAGATCAACAACCAGGCTAACTTCCACGAAGATTTTGCGCCGTTTACCAACTCCGGGCTGAAGTATGCGCCGGGTGAAGACCGTGAGCCAGTGATGTTCCAGGCCGCGCACTATGAGCTGGTGGCCAGCGCGCTGGCGGTAAAAGCCGGGCGCGAGATTAATCCTTCCCTGCAGATCGGCTGCATGATTGCCATGTGCCCTATTTATCCGCTGACCTGCGCGCCTGACGACATCATGATGGCGATGAACGCGATGCATCGTCGCTACTGGTTCACCGACGTTCACGTGCGCGGCAAGTATCCGCAGCATCTGCTTAACTACTTTGCGCGTCGTGGTTTCACGCTGGACATTACCGAAGAAGACAAAGCGGCGCTGAAGCAGGGCTGCGTGGATTACATCGGCTTTAGCTATTACATGTCCTTCGCCACCAAAGCGACGGCGGATAACCCGGAACTGGATTACGATGAAAGCAAGAGCCTGGTCTCCAACCCGTACGTGCAGAAATCTGACTGGGGTTGGCAGATTGACCCGGTTGGCCTGCGCTACTCTCTGAACTGGTTCTGGGATCACTACCAGCTGCCGCTGTTCATCGTTGAGAACGGCTTCGGCGCGATTGACGTGCAGGAGAGCGACGGCACGGTGAACGACCAGTACCGCATTGATTATCTCTCGGCGCACATCCGCGAGATGAAAAAAGCGGTGGTGGAAGATGGCGTGGATCTGATGGGCTACACCCCGTGGGGCTGTATCGATCTCGTTTCTGCCGGCACCGGCGAGATGAAGAAACGCTACGGGTTTATCTTTGTTGATAAAGACAATGAAGGGAACGGCACGCTGAACCGCAGCAAGAAAAAGTCGTTTGACTGGTATAAGCAGGTGATTGCGAGCAACGGCGACAACCTGTAATTGTCGGGTGGCGCTTACGCTTACCCGACCTACACTACACGTAGGCCCGCGTAAGCGCAGCGCCACCGGGCAGAACCCCGCACCCAAGCCGGAGTCTCGCCTCCGGTTTTTTTGTCTCTAAATCACTTTGCTTGATATACGTCAAGCAAGATGGGTATGGCCTAATCCGAAAAAAGCGGTATAATCCCGCGATTTTTTTGCGGACGCCACCTCAGAGGAGAAAGAGAATGAAGATTGTGGAAGTGAAACACCCACTCGTTAAACACAAGTTGGGCCTGATGCGTGAGCATGACATCAGCACGAAGCGTTTTCGCGAACTGGCATCTGAAGTCGGCAGCCTGCTGACCTACGAAGCGACCTCTGACCTCGAAACGGAAAAAGTGACCATCGAAGGCTGGAACGGCCCGGTGCAGGTTGAGCAGATCAAAGGTAAGAAAATTACCGTGGTGCCAATCCTGCGTGCTGGTCTTGGCATGATGGAAGGCGTGCTGGAGCACGTACCGAGCGCGCGTATCAGCGTGGTGGGGATCTACCGTAATGAAGAAACCCTGGAGCCGGTTCCGTACTTCCAGAAGCTGGTGTCTAACATCGACGAGCGTATGGCGCTGGTGGTTGACCCGATGCTGGCGACCGGCGGCTCAATGATTGCCACCATCGACCTGCTGAAGAAAGCAGGCTGCAGCAGCATCAAAGTGCTGGTGCTGGTTGCGGCACCGGAAGGGATCGCGGCGCTGGAAAAAGCACACCCGGATGTGGAGCTGTACACCGCGTCTGTCGACCAGGGGCTCAACGAGCACGGGTACATCATCCCGGGGCTGGGCGATGCCGGCGATAAGATCTTTGGTACGAAATAATCGAATAACGATAAATAAGCCGACTTTGAAAGTCGGCTTTTTTTTGAATAAAACACACATAACTAACCATCTCAGAGGAAAACACTATGACGCGCCGTGCTATCGGGGTGAGTGAAAGACCGCCGCTTTTACAGACTATCCCGCTTAGTTTGCAGCACCTGTTCGCTATGTTTGGCGCAACCGTGCTGGTGCCAATCCTGTTTCACATTAACCCGGCTACCGTGCTGTTGTTCAATGGTATCGGGACGCTGCTGTACCTCTTTATCTGTAAAGGCAAAATCCCGGCGTATCTGGGGTCGAGCTTTGCCTTTATCTCGCCGGTGTTGCTGCTGCTGCCCCTGGGGTATGAAGTGGCGCTGGGCGGCTTTATCATGTGCGGCGTGCTGTTCTGCCTGGTCTCATTCATTGTGAAGAAGGCCGGTACCGGCTGGCTGGACGTGATGTTCCCACCGGCGGCGATGGGGGCCATCGTTGCCGTCATCGGTCTGGAACTGGCAGGCGTGGCGGCGAATATGGCTGGCCTGCTGCCTGCTGATGGGCAGTCGCCGGACTCCAAAACCATCATCATCTCACTGGTGACGCTGGGCGTGACGGTATTTGGCTCCGTGCTGTTCCGCGGTTTTATGGCGATTATCCCGATCCTGATCGGCGTGCTGGCGGGTTATGCACTCTCCTTCGTGATGGGTGTTGTCGATACCACGCCAATTGCTCAGGCGCACTGGTTTGCCCTGCCAACCTTCTATACGCCACGCTTTGAATGGTTTGCTATCTTCACTATTCTGCCTGCCGCGCTGGTGGTTATTGCTGAACACGTTGGCCACCTTGTGGTGACGGCGAACATCGTCAAACGTGACCTGATCCGCGACCCGGGTCTGCACCGTTCGATGTTTGCAAACGGCTTCTCGACGATCATCTCCGGTTTCTTTGGCTCCACGCCAAACACCACCTACGGTGAGAACATCGGCGTCATGGCGATCACCCGCGTTTACAGTACCTGGGTTATCGGCGGTGCGGCAATCATCGCAATCCTGCTCTCCTGCGTGGGTAAACTGGCGGCAGCGATCCAGATCATCCCGGTTCCGGTGATGGGCGGCGTGTCTCTGCTGCTGTACGGCGTAATTGGCGCATCCGGTATTCGCGTGCTGATTGAGTCCAAAGTGGACTACAGCAAAGCGCAGAACCTGATCCTGACTTCCGTTATCCTGATCATCGGCGTGAGCGGCGCGAAGGTACACATCGGCGCGGCCGAGCTGAAAGGCATGGCGCTGGCGACCATCGTTGGTGTGGGCCTGAGCCTGATTTTCAAGCTGATTTCCGTGATCCGCCCTGAAGAGGTGGTGCTGGACGCTGACGAAAGCGAAAAAGCGTCACACTGATCGTAAAACCGGGTGGACGATCCGCCCGGTTCTCTCCTGGCAGGTTCCGTGCTAAACTCCGTTCCGATTTTATGTAAGATCTGGTTGAGGTACTTCTGAACGGACCGGCACAGCTCTCTCTGCCACTCTATCTCCCTGACGACGAAACTTTCGCGAGTTTCTGGCCGGGTGATAACCCCTCTTTACTGGCTGCACTGCAGAATGTGCTGCGCCAGGATCACAGCGGATACATCTATATCTGGTCACGCGAAGGCGCGGGACGCAGTCACCTGTTGCATGCCGCCTGTGCTGAGCTTTCAGCGCGGGGAGATGCGGTAGGCTATGTACCGCTGGATAAACGTACCTGGTTTGTGCCTGACGTGCTGGAGGGAATGGAACATCTCTCCCTGGTCTGCATCGATAATATCGAATGCGTGGCGGGGGATGAGCCGTGGGAAATGGCGATCTTTAACCTCTATAACCGTATCCTGGAATCGGGCAAAACCCGGCTGCTGATCACCGGCGATCGTCCGCCGCGCCAGCTGAATCTGGGGCTGCCGGATCTGGCCTCCCGACTCGACTGGGGGCAAATCTACAAACTGCAACCGCTGTCAGATGAAGACAAACTCCAGGCGCTTCAGCTGCGCGCCAGACTGCGCGGATTTGAACTGCCGGAAGACGTAGGGCGCTTCCTGCTCAAGCGTCTGGATCGGGAAATGCGCACGCTGTTTGATACGCTCGATCAGCTCGATCGCGCCTCCATTACCGCCCAGCGCAAGCTCACCATTCCGTTTGTGAAAGATATTCTGAAGCTTTGAGTTTTTTGCCCGGTAGCGCTGCGCTTACCGGGCCTACGGGATCGAGTAGGCCGGGTAAGGCGCAGCCGCTACCCGGCTAGAGGTCTCCCATCAGGTGCTCAACCAGCAGCGGAATCGGCCTCCCTGAGGCCACGCTTCTGCCACCCTCACGCCACAGCGCCGTACCGCTAATATCCAGATGCGCCCACGGGATTGTCGGCGGGCAGAAGTGATGCAGCAGCCACGCCGCCGAGGCACTGATCGCCGCATTGTTGGGCGGCGTATTGCACAGATCGGCGATGGCGCTGTCGGTCTGCTTTTTCAGCCGCGCATCCAGTGGCAGGGACCACACTTCATCTCCGCTCTGTTTTCCTGCCTGCGTCAGCGCCTGGCGCAGTGGCTCGTCCTGGGTCATCAACCCGCTCAGCTCATATCCCAGCGCTTTGACCACCGCACCGGTCAGTGTTGCCATATCGATAATGTAGCGCGCCTGCGGATGGCGCTGGCTGGCCCAGGCGATAGCGTCTGCCAGCACCAGTCGGCCTTCGGCATCGGTATTGTTGATTTCAACCGTGGTGCCGTTGCAGGCTCTGGCTACCGTGCCAGGCTGCATGGCGTCCGGGCCGATGGCGTTTTCTGCCAGCGCCAGCACGCCCATGAGGCGCACGGGGAGCGCCAGCTCTGCAACGGTCAGCATCAGCCCCAGCACGTTCGCTGCCCCGCACATGTCATATTTCATGGTGTACATGCCCGCGCCGTCCTTGAGCCACAGGCCGCCGGTATCGAAGGTAATGCCTTTACCTACATAGCAGCGCACCGGGCCGTCAGAAATACCGTCATAGTGAATAGCCAGCAGTCGTGGCGGGCAGGAGGCGCCTTTGCCAACGGCGTGAAGCAGCCCCAGACCCTGCTCAACGATCTGCTTTTCATCCAGCACTTCACAGCGCAGGGCAGGGAAGGCCGCGCACAGCGTCTGCGCCTCCTGCACCATAAACTGCGGCGTGCAGCGGTCGGAGGGGATATCGGCCAGACGGCGTGCGGCGACCATTCCACGGCTAATGGCGAGCTGCTGGCGGAAGATAACGTCCAGCCGCGCCTGCTGTTCTGGCAGGCAGAGGGCGGTAACGTGCTCAACGCGCAAAGTGACATCGTCCGCTTTCTTCAGCTGCAGATCGCTAAGCCTGTGCGACTGATTAAAAAGAAAACGCAGGACCTGTTGCAGTACAACGTCGTCAATGTGGGTGACATCCAGGACCACGTCGGTGCTGACGGGCGTGGCCAGCAGCGGACGGAGTGCCGTAAGCAATCCTTCGGTAAGGCTATCCTGCCAGAGAGCATCCGGCACCAGCGTGATGCGTGCAAAAGGCGCACAGCCAAAACGGGTGTCGGCAACGGCATCTTGCCCGCGCATTTCCGCAATCAGTGGCGTGTCCGGTAACAGCGTAGACGAGCTGCGGGCGATGAGGTGGCCGTGTGGCTTTACGTCAGAAAGGGCGGTGATCAGCTGATACGTCATCATCATTACTCCTCAATCGGTGCGTGGATCCGTGCGGCATAGGCCTGCATCCATTCATCATCCACCGCCTGATAGTGCGTTTTTTCCCGCAGGCGTTCGGCGCGAAACACGGTCAGCGGCTGGCGTGCCGTCGCCACCACAAAGGAGAACGTTTTAATGTTGGTGGCGGCGCCAAATTCACCTTTGTTATTCATGCATACCACGGAGAGATCCCCCGCGCGGCCAAAGCGCGACATCAGCTTGTCTTCCAGCTCGAACACCACGGAATCTGCCGCCTGCTGCGGAGACATCCCCTGCGCCATGCGGCGAACAATTTCGTAGCTGGTGCAGCCTTTCATCAGATCTTCGCCCACGCCCGTGGCGGTGGCGGCGCCGGTTTCACTGTCGCAGTAGAAGCCGGAGCCGATGATCGGCGAATCGCCAAGTCGGCCGCGCTTTTTCATAAACAGGCCGCTGGTGGAGGTCGCCACGCTCATGGATCCCTGTTTGTCGAGACCGATAATCCCGACCGTGTCATGGCCATCGTAGGGGCTTAAGCCTTTATCCAGCGTCTCCCGGCAGCGCTTGCGGTAGTGCTGCATGGCCCGGTCGGTGAGCATCGTTTTGTCGGCAAAACCCTGGCTCAATGCCCACTCGCGTGCGCCCTGGCCGACCAGCAGGCTGTTATAGCGCTGGCGGCTTAACGCCTGCGCCACGCGTACCGGGTTGGCGATATCCACCAGATTTCCCACGGCGCCAAACGCCAGCGTGTCGCCGTCCATGTAGGCGGAGTCCAGTTCCACCTCGCCATTTTCGGTTGGTAGCCCGCCGTAGCCGACCGATTTATAGAACGGGAAGTCCTCGACGGCGGCAACGGCATCCACGACCGCGGCAGCCACCGGTTTCCCTGCTGCCAGCGCAGAGGCCGACTCGGTGACGCCTTCAAGCGCCATTCGCCAGGTGGCGATAATTCCCCACATGCTTTACTCCTGTTTTGCAAGGGTGGTGTCGGTTTGCGTCACGGTGGCAATCTCCGCGGCGCGGTACTGTTTATCCACGATACGCATGAATGGCAGATACAGCATGGCGCCAATCAGCAGGTTGATAAGCTGCATGATGCTGCCGCTGAGATGCCCGGTGACGATAAAACCGCTGATAACAGGCGGCAGCGTCCAGGGGATAAACACCCCGGTGGTGACGGCGACCGCACCAATTTTCATTGCCACGTACTGCACGGTGACCAGCACCAGCGGCACCAGATTGAACGGAATGAGCATGATCGGGTTCATGATCACCGGCAGGCCGAACAGAATCGGCTCGTTGATGTTAAACACCGAGGCCCCCGCGCCCAGGCGTGCCACTTCGCGCATGTTTTTACTGCGGGCAAAAATCAGCATCGCAATCACCAGCGACAGCGTGGCCCCTGCGCCGCCCATCCAGATCATGTCAAAAAACTGTTCGGTAATAATGTGCGGTGGGGTGGCGCCGGCCTGAATGGCGGCGATGTTATCGGTCTGGTTCTCCATCCACAGCGGGCGAATAATGCCGTTGATCATCGAACCGGAGTTAATGCCCACTGACCACAGAATGGTGATGCTGAATACGGTCATCAGCGCGCCAAAATAGGAAGTGCCGTAGTGGCGAACCGGGGTTGCCACCACCTCGTAAATAAACTGATGGATGGTGTTGTAATGGGTGTTTTCAAAGCCGATGCGGATCATCAGCACCAGGATCATCACCAAGAGGGCAGGGATCAGCGCCGCGAACGACTCCTGCACCGCAGGCGGCACGCCATCCGGCATTCTGATAACCAGTTTTTTGCGCTTCAGCCAGCAGAACAGCTCCGTCCAAAGCAGAGAGCCAATCATTGCCACGAATAACCCTTTACTGCCAATCCACTCTACCGGCATGACGGTGATGCCACCCTGTTCCGCCACTTTGATAAAAGGGGTCAGGATCAGAAAGGAGACCAGCGCCAGAATGCCGCAGGAGATACGGTCTTCGCCATAGTGTTCAGCCAGGCGATAGGCGACCAGGAAGCTGATAAACAGCGACATGGTCGAGAACACCGCGTTGAACGGGATTTCGATAATCGCGCTCCAGCTTTCCCCAAACGCCTGAGACATAAACTGCTGATAGGTTTGGTTGGGGAAGGAGGAGATCACCAGCAGGATAGAGCCGACGATGATAAACGGCATGAATGAAACGTAGGCACCGCGAATGGCACCAAGATGACGCTGCTGGGCCGTTTTGGCCGCCAGCGGCATCAGTTTTGCTTCAAGAAATCCCAGAACATTGTTCATTGTGAACTCCGTACAAGATTGAGAGGTATTGTTTATGTTATCTCTGGGGATTATCAGTGAAGCGCGGCGAGCGAAAGGTGAAATCGGTCACAAAGCAATCGCTGGTGTATTATAAATCTCATAAGATTAGTTCTGGAGTTTGTTGCGATGGAAATCAAACTGCACGCCAATGCGACCACGACGCCGCGCATCCGCCGTTATCTTCAACAGTCGGATAAGAGCGACAGAGAGCTGGCCGTAGAGCTGGGGATTTCGGTCACTACCGTCAGACGCTGGCGCAATCGCGACCAGGTGTCGGATAACCATACGACGCCTAAAGTGATACACAAAGCGATGAGACAAGAGCAGGTTGCGCTGGTGAATGCCCTGCGTGACATCCTGGGTGCGCCGTTGGATGACCTGCTGCTTATGGTCAACGACGTCCTGGGGATCGCTGTTTCCCGCGCCACCCTGAACCGCTATCTCAAACCGGCCGCTGCAAAGCAAAAAGGGGCCCCCTTGCAGGGGAAAAAGGCGCTGAAAGCGGGTATTACGCCCCATACGCTGGAACTGCACCATTTGCCTTTGTCGCTGCATATGGACGACGGCGGGGAGCAGCATCTGCTTTGGGCGCGAGAGCCGGTGAGCCGCTGGTGCTATGCCCGGCTTTATGCGGGACTGTCGCCTCAACGACTGAATACCTGGACGCAGGAGGTGCTGGCGGCGTGTCCGGCTGCTATACAATCTATTGAGACTTTTGGTTTTGAGGCGACGCTGGCTGTTAACAACATTGCGGTGAAGGCACATCAACGTACCTGCAGGGCACTTCAGGTGATGGTGCCCTTACGCGATATTATTCCGCGGGTGAATGTGGAACCGGCGGGGGCGCTATTGATGACCTTGTGCGAGTTTTACAACCGGGGTAAAGCGCAGAAAAAACTGGGGGAAAGTACGCCGCAGGCCTTTCTGGAAGGGCTGCGGCGCGAGGCTTAAAGAAT
Organism: Enterobacter sp. SENG-6; assembly: GCF_001605945.1. NCBI lineage: Bacteria > Pseudomonadati > Pseudomonadota > Gammaproteobacteria > Enterobacterales > Enterobacteriaceae > Enterobacter > Enterobacter sp. SENG-6. Next base: position 18,106 of record NZ_LOMM01000018.1, read on the forward strand.
GTCGAGCACATCTTCCGGCGGACGCCCAATGCGCGCCTTGCCGTTTGCCACCACAATCGGGCGTTCAATGAGCTTCGGGTTGTCAACCATCGCCTGCACGAGCTCAGCTTCAGTGAGACGCGGGTCGTCCAGGTTAAGTGACTTATAGAGATCCTCTTTCTGGCGCATCAACTCACGTGCACTGCCCATGCCCAGCATATGAAGGAGCTGGCGGATCGTCTGCGCGTCAGGCGGTGTCTCCAGATACAGCACTACTTCAGGCTCTACGCCGTTGGATTTCAGCAGGCTGAGGGTGTCGCGGCTCTTGGAGCAGCGAGGGTTATGGTAGATTTTTACCGCGTCAGTCATATTTTCTTCCTTTTTACATCTTTTCGTACGGCTTGAAGCGCTGCTGTAGCGCGCGCAGCTGATCGATACGCGCATCGTAACGGGCCTGTTGCAGGCTGCCAAGTTTGACCTGCGAACTGGCGCTGCTGAGCATCGAAATGGCCTGATCCAGACGCCCCACCAGGGCAAACCCTTCGGCACGTGCCGCCAGCTCCTGATCGCGGTTGCCCAGCTGGGCTTCTGCCTGAGCGAGCAGATCCCAGCCGTTTTGATCGTCTTTATTGTCGAAGGTGTAGCGGTTCAGAATGGTGGCCGCTTCACCCGGCTGGCCGCCCTGCAGATAAGCGTTCGCCAGGTTAAGCTGCAGCACCGGGTTGGTCCGCACCTCTTTGGCACCTTTCAGGCGGTTAATCGCATCGGCAGGTCTCTTCTGCCCCAGATCGATATCCGTGGAGAGGTCGAGATACCACGGGTTATTCGGGTCGGCGGCCAGCAGCGGTTGCAGCGTTTTTCGCGCTTCGTCGTATTTGCTGGCTTCCATTGCCTGCAGGGCACGGCCGTATTGCGCCGCGTTCTTCTCGCGCACGTTGCCTTTTGCCAGGGCATCCAGCAGGTCGCTGGTGAGCTGGTTACGCCCGGAATTGTACATGCCCAGCGTTCTCACTTTCGCCATGTAGAAATCCTGTGAGGATTGCACCACCACCGGACGCATCTGATTGGCACGGTTACGCGCATCGGACAGACGGCTTTCCGGTAACGGGTGGGTGAGCAGGATTTCGGGTGGACGTGACGAGTAGCGTGCCTGATCGAGCAGTTTTTCCAGGAAGCTGGGCATCGCCTGTGGGTCAAAGCCCGAGCGCTGCAACACCTGGATGCCAATGCGGTCCGCTTCCTGTTCGTTTTGCTGGGTGAAACTGATCATCCCCTGGCGCGTGCCTGCCAGCGTGCCGGTTAATGCGGCCATCCCGGCCTGCGGGCTGGCCATCGCCAGCAAAATAGAGCCCAGCGCACCCACCCAGGTCAGGGGCGCGTTGCGTTTCTGGTCTTCCATCGCACGGGCCAGATGGCGCTGGGTCACGTGGGAAATTTCGTGCGCCATGACCGACGCCAGCTGGCTTTCGTTATCGGAATAACGGAATAACGCCGAATGCAGCACCACGTTACCGCCAAAGAAGGCGAAAGCGTTGATTTCGTCGTTATTAATTAAATAGAAGTGGAAGGGGGTTTTTACCGAGTTGGCGTGCGCGACCAGGCGCATCCCCAGACCATTAATGTACTGCACCAGCAATGGGTCATTGATCAGCGGAGCACTGCCGCGCAGCTGGCGAACATAGTAATCACCCATCTGCATCTCCTGACCAATGGAGAGCGTGCTTCCTGCTGTGGTGCCCATGTCCGGCAATGAATCGGACGAATCAGCGAAAGCTGGCAACACCTGACCGACCGTTACGGCGGCAATCAGTGTCGCAACCACTGTTTTTTTCAACTGCCTGAACATAACCACTGTCCTGTATTTTGGATGTGCTAATTTGACCGATGAACCCGCATATCGTTCATCTCCACTGCCCTGCGAGTGTAGCCGTGTTGTGGCATGAAGAAAATCCCATTCATCAGGCTTTTGCGGATTGTGACAGCGATACAAAAAGCGAAAGTCTTTTTTGTGACAGTTAGATACAATTCACCTTCTGACTCCCGTCATTCGATTCAGGGAAGGGTTGTATGCTCGAAATGTTAATGCAGTGGTACCGGCGCCGGTTTAGCGACCCGGAAGCCATTGCTTTGCTGGTTATTCTGGTTGCCGGGTTCGGTATTCTGTTCTTCTTCAGCGGCCTTCTGGCACCACTGCTGGTGGCCATTGTGCTGGCCTATCTGCTGGAGTGGCCAACCGCGCGGCTGGAAAATATCGGTTGCTCCCGACGCTGGGCGACCAGCATCGTGCTGGTGCTGTTTGTTGGCATTCTGCTGTTGATGGCTTTTGTGGTCATGCCCGTTGCCTGGCAGCAGGGGATCAACCTGATCCGCGATATGCCCGGCATGTTAAATAAGCTTTCCGATTTTGCCGCCACGCTGCCGCGTCGTTATCCGGCGCTGATGGACGCGGGGATCATCGATGCGATGGCCGAAAACATGCGCGCCCGCATCATGACCATGGGCGATTCGGTGGTGAAATACTCCCTGGCGTCGCTGGTTGGGCTCCTTACGCTCGCCGTCTACCTGGTGCTGGTACCGTTGATGGTGTTCTTCCTGGTGAAGGACAAAGATCAGATGCTCAACGCCGTGCGGCGTATTCTGCCGCGTAATCGCGGGCTGGCCGGGCAGGTGTGGGAAGAGATGAACCAGCAGATCACCAACTACATTCGCGGCAAGGTGCTGGAGATGATTGTGGTTGGGGTCGCGACGTGGATTGGCTTCCTGATCTTCGGGCTTAACTACTCGCTGCTGCTGGCGGTGCTGGTGGGGCTGTCGGTCCTTATTCCGTATATTGGCGCTTTTGTGGTCACCATTCCGGTTGTTGGGGTCGCGCTGTTCCAGTTTGGCCTGGGCACCGAGTTCTGGAGTTGCTTCGCGGTGTACCTGATTATTCAGGCCCTGGATGGCAACCTGCTGGTGCCGGTGCTGTTCTCAGAGGCGGTAAATCTGCATCCGCTGGTGATTATCTTATCGGTGGTGATTTTCGGCGGGCTGTGGGGATTCTGGGGCGTGTTCTTTGCTATTCCGCTGGCGACGCTGATTAAAGCCGTCGTCCATGCATGGCCGGATGTGCCAGCGGTGGAGGAGAAGTAGTTTTTGTGCGGCCTGATGCCCTTCTCTCACGGGGGAGAGGGGGAAAACACTAAAAACGGCAACCAGGTTGCCGTTTTGCATTTATCTTGTAGGTCGGGTAAGGCGAAGCCGCCACCCGACACTCACTGTCAGGCACTTTGTTTCAGCCAGTTCAGCACCACGTCGTGGTGGTTGCTGGTTTTGAAGTCGTCAAAGACATGTTCCACTTTACCGTCAGCGTCAATCAGGAAGCTGATGCGGTGAATGCCGTCATAGGTTTTGCCCATAAACGTCTTCTCGCCCCAGACGCCGAACTGCTCACAGACCTGATGATCTTCGTCGGAAAGCAGCGTGAAGTTCAGCAGCTCTTTTTCAGCAAATCGTGACAGCTTTTCTGGCTTATCGGTGCTGATGCCCAGCACTTCCACGCTGGCTTTTTTCAACTCGTCCATGTTGTCGCGTAAGCCGCAGGCCTGCACGGTGCAGCCCGGGGTCATGGCTTTCGGGTAGAAATAGACCAGAACACGCTGTCCCTGGAAGTCGGTCAAATTTACTTGCTCACCATCCTGATCCGGTAAGCTAAATTTCGGTGCGATGTCACCGGCTTTCAGTGGGTTCATTACTCAACTCCATCCTGTTCATGCTGCGAATAATTTACGACGCTTATACTGCCTTGCGCGTGTAATTCTGTACAGAGGGCTTTGAACGCTTGCTCGATATTTGACGCATCCTGTGATGCAGGACTGTGGGCGGTGATTTGAATAAAGAGGGTAGGAACGGCACTCTCATCAGCCGGTTGTGTGCGGGAAACCAGCTCGGCAATGTTCATCTGATGGCTGTCAAACAGCGCGGTAAAACGCTCGATCAGATGAGGGGAATCAGGAACTTCAACCTGTACCCAGACGGTGGCAGGCATGGCCGGACGCGGACGCGCATTGGTGCGTTTCATCACGATCAGCAAATCCAGCTCCGCGCCTTTTAGCGGCAGGGTAGATTCGATAAGCGTGATGGCGTTCCATGTCCCGGACAGCAGCATAATAAACGTGAACTCTTCGCCCAGCATCGCCAGACGGCTGTCCTCGATATTACAGCCGCAGCTGCTCACGTGGCGGGTAATGGTGTTCACGATACCCGGCCTGTCAGCACCCAGCGCAGTGATAACCAGGTAATGTTGTGATGAGGTTGTCAAACCTGTTCTTCCTTTGCTTGGTTAAGTCTTCCTAAGGAAAGCATAAAAAAAACATGCATACAACCGCCTGAGGGCCTCAGGTCGCTTGCTTTTATTACAGTTCCAAACGTACCATTGAGGCTCTTGTTCGCACAGAGGATGGCTCATGTTCACGGGAAGTATTGTCGCGCTTGTAACACCGATGGATGAAAAAGGTAATGTCTGCCGGTCAAGCATGAAGAAGCTGATTGATTACCATGTCGCCAATGGAACCTCGGCGATCGTTTCGGTAGGGACTACCGGTGAATCTGCAACGCTGAGCCACGAAGAGCACGGCGATGTGGTGATGTTGACCCTCGAACTGGCTGACGGACGTATTCCGGTCATCGCGGGAACGGGCGCGAATGCAACCGCAGAAGCGATCAGCCTGACCCAACGTTTTAACGACAGCGGCGTTGTTGGTTGTCTGACGGTCACCCCTTACTACAACCGTCCTACTCAGGAAGGTTTGTTCCAGCATTTCAAAGCCATCGCTGAACATACTGACTTGCCACAAATTCTGTATAATGTGCCGTCCCGTACTGGCTGCGATATGCTGCCGGAAACCGTTGGTCGTCTCTCGAAAGTAAAAAATATTATCGGGATTAAAGAGGCGACAGGGAACTTAAGCCGCGTTCATCAGATCAAAGAGCTGGTTTCAGACGACTTTATCCTGTTGAGCGGTGACGATGCGACCGCGCTGGACTTCATGCAGCTCGGTGGTCATGGCGTGATCTCCGTAACGTCGAACGTTGCGGCCCGCGATATGGCGGAAATGTGCAAGCTGGCGGCGGCAGGTCACTTTGATGAAGCCCGTCTCATTAATAAACGTCTGATGCCGTTGCACAATAAATTATTTGTCGAACCCAATCCGATCCCGGTGAAATGGGCATGTAAGGAGTTGGGACTTGTAGCAACCGATACGCTGCGTCTGCCAATGACACCGATTACCGACCACGGTCGTGAAATCGTCACTGCAGCGCTGAAGCATGCCGGTTTGCTGTAAAGTTTAGGGAGATTTGATGGCTTATTCAGTACAGAAGTCGCGCCTGGCGAAGGTTGCGAGTGTTTCGCTTGTTATGCTGCTCGCTGCCTGTAGTTCAGACTCGCGCTACAAGCGCCAGGTGAGCGGTGATGAATCCTATCTGGATGCGACCCCGCTTGCTGAACTTCATGCACCGGCTGGCATGATCCTGCCGATTCAGAACGGCGATTATAATATCCCCGTGACCAACGGCAGCGGCCCGGTGGGCAAAGCGCTTGATATTCGTCCGCCAGCACAGCCTCTGGCGCTGGTGAGCGGGGCGCGCACCCAGTTTACCGGTGATACCGCGTCTCTGATGGTGGAAAGCGCACGTGGCAGCACGCTGTGGCCACAGGTGGTGAGCGTCATTCAGTCGAAGAACTACACGATTGACAAGCGCGATGACGCCAGCCAGACGTTAACCACCGACTGGATCGAGTGGAACCGTCTGGATGAAGACCAGCAGTACCGTGGTCGTTATCAAGTCTCCGTTAAACCGCAGGGCTATCAGCAGGCGGTTACCGTTAAGCTGTTGAACCTGGAGCAGGCGGGTAAACCGGTGGCGGATGCTGCCTCTATGCAGCGTTACAGCACTGAAATGCTGAACGTGATTGCTGCGGGTCTGGATAAGAACGCCACAGACGCGGCTAACGCCTCACAGAACCGCAACGGCATGACGTTTGATGTCCAGAGCGGCGCGGATGATACCGGCCTGCCAATGCTGGTTGTTCGTGCGCCATTCAACCAGACCTGGCAGCGCCTGCCAGCGACGCTGGAGAAAGTGGGCATGAAGGTGACCGACAGCACGCGTTCAACTGGTAGCATAACCGCAACGTATAAGCCGCTGTCCGACAGCGCATGGCAGGAGCTGGGCGCACGCGATCCACAGCTCGCTTCCGGCGACTACAAGATTCAGGTAGGCGACCTTGATAACCGCAGTAGCCTGCAGTTTATCGATCCGAAAGGTCACACGCTGACCCAGTCGCAGAACGATGCGCTGGTCGCGGTCTTCCAGGCTGCATTCAGCAAATAAATACGAGGGCTGGTGAATCCAGCCCTTTTTATTTTCGTGCTACGCAAACGTGTGCGTGGCATAATATGCCCAGTTTTGAACACAAATCATCACACCAGGAGTAATCAAGATGCAGAAGCAAGCTGAGTTGTATCGTGGCAAAGCGAAGACCGTATACAGCACGGAAAACCCGGATCTGTTGGTGCTCGAGTTCCGCAATGATACGTCAGCAGGGGATGGCGCACGCATTGAGCAGTTCGATCGTAAAGGCATGGTGAACAACAAGTTCAACCACTTCATTATGACCAAACTGGCCGAAGCGGGTATCCCGACTCAGATGGAAGCGTTGCTGTCCGATACGGAATGTCTGGTGAAAAAACTGGATATGGTTCCGGTTGAGTGCGTCATTCGTAACCGTGCCGCGGGCTCCCTGGTGAAGCGTCTGGGCATTGAGGAAGGCATCGAGCTGAATCCACCGCTGTTCGATCTGTTCCTGAAAAACGACGCCATGCACGATCCGATGGTCAATGACTCCTACTGTGAAACCTTCGGCTGGGTGAATAAAGAGAACCTGGCGCGCATGAAAGAGCTGACCTACAAAGCCAACGACGTGCTGAAAAAACTGTTTGATGATGCTGGCCTGATCCTCGTCGACTTCAAGCTGGAGTTCGGTCTGTTCAAAGGCGAAGTGGTACTCGGCGACGAATTCTCACCGGACGGCAGCCGTCTGTGGGACAAAGAAACGCTGGATAAAATGGATAAAGACCGTTTCCGTCAGAGCCTGGGTGGCCTGATTGAAGCGTACGAAGCAGTGGCTCACCGTTTAGGCGTTAAGCTCGACTAACTCCCTCATCGCCAAAGGATGTTCATATCCTTTGGCGTCTTACCTTTGTTTCCTATGGTAATCTTGCCGTTAACCGCCTACGATCATAGCTATTATTAATGGAATAGTTCGAGGTAGTTATGCGCTGGCAAGGGCGTCGTGAAAGTGACAATGTAGAAGACAGACGTGGTGATAGCGGTGGCGGCCCTTCCATGGGTGGCCCCGGCTTCCGTTTACCCAGCGGAAAAGGCGGAATCATTCTGCTGATTGTGGTGCTGGTTGCGGGCTATTACGGGGTCGATCTCACCGGGTTAATGACCGGTCAGCCGCTGCAGCAACAGCAGCAATCTCAGCGCTCCATCAACCCAAATGAAGATGAAGCGGCCAAATTTACCTCCGTTATTCTCGCGACCACTGAAGACACGTGGAGCCAGCAGTTTGAGAAAATGGGGCGCAGCTACCAGCAGCCGAAGCTGGTGATGTACCGTGGTGCGACCCGCACCGGCTGCGGCACCGGACAGTCGGTGATGGGGCCGTTCTACTGCCCGGCAGACAGCACCGTCTATATCGATCTCTCTTTTTATGATGACATGAAACGCAAACTCGGTGCCGACGGTGATTTTGCTCAGGGCTACGTGATTGCGCATGAAGTGGGGCATCACGTGCAAAAATTGCTGGGCATTGAGCCTAAGGTTCGCCAGCTTCAGCAAAACGCCTCGCAGGCAGAGGTCAATCGCCTTTCCGTGCGTATGGAGCTGCAGGCGGACTGCTTCGCGGGCGTCTGGGGTAACAGCATGCAGAAGCAGGGCGTGCTGGAATCTGGCGACCTGGAAGAGGCGTTAAATGCCGCAGAAGCCATTGGTGACGACCGTCTCCAGCAGCAGAGCCAGGGCCGGGTTGTGCCGGACAGCTTCACTCACGGGACGTCAGAACAACGTTACACCTGGTTTAAACGCGGTTTTAACAGCGGTGACCCGGCGCAGTGCAATACCTTCGGTAAAGCCATGTAATGGTGGCGTTTGACCAACTGATTAGCCAGCTTGAGCGCACCGGCCAGCGTCGGCTGGTGGTGCTCAGCGGTGATGCGCAGTGGTCCCTGGCGCAGGCCGGGGCGCTGCGTGATACGCTTTCCGGGGATTGGGTGTGGCTGGATGAAAACCCTTCTCGGGAGATAAGCGGGCTGCTGGGGCGCGAGTTCCGGCATGCTGTTTTTGATGCCCGCGCCGGGTTTGATGTCTCAGCCTTTGCCGCCCTGAGCGGAACGCTGCGTGCCGGGAGCCTGCTGGTGCTGTTGGCTCCCCCGCTTGCGGTGTGGGCAGGCACGCCCGACAGTGATTCCCTGCGCTGGAGCGACAGCGCGGAACCCATTCCCACGCCGAATTTCATTCGCCACTTTTGTCAGACGATTACCCGCGATCCCGATGCAATCGTCTGGCAGCAAAACCAGCCGTTAACCCTTCCTCCGTTTCCTGATGCCCCTGACTGGCAACCCGCTAACGGCGCACCCCAGCGCGAGCAGGCGGAGATCCTGCAGGCACTTCGTGCAATGCCGAAAGGCGTTGCGGCCGTTACCGCCCCGCGCGGGCGGGGAAAGTCGGCGCTTGCCGGCATGCTGTTGAACAGCATTGAGGGCAGAGCAGTTGTCACCGCACCGGCAAAGGGAGCAACGGAGGTCATCGCACGGTTTGCGGGTGAACATTTTCACTTTATGGCACCGGATGCGCTGCTGGCCTCCTCACACCATGCCGACTGGCTGATTGTCGATGAGGCGGCGGCCATACCCGGCCCTGTGCTGGCGAAGCTGGTTGCGCGCTTTCCAAGGGTACTGTTAACCACGACGGTACAAGGGTATGAAGGAACCGGAAGAGGGTTTTTGCTTAAATTCTGCGCGCAGTTCAGCGCCCTGCAGCGTTATACCTTATCCACCCCCGTTCGCTGGGCTGCGGGATGTCCGCTTGAGCGGGTGGTCGCCAGCGCGCTGCTGTTTGACGACACGCTCATCGACCAGCAGCCGAAAGGAGAGGTGCAACTGACCTCTCTGGCCCCCGACGCATGGGAGCACACGCCTGCACTCGCCGCGAGTGTCTACGAGCTGCTTTGTGCGGCCCATTACCGTACCTCGCCGCTGGATCTGCGCCGTATGATGGACGCCCCCGGTCAGCACGTTGCCGTCGCGCAAACGGACCCGGTCATTGCGGGCGCGCTGTGGCTGGTAGACGAAGGCGGGTTAAGCCCGGCGCTAAGTCGCGCAGTATGGGCGGGTTTTCGTCGACCTCGCGGCAACCTTGTCGCGCAGTCTCTGGCCGCGCATGGCGGCACGCCTCTGGCAGCAACGCTGAAAGGTCGACGGATCACGCGCATCGCTGTTCACCCTCACCGGCAACGGGAAGGGATCGGCCGGGCGCTCATCCGCGAGGCCTGCGGGGAGGATTATCTCTCGGTGAGCTTTGGCTTTACCAACGCGCTGTGGCATTTCTGGCAGCAGTGCGGCTTTGTGCTGGTACGGATGGGCAGCCACCGCGAAGCCAGCAGCGGCTGCTATACCGCAATGGCATTATTGCCGCAAAGTGAGGCGGGGCATCGTCTGTGTGAACAGGCCCGGCTGCGCCTGCATCGCGATGCGCGCGTCTTATCATTGTGGAATGGCGAAAAGATCCCGGTGGCAGATGAGTGGGAAGCTACCCTTAATAGTGACGACTGGCTGGAGCTGGCAGGCTTTGCCTTTGCACACCGGCCCTTTGCTACGTCCGTTGCCGCATTGACGCGTTTGCTGCTCGCCGTCGATCTGCCGCTTCCGGCCCTGCGCGGTAAAATTGAGGCACGAAGAGAGGACGCTGCGCTCAGTGCTGAACTGTCGCTCACCGGGCGAAAAGCGGTGCTGGCAAGATTACGCGCTGAAACGGCGCAGGCCCTTGAATGTCTTGATAAATCACGCAGTCAGCAGCTCAAAAGCGACATTTTGCAATGGCAATTTTTTCAATGACTTCTTCAGTAAAGTGGCATGGTCATTCCCCCCGCAAGGCGTAGAATCCAGGTCATCAATTAAGGAGACCGCCATGAAACACGATCATTTTGTTGTTCAAAGCCCCGACAAACCGGCTAAACAGTTACTGCTGCTGTTTCATGGCGTTGGCGATAACGCCGTCAATATGGGAGAGATTGGTCGCTGGTTTGCACCTGTTTTTCCTGAGGCGCTGATTGTCAGCATCGGCGGCGTGGAGCCGTGTGGCCCTGGCGGACGGCAGTGGTTCTCCGTTCAGGGCGTGACGGAAGAGAACCGTCAGGCGCGTATTGATGCCATTATGCCGGTCTTTATCGAAACCGTGCGTTACTGGCAGCAGCAGAGCGGCGTTGGTGCCGACGCGACCGCGCTGATTGGCTTTTCACAGGGGTCAATTATGTCGCTGGAGAGCGTGAAAGCAGAGCCGGGTCTGGCTTCGCGCGTGATTGCCTTTAACGGCCGTTTCGCGACGCTACCGACGAGCGCGACCACGCAGACAACGATCCACCTGATCCACGGTGGCGAAGACCGGGTGATTGAGCTTTCGCATGCCGTAGCTGCCCAGGAAGCCCTGATCCGGGAAGGCGGGGATGTGACGCTGGATATCGTTGACGATCTGGGTCATGCGATTGACGATCGCAGCATGCAGTTTGCGCTCGACCATCTGCGCTATACCGTACCGAAGCACTACTTTGATGAAGCGCTCAGCGGCGGTAAGCCGGACGATGATGATATTGTTGAATTTATGTGATTATTTCCCCTCACCCTAACCCTCTCCCCTAAGGGGAGAGGGAACATGGCACCCCTCGCCCCTCTGGGAAGAGGGGCTGGGGGTGAGGGGATTACTTCTTCTGGTCTTTCTTTGGCCAGTCGTCGTCGTCATCCCACTTATCGTTAAAATCACGATGAGGCGGAAGATCCGGCTTGTTGGCGAGGAATTTTTTATGGTCAACGCGCTTAAGATCTTTAATCACGTTAAGCAATACGCCTACCAGAAACACTAACACCAGAATCCACCAGTACTTTGCAAGCCAATCCATTCGCTATTCCTCTCAGAGCGCTCGTCAGGCGACGATTTGCTCCATAATATGTTGATACATACGGGCCAGCAGTTGTAAATCCGCGGCATTTACACACTCATTGATTTTATGAATGGTCGCGTTCACTGGCCCCAGTTCGACAACCTGAGCTCCCATGCGTGCGATAAAGCGTCCGTCTGAGGTGCCACCCGTCGTCAGCAGTTGTGGCTTAATTTCATTATAGTGCTCGATGGCGTTCACCACCGCATCCACCAGTTTGCCACGCTGTGTCAGGAACGGCTGGCCGGAAAGCCACCAGTCCACGGTGTAACGCAGCTGATATTTTTCCAGCAGGGCGATAACGCGCGCTTTGATCATCTCATCGGTCAGCTCCGTGCTGAAACGGAAGTTAAACTGAACGAAACAATCGCCCGGGATCACGTTGTTGCTGCCGGTTCCGGCCTTCACGTTCGCAATCTGCATGCTGGTTGGCGGGAAGAACTCATTGCCTTTGTCCCACTCAATGCTCACCAGTTCACTCAGCATCGGCGCTGCGCGGTGAACTGGGTTATCGGCCAGATGCGGGTACGCCACGTGTCCCTGTACGCCGTGAATGGTCAGGTTACAGGTTAACGAACCGCGGCGGCCATTTTTCACCACATCGCCCACCACCTCGGTGCTGGACGGCTCGCCGACCAGACAGTAGTCCAGACGCTCGTTGCGGGCCATCAGGGCCTCAACCACCTTGACGGTGCCGTTATGGGCGCTGGCTTCTTCATCAGAGGTAATGAGAAACGCGAGACGGTTTTTATGGTTCGGGTGCTGGGCGACAAAGCGCTCAGCCGCCACAACCATTGCCGCAAGGGAACCTTTCATGTCTGCGGCACCGCGGCCAAACAGCATGCCATCGCGGATGGTTGGTTCAAACGGAGGGTTGATCCAGCGGTCCGCATCACCTGCGGGAACCACGTCGGTATGCCCGGCAAAGGCCAGCGTTTCGCCCTGGCCACGCCACGCCCAGAAATTCTGGGTGTCGCCAAAATCCATACGCTCCACGGTAAAACCGATGGCACGCAGGCGCTCAATCATTAATGCCTGACAACCTGCGTCGTCCGGGCTAAGGGAAGGACGGCGAATAAGCTGCTGAGTCAGCTCAATGACCGGGCATGACATAAACTACACCTCAACGAAAAAAGTCGGAATAAAGGGTTTCACTGAAACCCAGCAGCATAGGCTGCCCGGGCGCGCAGAGCAATGGGCGTTTGATGATTGCTGGCATTTCAAGCATCAGATTTGCTGCGCTGTTGGCATCCTTGATGCTGGCGCGCAGTGATTCGTCCAGCTTGCGCCAGGTCGTGCCGCGGGTGTTCAGCAGCGCTTCCCACCCCAGTTCGTTAATGGCGGTATGCAGAAATTCTGCATCAAGCCCATCGGCACGGTAATCGTGGAAGCGGTACTCGACGTTGTTAGCTTCGAGCCAGCGGCGGGCTTTTTTGATCGTGTCACAATTTTTAATGCCGTACATGACAACCATGTTGAATCCTTTTGTTCTTATGACCATTAAATGTTCAGTAAATTCGAAGATATATCCTTAAACGGAATATAACACATTCAGAAACGCTCTGGATTAACACCTCTTTTTAATTCAACTCACACCTGTACGCTGAATATTCTTTCATCATTTAAGCATAGATGTCCATCAGGTATAAATTGCCTGTAAACTCAGCGGGTAAAATAAAACTCACCCGTGCGTAGGGTTATTTCAAAATATTGCTGGCCGTCACACAAAATTTAAGGTTCTCCGTTCATATTTATCATAAATCCAGCGCGCAGACGGGGTACAATCACAGCAATCGGTTAAATTGTCTTCACAATGATGATACGTTTTCGTAGAATGCGCATAATAATAAGAGAGGTTGTTATGATTGAACGTGAACTGGGGAACTGGAAAGATTTTATCGAAGGCATGCTTCGTAAATGACATTCAGTAAGAATTGCAAGAGCACTTAAATAAGTAAAATAACCATAGTGTGAATTAATCGCACAGTAAAAAGGCGGCCTACTGAGCCGCCTTTTTTTTATTTTCATTATCTTATTCAGGCCGTTCCTTGAGCGGGAAGCGGCGACGTACCAGCACGAAGAACAGCGGCACAAAATAAATGGCCAGGATCGTGGCTGAAATCATTCCTCCCATGACGCCTGTACCTACCGCATGCTGGCTGCTGGAGCCTGCACCTGAGCTGGTTGCCATTGGTAACACCCCGAAGACAAACGCCAGCGAGGTCATCAGGATTGGACGTAAGCGCTGACGGCAGGCATGCAGCGTGGAAGCCATCAGTTCATGGCCTTTCGCATTCATCTCATTGGCAAACTCAACAATCAGGATGGCGTTTTTCGCCGACAACCCAATCACGGTGAGCAGCCCCACCTGAAAGTAAACGTCGTTCTCCAGACCGCGCATCCAGGTGGCGAGCAGCGCGCCGATCACGCCAAGCGGCACCACCAGCATGACCGAGAACGGGACTGACCAGCTTTCATACAGCGCCGCAAGACAGAGGAAGACCACCAGCAGCGAAAGCGCGTAAAGCGCGGGAGCCTGCGCCCCGGAGAGCCGCTCCTGATAAGACATGGCCGTCCACTGCAGACCAAAGCCAGCGGGCAGCTGTTGCACCAGCTTTTCCATGGTGTCCATCGCCGTACCGGTGCTGACGCCCGGCGCGGCTTCACCGACGATCTCAACGGCGGAATAGCCGTTATAGCGCTCCAGACGCGGAGAACCGCTCTCCCAGTGCGAGGAGGCGAAGGCGGAGAACGGCACCATGCCGCCCGCATTGTTGCGGACATACCAGCGGTTAATATCGTCCGGCAGCATGCGGTATGGCGCGGCGGATTGCACATACACTTTTTTAACTCGACCGCGATCCATAAAGTCATTCACATAGCTTGAACCCCACGCCGTTTGCAGGGTGTCGTTAATATCGTCGATGGAAACGCCCAGCGCCTGCGCCTTACGCTGATCAATATCCACCTGCAGCTGCGGGCTGTCATCCAGACCGTTGTGACGGACGCGGGTCAGACCCGGATCTTTACCGGCCAGCTCTAACAGCTTGTCGCGTGCCGCCATCAGCGCCGTGTGGCCCGCACCGGCATGGTCCTGCAACTCCATGTCAAACCCGGCAGAACTGCCGAGACCGCTGATGGCCGGTGGGCTGCTGGCAAAAACGCGAGCCTCTTTGATACGGGAGAAGGCTTTGGTCGCGCGTTCGATAATGGCAAACGAGGTGCCCGTTTTCGTATCGCGTGCGTCCCAGTCTTTCAGGCGCACAAACATACGTGCAACGTTCTGCCCGTTCCCGCCTGGGCCGGAGCCGACGGTGGAGAAGACCGACACCACGTTATCTTTCTCTTTGGTAAAGAAGTACTGCTCCACCTTCTGAACTACCTTCAGCGTTTGCTGCTGTGTTGACCCGCTCGGGAGCTGCACCGAAGTGATGAACATCCCCCGGTCTTCCTGCGGCAGGAACGAAGTCGGCAGATGCAGGAACAGCCACACCATACCGCCCAACAGCACAACGTAAATCATCATCCAGCGCAGGCTGCGGTGCAGCACCTTGCCGACGGCGGTTTCATAACGCGCAGCACTGCGGTTGAACATGCGGTTAAACCAGCCAAAGAAGCCCTTCTGACCGTGCTGCTCCCCTTTATGTAGCGGCTTGAGGAGGGTGGCGCAGAGGGCAGGCGTGAGGATCAACGCCACCAGCACCGAGAGCACCATTGCGGAGACGATGGTGATTGAAAACTGACGATAAATGGCGCCGGTTGTGCCGCCGAAAAACGCCATCGGGATAAAGACCGCCGAGAGCACCATCGCGATGCCAACTAACGCCCCCTGAATTTGTCCCATCGATTTACGCGTGGCCTGACGCGGGGAAAGCCCTTCCTCGCTCATGATGCGCTCGACGTTTTCGACCACCACGATGGCATCGTCCACCAGCAGGCCAATCGCCAGCACCATTGCAAACATCGTCAGGGTGTTAATGCTGTAACCAAACGCGTAAAGCACCGCGAAGGTACCCAGCAGCACCACCGGAACGGCAATGGTCGGGATCAGCGTTGCGCGGAAGTTTTGCAGGAACAGGTACATGACCAGGAAGACCAGCGCGATCGCTTCCAGCAGCGTTTTCACCACATCTTCAATAGAGGCTTTAACGAAGGAGGTGGTTTCGTAGGCGACTTTATATTCCAGCCCGTGGGGAAAATAGTGCGACAGCTCATCCAGACGATCCAGCACCAGCTGCGCGGTGGCCATTTCATTGGCCCCGGAGGCCAGTTTTACCCCCAGACCGGAGGCCGGGTTACCGTTAAAGCGGCTGAGATAATCATATTTCTCTGCCCCCATTTCTACCGTGGCGACATCGCCCAGGCGGACCTCTGAACCATCCTGATTTACGCGCAGGGTAATGTTGCGAAACTGCTCCGGGGTCTGAAGCAGCGACTGTGAGTTAATGGTGGCATTCAACGCTTGTTTATCGACGGAGGGCGTTCCCCCCAGTTGTCCCACAGCAATCTGGGCGTTCTGGGATTTAATGGCATCCGTCACGTCGGTTGCCGTCATCTGGAAGCTGTTCAGCTTATTCGGATCAAGCCAGATACGCATTGAATACTGAGAGCCGTAAGCATCGATATCACCGACGCCGTTAATACGGCTGAGGGGATCCTGAATATTACTGGCGACGTAGTCCGCAATGTCCTGCTTATCCATGGAGCCGTCGGTAGAGACAAACGCAATAGTCAGGATGTTGGTGTCACCGGTTTTGCGCACGGTAACCCCCTGATTCTGCACCGCCTGAGGCAGTTTACGCATCGCCGACTGCAGCTGGTTTTGCACCTGCTGTACGGCTTCGTCCGGATCCGTACCGGCGGTAAAGCTCAGGGTGACGGTCGCCTGGCCCGTGGCGCTACTCTGCGAGGACATGTACATCAGGTTATCCAGACCCGTCATGTTCTGCTCGATAACCTGCGTGACGGTATTTTCCAGCGTTTGTGCTGAAGCTCCGGGGTAGTTTGCCGTGACGCGCACGTTTGGTGGTGCCAGGTCGGGATATTGCTCAACAGGAAGTGAAGTAATGGCAAGGACACCTGTCAGACACAACAGTATGGCAAGTACCCAGGCAAAAATGGGGCGATCGATAAAAAAATTCGCCATGAAAATGAGACCTCGTTTTGCTGCACGTCATTATTGTTTATTGCCCGCATCACTTTAGCGGCAAGACGAAGACCAAACGTGGAGAAATAAAGGAGATAGTGTAAATTATCATGCGCTTTTCTCTGCGCTTCACCTTTTACCGTTATTTACCTCCCGGCCCCGTTTGTCGGGAAGATCACGCTCACCAGCGTCCCCCCGTTTTGCGGCTGGGAAAAGTGCAGCGTTCCGCCAAGTCGCGCCGCCCGTTCGCGCATAATATTCAGCCCGTAATGTCCCGGCGGCTCGCTGGCTTCGCCAATCCCGATACCGTTATCGCGAATGCTAACGCTGTGGGTGCCGTCAGCAGACGTCACGCAGCTGACGGTTATCTCGCTGGCCTGTGCGTGCTTCATCGCATTCAACACCGCTTCACGCACGATCTGCAGCAAATGCACCTGTTTCTGGGCATCCAGCGCCAGCGAGGAGAGGCGGCAGTCGAGGTGCAGCTTTGCCTGCGTCTGGCTCTGTAACCCGTCCAGTGACTCCTGTAGGGCCGCGGGCAGATTGGCGTGGTTAAGCGTCAGGCGGAAGGTGGTAAGCAGTTCCCGCAATTGATGCCAGGCGTTGTTAAGCTCGCGGGAAAAGTCGGTGATAATGGTCTGCGCCGGGGTATTTTCCTGCGGGATAGCGCGTTTCAGCAGCGCCAGCTGAATACGTAAATACGACAGTACCTGCGCCAGGGAATCGTGCAGCTCGCGGGCGATCGTCGCGCGTTCTTCCATCAGCAGCAACTGCTGGTAGTGCTTTTGCGCCTGGTTGAAATACAGTCCGCGTCCGAGCATTGTCGCCACGCTTTCCATCAGCGGCAGAGGAACGTGGCCCGTCTCGCTTTGCCAGCGTAATTCCCCGTACAGGGTATCCTGCATCAGCACGGGCAGCGTTCGGACAGGGCTCCCGTTTGATTCGATACCCTCACTGAGCCGCCAGTCGTCGCTGGTGCGCAACTCCAGGTAGTTCATCTGCGTGTACTCATGCACTATCTGCAAAATATGCCGGAAACAGTGGCTGTCTATCTGGCCGGTATTCAGTGCCTGAGAGCATTTAAACAGCATCTCGAGTTGCTGATGCGCCTCATTCAGATGCTGCGTCTTTTCCGCTACGGAGTGTTCAAGCGAGCGATACAGCGTATGCAGCTCGGCAGACATGTGGTTGAACGCCCGGGAAAGTTGGCCCAGCTCGTTTGGCAGCGCGGTATCCGGTGCAGGCGTATCGAATTGCCCCCGCTCAATGCGCTCGCTGGCCGCCACCAGATTATTCAGCGGTAACACCACCTGGCGGCGGATGCGTCGCAGGGTAAAGATCGTCAGGATCAGGATGCCCATCCCGCCCGCCAGGGAGATCAGAATCACCGCCCGGATTTTATGTTCGGTGTAGTGCTGAAGGGCGAGCACAAAGGCGTCAATCCGGCCGACAAAGTCTTCAATGTGGGCCTGATACCACCCGATATCGCCGCGAGCGATGTGGTTGTCCATCTCCTGCCATGCCAGATGCAGTTGCTGATAGCGCGCCTTAACATCGTCCGGCACGTACCAGCGGCTCAGCTTCTGTAGCGCAGGGGCGCTCAGCGTCTGCTGCCAGCTCTCGCGATGCGCCGCCAGGGCGTCGCTGTTGCGTTGCATCTCATAGCCCAGACGGTAGCTCTGCATTCGCAGGGAACCGGCAATATTGATGGCTTCTGCATCCCGCTGGCTGCTGGCAAGCGTGAACAGTGCGACGGTGCTGGTCAGAACGGACAGCACGATAATGGAAATGAAAGCCCGGGCCAGGCTTCCGGAAACGGGTCGTTTAACGGTCACAGAACAGCTTCCTGAAAAAAATTGATCTGCCACAGGTTCACTGGAGATAGTTCGGCTTCCTGGGCATTTGTACATTGCCTGATAGCGCCGCCGTGGGTAAATACAATATTCCTATAAAGAATAAGGTTATTGAACCAAAAACAGGTGTCGTTATGAATCGTTTTATTATGGCCAACAGTCAGCAGTGTATAGGGTGCCGTGCCTGCGAAGTGGCCTGCGTGATGGCGCACAACGATGAACAACACGTGCTGAGCGAACGCCATTTTCATCCCCGCATCACTGTCCTGAAATCTGGCGCGAAGAGCACGCCTGTAACCTGCCACCATTGCGAGAATGCGCCCTGCGCGCAGAGCTGCCCTAACGGGGCCATCAGCAAATGCGATGACAGCGTACAGGTGAATCAACAAAAATGCATTGGCTGTAAAGCCTGCGTGGTTGCCTGTCCGTTCGGCACGATGGAGATCGTTGTTACGCCTCTCGACAAGGGCAACGTAAAAGCCTCGGCGCATAAATGCGATCTTTGCCACACGCGCCCACAGGGCCCGGCCTGCATCGAAAATTGTCCGGCACAGGTGCTTACCCTGGCGACGCCCGCCGTACTGAATAACCTGGCGAAAACCCGCCGCCAGCGCACCGCCCGTCAGGAGGCGCAGCCCTGGCACGGCGAGGCGGTAAGGCCAGACCTGCCGCACACCCGCCTTGAGCAGATGAGAAACACACCGCGACGCGGGGAGCCGGATAAACTCGCCGCGAGTGCACGCGTCAGCCATTTTCAGGAGATCTACCTGCCGTTTCGGGCAGAGCAGGCCGCGCGTGAGGCATCGCGCTGCCTGAAGTGCGGCGAACACAGCATTTGTGAATGGACCTGTCCGTTGCACAACCATATCCCCCAGTGGATTGAACGCGTTAAAGCGGGGGATATCGCCGGGGCGGTTGAGCTTTCACACCAGACCAACTGTTTACCTGAAATTACCGGCCGCGTCTGCCCGCAGGACCGATTATGTGAAGGCGCCTGCACCGTGCGTGATATCTCGGGCGCGGTGACCATTGGCAACATCGAGCGCTATATCTCTGACCAGGCGCTGGCGATGGGCTGGAAGCCGGATCTGAGCGGCGTGACACCGGTTGATAAACGTGTGGCGGTGATCGGCGCGGGGCCTGCGGGGCTTGCCTGTGCCGACGTGCTGGCGCGCAGCGGCGTGCGCGTCACGGTCTATGACCGGCACCCGGAGATTGGCGGCTTGCTGACGTTTGGTATCCCGGCCTTTAAGCTCGATAAATCGCTGCTCGCACGGCGCAGGGAGATATTCACGGCCATGGGGATCCAGTTCGTTCTGAACTGCGACGTCGGACAGGATGTGCCGCTGTCACAGCTGCAACGCGAATACGATGCACTGTTTATTGGTGTGGGAACCTATCGTTCCATGAAAGCGGGTATCGCACATGAAGATGCGCCCGGCGTCTATGACGCGTTACCTTTCCTGGTGGCAAACACCCGCCACGTGATGGGGCTTGAGGCAACAACCAAAGAGCCATTTATCGATACCCGGGGGCTGAACGTGGTGGTGCTCGGCGGGGGCGATACCGCCATGGACTGTGTCCGCACCGCGTTACGTCACGGTGCGGCGAAGGTAACCTGCGCCTACCGCCGGGATGAAGCCAATATGCCGGGCTCGAAAAAAGAGGTGAAGAATGCGAAGGAAGAGGGCGCCGCGTTTGAGTTTAACGTTCAGCCCGTGGAGTTAACTCTGGCACCTGACGGACAGGTCAACGGCATTCGCATGCTGCGTACCGAACTCGGCGAACCGGATGCTCAGGGCCGTCGTCGGCCGGTACCGATAGCGGGGAGCGAATTTGTGATGCCTGCGGATGCGGTGATCATGGCATTTGGTTTCAATCCGCATGAGATGCCGTGGCTGCAGGCGCAGGGCGTGGAGACGGATAGCTGGGGACGAATTATCGCCTCGGTGGAGAGCCGCTATCGCTATCAGACCTCTAACCCGCAAATTTTCGCAGGCGGTGACGCCGTACGCGGCGCAGATTTAGTGGTCACCGCCATGGCGGAAGGGCGACATGCTGCGCAGGGTATCCTCGACTGGCTGGGCGTCAGCGCGTTAAAAACGCATTAAATCGGGTGGGCGACAAAGCGGGGTTCACGGCGTAATATAGGCAGACTCATTGTGTCGTGGAGCCCGTATGACCCTGAAAATTGACGTTATCAAAGACAAAATCCTTTCTGATAATTACTTTGTCCTGCGTAACATCACCTATGATTTAACGCGTAATAACGGGGACGTGATCCGCCACAAACGTGAGGTTTACGACCGCGGCAATGGGGCAACCATTCTGCTTTATAACCGTGAAAAGCAGAGCGTGGTGCTGATCCGCCAGTTCAGGGTGGCGACGTGGGTCAATGGCAATTCGGACGGACGGCTGATTGAAACCTGCGCAGGTCTGCTGGATGACGATGAGCCGGAAGTGTGTATCCGCAAAGAAGCCATCGAGGAGACAGGCTTTGAAGTGGGTGAGGTTAAAAAAGTTTTCGAACTGTTTATGTCACCCGGCGGCGTGACGGAAATCGTCCATTTCTTTATTGCCGAATACAGCGATGCGCATCGTATCCATCAGGGCGGTGGCGTGGAAGATGAAGATATCGAGGTGCTGGAGATACCGTTTGTCCAGGCGCTGGAGATGATCCGTTCCGGGGAAATTAAAGATGGTAAGGCTGTAATATTACTGCAGTATTTACAAACAACCGGGCTGATGGATCCCTCTTTCGAACGGATGTAGTTTGTTTTTCGGATAAATCTATCCGATAAATCCGATTGAGCAACCCCGGCGGGAACACGAAGATACTGCCCAGTTAAGCGTTTTCGTTCCGGGATTGTGCCATTCATGCGCTACTGCGTTTTTATTTTTTTCCTGATTTGTGTGCTCCCCGCACCGCGGGTGTGGGCTGCGCCTGCACAGCAATCATTCTCAGACTGGCAGGTGACCTGCAATAACCAGAATTTTTGCCTGGCACGCAACACCGGTGAACACCGTGGTCTGGTGATGACGCTTAGCCGCAGCGCTGGCGCGAAAACCGATGCCTCGTTACGTATCGATCTCGGCGGTCTTTCAGACCCGTCTGTCAAAGAGCCTGCAATTGCGCCGCGCCTGCTGCTTGATGGGGTGCCCGTGACACTGGAGCGCCAGCACTGGCAGTTAACGCCATGGCATCTGAAAACGGACGATGCTGCGACCATCACTGCATTTCTTAAGCATATCCAGGAAGGGAAAGCGCTAACCCTGCGTGATGGCAAGCAGGCGATCTCCCTCAGTGGCCTGAAAGCGGCGCTGTTGTTTATCGATGCGCAGCAAAAGCGCGTCGGCAGTGAAACCGCCTGGATTAAAAAAGGTGACGATCCGCCGTTAAGCGTGCCGCCCGCACCGGCCCTGAAAAAGGTGGCGGTTGTGAATCCCACCCCGACACCGCTCTCCCACAGCGAACTGAACGATCTGCTGGATTATGGTACCTGGCGGATGAATAACAGCCAGTGCTCGCTCGACCCCAACCGTCGGGAAGTGCGCGTCACTGCGCTTACCGATGACAAAGCGCTGCTGATCGTCAGTTGCGAAGCGGGGGCGTATAACACCGTCGATCTGGCCTGGCTGGTATCACGTAAAAAACCGTTTTCTTCCCGTAGCGTCAGGCTGCGTCTGCCGTTTACGCCGTCCAGCGGCAGCAGTGAAATGGAGTTAATGAACGCTCGCTTTGATGAGAAAACGCGTGAGTTGACCACCCTGGCGTTAGGGCGGGGGATTGCCGACTGCGGTATCCAGACGCGCTGGCGCTTTGACGGCCAGCGCTTCCGTCTGGTGCGTTATGCCGAGGAGCCCAGCTGCGATAACTGGAATGGGCCAGATGCCTGGCCCACGTTGTGGATCACACGCTAGTTTTGCCCGGTAAGCGTAGCGTCACCGGGCACGCAGGCCGCACTAAAGCACGCTTAACGCCTTCTCAACGACGTTCTCAACGGTAAAACCGAAATACGGGAACAGCTTGTCGGCCGGCGCCGATTCACCGTATCCCCGCATGCCGACAATGGCCCCTTTCAGCCCGACATATTTGTACCAGTAGTCGGCAATACCCGCCTCAACTGCCACGCGGGCCGTCACGCTGGATGGCAGGACCGATTCACGATATGCCTCATCCTGCGCGTCAAAGATGTCGGTTGAAGGCAGGGAAACCACGCGCACCGCGTGACCTTCGGCAGTCAACTTCTCCGCCGCTTTGACGGTAATCTCCACCTCGGAACCGGTGGCAATCAGGATCACATCCGGCTTGCCGCCGCTGTCCTTCAGAATGTAACCGCCACGGGCAATGTCTTTCACCTGCTCCGGCGTGCGTTCAATCTGCGCCAGGTTCTGACGTGACAGGATCAGCGCCGTCGGTCCGTTATGGCGCTCTACTGCCAGCTTCCAGCCCACCGCGGCCTCGACCTGATCGCACGGACGCCAGGTGCTGAAGTTTGGCGTCAGGCGCAGGCTCGCCAGCTGTTCAACGGCCTGGTGGGTTGGCCCGTCTTCCCCAAGACCGATGGAGTCATGGGTGTAAACCATAATCTGCCGCGCTTTCATCAGAGCCGCCATGCGTGCGGCGTTACGGGCGTATTCCACAAACATCAGGAAGGTGGCGGTGTAGGGGACAAATCCCCCGTGATGAGCGATACCGTTGGCAATGGCGGTCATGCCGAACTCGCGTACGCCATAGTGAATATAGTTTCCGGCGATATCCTCTTTCAGCGATGTCGAGCCAGACCAGATGGTCAGGTTGCTGGGGGCCAGATCCGCCGAGCCGCCCAGCAGCTCAGGCAGGATTGGGCCAATCGCATTCAGGGTGTTTTGCGACGCCTTACGGGTGGCGATTTTGGCCGGGTTAGATTGCAGGTTTTCAATCAGCGCCTGCGTTTTCTCTTCCCAGTCCTCCGGTAGCCCTCCGCTCATGCGGCGGGTGAATTCGGCCGCCAGCTCCGGGTAGGCCTTTTTGTAGGCGGCAAATTTCTCGTTCCAGGCGTGCTGGGCCTTTTCACCCTCTTCACGGGCATCCCATGCGCGGTAAATCTCTTTCGGAATTTCGAACGGCGGATATTTCCAGCCCAGTTTCTGACGGGTCAGCGCCACTTCCTCATCACCCAGCGCCGCACCGTGCGCCTCTTCTTTACCTGCTTTGTTCGGCGAACCAAAGCCGATAACCGTGCGGCAAATAATCAGCGACGGTTTGTCCTTAACGCTTTGCGCTTCCTGAATCGCTTTTTTCACCGCCTCGGGATCGTGGCCGTCAATTTCATGCACCACATGCCAGTGGTAGGCCTCAAACCGTTTTGCCGTGTCGTCGGTAAACCAGCCCTCGGTTTCCCCGTCTATGGAGATGCCGTTGTGGTCATAGAAGCCAATCAGCTTGCCCAGCCCCAGCGTGCCCGCGAGCGAACAGACCTCATGGGAGATCCCCTCCATCAGACAACCGTCACCCATAAAGACGTACGTGTAGTGATCGACGATGTCATGCCCCGGCTGGTTAAACTGCGCACCCAGCGTGCGTTCCGCGATGGCCAGCCCAACGGCGTTGGCTAAACCCTGTCCCAGCGGCCCGGTGGTGGTTTCCACCCCAGGCGTATAGCCAATCTCCGGGTGGCCGGGGGTTTTCGAATGCAGCTGGCGGAAGTTTTTCAGCTCTTCGAGCGGCAGATCGTAGCCGGACAAATGCAGCAGGCTGTAGAGCAGCATCGACGCGTGGCCGTTAGAGAGAATAAAACGGTCGCGATCGTACCAGGTGGGGTCGTTAGGGTTGTGCTTCAGGAAATCATTCCACAACACTTCGGCAATATCTGCCATGCCCATTGGTGCGCCAGGGTGGCCGGAA
This sequence comes from Enterobacter sp. SENG-6, assembly GCF_001605945.1. Lineage (NCBI taxonomy): Bacteria > Pseudomonadati > Pseudomonadota > Gammaproteobacteria > Enterobacterales > Enterobacteriaceae > Enterobacter > Enterobacter sp. SENG-6. Next base: position 42,228 of record NZ_LOMM01000018.1, read on the forward strand.
TTGGCTTTTTGCACGGCATCCATGCTGAGGGCGCGAATGGCATTGGCTAACTCTTTACGGGACATAGTTCACTCCGTGGCAAGGTTAAAGTTTGGCGGCGAGAAGATCTTCAAGTTTGCGCTGGTCGACGGCGAACTGGCGGATGCCGTCCGCCAGTTTTTCCACGGCCATTGGGTCCTGATTGTGCTCCCAGCGGAATTCCGCTTCGGTCATGGCTTTCGGTTTGGGCAGTACGGTGGAGGTCGGCACCAGTTTACGGATCACCGTCTCTTCTTTGTCCTGCAGCTTTTTCAGCAGGTCAGGGGAGATGGTCAGGCGGTCACACCCTGCCAGCGCCAGGATCTGCTCGGTGCGGCGGAAGCTGGCCCCCATTACGATGGTTTCGTAGCGGTGCTGCTTGTAATAGTCGTAGATATTACGTACCGACTTCACGCCCGGGTCTTCCTCGACCACGTACGGATCCATCGGCTGTTTTGCCTGATACCAGTCGTAGATGCGCCCGACGAATGGTGAGATCAGGAATACGCCCGCTTCGGCACAGGCGCGCGCCTGCGCAAACGAGAACAGCAGCGTCAGGTTGCAGTGGATCCCCTCTTTTTCCAGCACTTCCGCCGCGCGGATGCCTTCCCAGGTGGAGGCGAGCTTAATCAGAATGCGTGATTTGTCGATCCCCTGCTCCTGGTAGAGTTCGACGAGGCGGCGGGCTTTATTGATGCTCTTCTCTTTATCGAAGGAGAGGCGGGCGTCGACTTCGGTGGAGACGCGCCCCGGGATGCTTTTCAGAATTTCCGCACCGAAATTAACCGCCAGCTTGTCGCTGGCTTCGGCAACCTGTTGTTCCTGGGTTTTGCCGCGCTGTTTGCCATAGGCAATGGCGTCATCAATCAGATGACTAAAATGGGAAAGCCCTGCCGCTTTGAGTAGCAGCGACGGGTTGGTGGTTGCGTCTTCAGGCTGGTAGTGCCGAATCGACTCGATATCGCCGCTGTCTGCAACCACGGTAGTGAATTGTTTGATGCCGTCAAGTTGGTTCATAAGTCATGACTCCTTGAAAATAAAAGCGTTAGACGAGTGCGTTAGTTCACACTTCTGGAAAAATCATGATGGACTTAACAAAAAAGCATAGCAGACGGGGGAGGCATTGCTTTTGAGACGGGTAACATGGCTGTTATAAATTGATAACAATTTTTAATGTGTGATGGTGAGAGTTTGGCAGCCTTCAAAGTTTATGCCGCAGCCTGCGGCGATACTATCTGACCGATACGTAAAAGGAATAACAAGATGGACGATCAGTTAAAACAGAGTGCCCTCGATTTTCACGAGTTTCCTGTCCCGGGTAAAATTCAGGTCTCCCCGACAAAACCGCTGGCAACCCAGCGCGACCTGGCGCTGGCCTACTCGCCGGGCGTGGCGGCACCGTGTCTCGAAATTGAAAAAGATCCGCTGGCCGCTTACAAATATACCGCGCGCGGCAACCTGGTCGCCGTGATCTCTAACGGTACGGCGGTGCTGGGCCTGGGCAACATTGGTGCGCTGGCCGGTAAGCCTGTGATGGAAGGGAAGGGCGTTCTGTTCAAGAAATTCGCCGGTATCGACGTGTTTGATATCGAAGTGGACGAACACGATCCCGATAAATTCATCAACGTCGTGGCGGCGCTGGAGCCGACCTTTGGCGGTATTAACCTCGAAGACATCAAAGCGCCGGAATGTTTCTACATTGAGCAGAAACTGCGTGAACGTATGAACATTCCCGTGTTCCATGATGACCAGCACGGGACGGCGATTATCAGCACCGCCGCCATTCTTAACGGCCTGCGCGTGGTGGAGAAAAATCTTTCTGACGTGCGCATGGTAGTCTCCGGCGCGGGTGCGGCGGCCATTGCCTGTATGAACCTGCTGGTGGCGCTCGGGATGCAGAAACACAACATTGTGGTCTGCGACTCCAAAGGCGTGATCTACAAAGACCGCGAGCCTAACATGGCGGAAACCAAAGCAGCCTACGCGGTGGACGACGACGGCAAGCGTACGCTTGAGGATGTCATTGACGGCGCGGATATCTTCCTGGGTTGTTCAGGCCCGAAAGTGCTGACCCAGGAGATGGTGAAGAAGATGGCGCGTGCGCCAATGATTCTGGCGCTGGCGAACCCCGAGCCGGAAATCCTGCCGCCGCTGGCGAAAGCGGTGCGTGAAGATGCCATCATCTGTACCGGTCGCTCCGACTACCCGAACCAGGTGAACAACGTGCTCTGCTTCCCGTTCATCTTCCGTGGGGCGCTGGACGTAGGCGCGACGGCCATTAACGAAGAGATGAAGCTCGCGGCGGTGCACGCCATTGCGGAACTGGCACACGCTGAGCAGAGCGAAGTGGTTGCTTCAGCCTATGGCGATCAGGATCTGAGCTTTGGCCCGGATTACATCATTCCAAAACCGTTCGACCCGCGTCTGATTGTCAAAATCGCGCCAGCGGTTGCGAAAGCGGCAATGGACTCCGGCGTGGCGACGCGCCCGATAACCGATTTCGATGCTTATGTGGATAAGCTCACCGAGTTTGTCTACAAAACTAACCTGTTTATGAAGCCGATTTTCTCTCAGGCTCGTGCCGACGCGAAGCGGGTGGTGCTGGCGGAAGGGGAAGAGGCGCGCGTGCTACATGCCACGCAGGAGCTGATCACCTTAGGGCTGGCGAAGCCGATCCTGATTGGCCGCCCGAGCGTTATCGAGATGCGTATCCAGAAACTTGGCCTGCAGATCAAGCCGGGCGTTGATTTTGAGATCGTTAACAATGAATCCGACCCGCGCTTTAAAGAGTACTGGAGCGAATACTACGCGATCATGAAACGTCGCGGGATCACTCAGGAGCAGGCGCAGCGGGCGGTGATCAGCAACACCACGGTGATTGGCGCAATCATGGTTCATCGCGGCGAGGCGGATGCGCTGATCTGCGGCACCATCGGTGATTACCACGAGCACTTCAGCGTGGTGCAGGAGATCTTCGGCTATCGCGACGGGGTGCACACGGCCGGTGCGATGAACGCGCTGCTGCTGCCAAGCGGTAACACCTTTATCGCCGATACCTACGTCAACGACGATCCAACCCCGGACGAGCTGGCGGAGATCACCGTGATGGCGGCTGAAACCGTGCGTCGCTTTGGTATCGAACCGAAGGTGGCGCTGCTGTCGCACTCTAACTTCGGCTCCTCTAAATCTGCGGCGGCCTGCAAAATGCGACAGACGCTGGAGCTGGTTCGCGAGCGCGCACCGGAGTTGATGATTGACGGTGAGATGCACGGCGACGCCGCGCTGGTGGAGAGCATCCGCAATGAACGTATGCCAGACAGCCCGCTGAAAGGCTCAGCGAATATCCTGATTATGCCAAACGTGGAAGCGGCGCGTATCAGCTACAACCTGCTGCGCGTCTCGAGCTCTGAAGGGGTGACCGTGGGGCCGGTGCTGATGGGGGTGGCAAAACCGGTGCATGTGTTAACGCCAATTGCGTCTGTACGCCGTATCGTGAATATGGTGGCGCTGGCGGTGGTTGAGGCGCAGACGCAGCCGCTGTAAGCGCGTGGTGTCGGGTGGCGCGTTCGCTTACCCGACCTACGGGTTGACCAGGACGGATAAGCGCAGCGCCATCCGGCAGTTAAACCCAGTCCCGAACCTTAATAAACTCACTCAGGGCAGCCTCCGGGCTGCCTTCTTTTGGCTCGTAGCAGTACTCCCAGCGCACCAGCGGCGGCATCGACATCAGAATCGACTCCGTGCGCCCGCCGGTTTGCAGGCCAAACAGCGTCCCGCGATCCCACACCAGGTTAAACTCCACGTAGCGCCCGCGACGGTAAAGCTGGAACTCGCGTTCGCGCACGCCGTAGTCGGTGTTTTTACGCCGTTCAACAATGGGCAGATAAGCGTCGGTATAGCCTTCGCCCACCGCACGCATAAAGCTGAACGCGGTATCAAAATCAGGCGTGTTCAGATCGTCAAAGAACAGCCCGCCAATGCCGCGCTGTTCGTCGCGGTGTTTGAGGTAAAAGTAGTCGTCGCACCACTTTTTGTATTTCGGGTAAACGTCTTCGCCAAACGGCAGGCAGAGATCGCGTGCGGTCGTATGCCAGTGCACGGCATCCTCTTCAAAGCCGTAGTAGGGGGTCATGTCGAAACCGCCCCCAAACCACCAGACCGGATCGGCCCCCGGTTTTTCCGCAATGAAAAAACGCACGTTGGCGTGGCTGGTTGGCACAAACGGGTTGTGCGGGTGTACCACCAGCGAAACGCCCATCGCCTGGAAGCTGCGGCCCGCCAGTTCAGGACGATGCGCCGTTGCAGAAGCGGGCATGGCTTCCCCGTAAACGTGGGAAAAATTGACGCCCGCCTGTTCAAAGATCCCGCCGTTTCGCAACACACGGCTACGCCCGCCGCCGCCGGCCTCGCGCTGCCAGTTATCTTCCTGAAAATTACCGCCGTCTGCAGCGGCCAGTTTCTGGCAAATCTCATCCTGCAACTGCAGCAGGAAGGTTTTTACCCGCTTTGCATTCGGTTTCATTAACGTTTCCTGGAGTGCGCTTTTTGATTATCGAACCAGTTAAAGTAACTGATGATGCCGGAGGCGATGGCATTGGCGATCTTCTGACGAAACGCCGCGGTACCAAGCAGACGCTCTTCTTCCGGGTTAGTAATGAAAGAGGTCTCCACCAACACGGACGGAATCGACGGTGATTTCAGCACCACGAACGCGGCCTGCTCCGTGCTCTTGCTGTGCAGACGGTGCACCGGCTTAATCCGTTTGAGGATATGCGAGCCCAGCGTCAGACTGTTTTTGATGGTATCGGTCTGCACGAGGTCGAACAGCACCTGCTGTAACAGGTGATCTTTATCGGTGGCCTTCTTCCCGGCGACTTCATCCGCACGGTTTTCACGGTCGGAGAGGTATTTCGCCATGGCGCTACTGGCGCCGCGATTGGAGAGGGCAAACACCGACGCGCCCGCGGCGGAAGGGTTTGTAAAGCCATCCGCGTGAATGGACATAAAGAGATCGGCACCGTGCTTATGGGCAATTTCCACGCGGTCATACAGCGGAATAAAGGTGTCGCCCGTGCGCGTCAGGCGGGCGTCAATGCCGTTGCTGCGTAAAATCGATCGCACATTTTTTGCAATTGCCAGCACGACGTGTTTTTCTTTTGACCCGTTTTTGCCAATGGCGCCGGTATCAATGCCGCCGTGACCCGGGTCGAGCATGACCAGACGCTTCGCGCCTGGTTTTTTGGCTTTGGGTTTGCTGTGTCCGTTACTGGTTTTAAGCGTGCTCTCTTCTTTTGCCTGAGCCTGCTGTGCGATGCCCGTTAACGTTAAGGCCGCCAGCCCCGCTTTGAGAACCTGACGACGCGATGTGAGTGCTTTTAATGGTTTGAATGTGCTCATGCGGCCTGAATAGTAAAAATTGCGGTCCTGGTGTTATATCGTATCGCGTTTAGCGTTACGACAGTCCTTATTGAGAATTGTTTTACTTTTCATTTCAATACGTGACAAAGTGACATTATGCCAAATTTTGGCGAGATTTTCCCCGGTTATTGGCTAAATGCCCTGTTCGCGCCATAATCACTGTTTTTAAACCCGAAAAGGCGGTTAATACCATGGAGATACGCGTTTTTCGTCAGGAAGATTTCGAAGAGGTGATCACCCTTTGGGAGCGCTGCGATTTGCTGCGTCCGTGGAACGATCCAGAGATGGACATTGAGCGTAAGCTGAATCACGACGTCAGTCTGTTTCTGGTGGCGGAAGTGAACGGCGAAGTGGTGGGCACGGTGATGGGCGGTTACGACGGTCATCGCGGCTCTGCTTATTATCTGGGCGTTCACCCGGAATACCGGGGGCGCGGCATTGCCAATGCGCTGCTCAATCGTCTTGAGAAAAAACTGATCGCTCGCGGTTGCCCGAAAATTCAGATCATGGTGCGCGAAGATAACGACGTGGTGCTGGGCATGTATGAACGTCTGGGCTATGAACACGCTGACGTGCTGAGCTTAGGTAAACGTCTGATCGAAGATGAAGAGTATTGAGATCCACCCGGCAGATTACGACGCGCAGGGGCGTGTCAGGCTGCCTTTCTTATTCTGGTGCGTACTGCTGCTGCAGGCCCGCACCTGGGTGCTGTTTGTCATGGCCGCCGCGTCCCGCGGGCAGGGCGATACATTACTGACGCTCTTTTATCCCGATCACGACGCCTTTTGGCTCGGCCTGTTACCGGGCGTACCGGCGGTGGTGACGTTTTTGTGCAGCGGCCGACGACAGGCGATCCCACGGCTTTGGCGTGCGCTTCGCTGGCTGCTGATCCTGGCCCAGATTGCGCTGCTCTGCTGGCAGCCTGTGCTCTGGTGGTACGGTGAACCGCTTACGGGCATCGGCATTGCGCTGGTGGTTGCCGATATCGTGGCGCTGCTGTGGCTGCTGACTAACCCCCGCTTACGCGCCTGTTTTACGCATGAGTCAGATTAACGCGGCACTTTTTGCCGATGCTGCACTCCAACAAGCGTTGATTTAACACGTAAGGACGTTTCAATGAAATCGCTGCGTTTACTTTTATGCGCTCTCCCGCTGGCGTTAACCGGCTGTTCAACGCTCTCCTCCATTAACTGGTCGGCCGCTTATCCGTGGAACTGGTTTGGCTCTTCGCTGGAAGTGGCCGAGCAGGGCGTGGGCAACATTACCGCCGCGACGGCGCTGGATCAGGACGCGCTTCAGGCGGCCCTGAGCAGCGACTATCGTCTGCGCAGCGGCATGAAAACTGAAAACGGCACTATCGTGCGTTACTTCGAAGCGCTGAAAGGAGACAAACTGGCGCTGGTGATTAACGGCGATAAAGGCACGGTAAACCGTATTGCCGTGCTGGACGATGCCATCCCGACGGCGAGCGGCGTGAAGGTTGGTACGCCGTTTAGCGATCTCTATAAACAGGCTTTCGGCAACTGCGCCAGCGCGCCTTCAGACGATGGCGTGGCGGTGCAATGTAAAGCACCGGACAGCCAGCACATCAGCTACCTCTTTACCGGAACCTGGAGCGGTCCTGAAGGCTTAATGCCGTCTGACGACACGCTGAAAAACTGGAAAGTGAGCAAAATTATCTGGCAGCAGTAATTTGCGCCTGAACAATCCGTCTCGCTGAAATCAGGGTATAATACCCGCCATCAATGCCACGTTGTCGTGGCATCTTTATTTCAGGAGGAGCGATGTCTCAGGTTCAGAGTGGCATTTTGCCAGAACATTGCCGCGCGGCGATTTGGATTGAAGCCAATGTGAAAGGGGATGTGGATGCCCTGCGTGCGGCCAGCAAAGTCTTTGTGGATAAACTGGCCACCTTCCAGGCCAAATTCCCGGATGCCCATCTGGGCGCTGTGGTGGCCTTTGGCAATAACGTCTGGCGTCAGCTGAGCGGCGGTGAAGGGGCGGAAGAGCTCAAAGACTTTATCCCTTACGGCAAAGGTCTGGCACCGGCAACCCAGTACGACGTGTTGATCCATATTCTCTCTCTGCGCCACGACGTGAACTTCTCCGTTGCTCAGGCGGCGGTAGCGGCGTTTGGTGACAGCATTGACGTTCAGGAAGAAGTCCACGGTTTCCGCTGGGTGGAAGAGCGCGACCTGAGCGGCTTTGTCGACGGGACGGAAAACCCGGCAGGTGAAGAGACGCGCCGTGAAGTGGCGGTCATCAAGGATGGCGTGGACGCCGGCGGCAGCTACGTATTTGTTCAGCGCTGGGAGCATAACCTTAAGCAGCTTAACCGCATGAGCGTGCAGGATCAGGAGATGATGATTGGTCGTACCAAAGAGGCCAACGAAGAGATCGACGGCGATGTACGCCCGGTGACCTCTCACCTGAGCCGCGTTGACCTCAAGGAAGACGGTAAAGGGCTGAAGATTGTTCGCCAGAGCCTGCCGTATGGCACCGCAAGCGGAACCCATGGCCTTTATTTCTGCGCCTACTGCGCGCGTCTGTACAATATTGAGCAACAGCTGCTGAGCATGTTCGGCGATACCGACGGCAAGCGTGACGCCATGCTGCGCTTCACCAAACCGGTCACCGGCGGCTACTACTTCGCACCATCCATTGAGCGCCTGCTGGCGCTGTAATTCCCTTTCTCCCTCTCCCTTCGGGAGAGGGTTGGGGTGAGGGCAACAGGCCGCACCCTTATTCCCTTTTCTGCTTGTAAATCACCAAACGGTATATAAAACCGTTACTCCTTTCGACCTCGTTATAAATATTATGACAATAAGATAGTCATCACATTTATAAGGGTGCGCAATGGCCGTTACTGTACTGAAAAAAGGATCCCTGGCACTGGCAGGTTTACTGCTGGTGGCACAGGCGCAGGCGACTGAGCTGCTGAACAGTTCATATGACGTCTCCCGCGAGCTGTTTGCCGCCCTTAACCCGCCGTTTGAGCAGCAGTGGGCGAAAGACAATAACGGCGACAAGCTGACCATTAAACAGTCTCACGCCGGTTCGTCCAAACAGGCGCTGGCGATCCTCCAGGGGTTGAAAGCGGACGTGGTGACCTATAACCAGGTGACCGATGTGCAGATCCTGCATGACAAAGGCAAGCTCATCCCGGCCGACTGGCAGAGCCGTTTACCAAACAACAGCTCGCCGTTCTACTCCACCATGGGCTTCCTGGTGCGTAAAGGCAATCCGAAGAATATCCACGACTGGAGCGATCTGGTTCGTTCTGACGTAAAGCTGATTTTCCCGAACCCAAAAACCTCCGGCAACGCGCGTTATACCTATTTAGCGGCGTGGGGCGCGGCGGACAAGGCTGACGGTAACGATAAAGCCAAAACCGAGCAGTTCATGACCCAGTTCCTGAAAAACGTCGAAGTGTTTGATACCGGCGGTCGCGGAGCAACCACGACTTTCGCAGAACGCGGTCTGGGCGATGTGCTGATTAGCTTTGAATCGGAAGTGAACAACATCCGCAAACAGTATGAAGCGCAGGGCTTTGAAGTCGTTATCCCGAAAACCAACATCCTGGCCGAGTTCCCGGTGGCGTGGGTGGATAAAAACGTGCAGGCAAACGGCACTGAGAAAGCGGCAAAAGCCTATCTCAACTACCTGTACAGCCCACAGGCGCAGACCATCATTACTGATTACTATTATCGCGTGAACAACCCTGACGTGATGAACAAACTGAAAGATAAATTCCCCCAGACCGCGCTGTTCCGCGTGGAGGATCATTTCGGCTCCTGGCCTGAGGTGATGAAAACGCATTTTGCCAGCGGCGGTGAATTAGACAAATTGCTGGCGGCGGGGCGTAAGTAATGTTTGCCCTCTCGACTAAACGCGTGCTGCCGGGGTTTACCTTAAGCCTCGGAACCAGCCTGCTGTTCGTCTGCCTGATTTTGTTGTTGCCGCTCAGCGCGCTGGTGATGCAGCTTGCGCAGATGAGCTGGTCCCAGTACTGGGAAGTGGTCACCAACCCACAGGTCGTAGCGGCCTATAAAGTGACGCTGCTGTCGGCGTTTGTGGCCTCGCTTTTTAACGGCGTGTTTGGCCTGCTGATGGCGTGGATTTTAACCCGCTATCGTTTTCCGGGCCGCACGCTGCTCGACGCGTTAATGGATTTACCGTTTGCACTGCCGACGGCAGTTGCCGGTTTGACGCTGGCGTCACTTTTCTCTGTAAACGGTCTGTACGGCGAGTGGCTGGCGAAATTTGACATCAAAGTGACCTATACCTGGCTCGGTATCGCGGTGGCGATGGCCTTTACCAGCATTCCGTTCGTGGTGCGTACCGTACAGCCGGTGCTGGAAGAGTTAGGCCCGGAATATGAAGAGGCGGCAGAAACGCTGGGGGCTACGCGCTGGCAGAGCTTCCGTAAAGTTGTCCTGCCTGAGCTTTCCCCGGCACTGATGGCGGGAGTGGCGCTGTCGTTTACCCGTAGCCTCGGCGAGTTCGGTGCGGTCATTTTTATCGCCGGTAATATTGCGTGGAAAACGGAAGTGACGTCGCTGATGATTTTTATCCGTTTGCAGGAGTTTGATTACCCGGCAGCGAGCGCCATTGCCTCGGTCATTCTTGCCGCATCGTTGCTGCTGCTCTACACAATCAACACTCTGCAAAGTCGCTTTGGTCGACGTGTGGTAGGTCACTGATGGCGGAAGTTACTCAATTGAAGCGATACGATGCGCCCCGCATCAACTGGGGTAAATGGTTTTTGATTGGTACGGGCGTGCTGGTTTCTGCTCTCATCCTCGTGGTACCGACAATCTATATTTTCGTGCAGGCGTTCAGCAAAGGGATTATGCCCGCGCTGGAAAACCTGGCGGACCCGGATATGCTGCACGCCATTTGGCTGACGGTGCTGATTGCGCTGATCACCGTGCCGGTCAACCTGGTATTCGGTACGCTGCTGGCCTGGCTGGTGACGCGCTTTACCTTCCCGGGGCGTCAGATGCTGCTGACGCTGCTGGATATCCCGTTCGCCGTCTCACCGGTGGTGGCGGGTCTGGTTTACCTGCTCTTTTACGGCTCTAACGGCCCGCTGGGCGGCTGGCTGGATGAGCACAACCTGCAGGTGATGTTTGCCTGGCCGGGTATGGTGCTGGTGACTATCTTTGTAACCTGTCCGTTTGTGGTACGCGAACTGGTACCGGTGATGTTAAGCCAGGGGAGCAACGAAGACGAAGCGGCTGTGCTGCTGGGCGCGTCAGGCTGGCAGATGTTCCGCCGCGTCACGCTGCCGAATATTCGCTGGGCACTGCTCTATGGGGTGGTGCTGACCAACGCCCGCGCAATCGGCGAGTTTGGGGCGGTGTCGGTTGTATCCGGTTCCATTCGAGGTGAAACCCTGTCGCTGCCGTTACAGATTGAACTGCTGCAGCAGGACTATAACACCATCGGCTCCTTTACCGCCGCAGCGTTGCTGACGCTGATGGCTATTTTGACCCTGTTTTTGAAGAGTGTGGTGCAGTGGCGTTTAGAAAATCAGGAAAAACGTCAGCATCAGGAGGGAAATCATGAGCATTGAGATTGCCAATATTAAGAAGTCTTTTGGTCGCACCCAGGTGCTGAATGATATCTCGCTGGATATCCCTTCCGGACAAATGGTGGCGCTGCTGGGGCCGTCTGGTTCGGGTAAAACCACGCTGCTGCGTATCATCGCCGGTCTTGAACATCAGACCAGCGGACATATCCGTTTTCACGGCACCGACGTGAGCCGCCTGCATGCCCGCGATCGTAAAGTCGGCTTCGTGTTCCAGCATTACGCGCTGTTTCGCCACATGACGGTGTTCGACAACATTGCGTTTGGCCTGACCGTGCTGCCGCGTCGCGAACGCCCGGATGCGGCTACCATCAAAGCGAAAGTGACCAAACTGCTGGAAATGGTGCAGCTGGCCCACCTGGCTGACCGTTTCCCGGCGCAGCTTTCGGGCGGCCAGAAACAGCGTGTCGCACTGGCGCGCGCGCTGGCCGTGGAGCCACAAATACTGCTGCTTGATGAGCCGTTTGGCGCGCTGGATGCGCAGGTGCGTAAAGAGCTGCGCCGCTGGCTGCGTCAGCTGCATGAAGAGCTGAAATTCACCAGCGTCTTCGTCACCCACGACCAGGAAGAGGCGATGGAAGTCGCGGACCGCGTGGTGGTCATGAGCCAGGGGAACATCGAGCAGGTGGACGAGCCAGAGCAGCTCTGGCGTGAACCTGCCACCCGTTTTGTCCTGGAGTTTATGGGCGAAGTTAACCGTCTGCAGGGCACCGTACGCGGCGGACAATTCCACGTCGGGGCACACCGCTGGCCGCTGGGATACACGCCTGCCCATCAGGGGCCGGTGGATCTGTTCCTGCGCCCGTGGGAAGTGGATGTCAGCCGTCGTACCAGCCTGGATTCACCACTGCCGGTGCAGGTACTGGAAGCTAGCCCTAAAGGTCACTACACACAAATGGTGGTACAACCGCTGGGCTGGTATACCGAGCCGCTGACGGTGGTGATGCGCGATGAAGAGGCGCCACACCGGGGTGAACGCCTGTTTGTGGGGCTACAGCATGCCCGTATTTATCACGGTAACCAGCGCATCGAGACGCGCGAGGATATTGCTCTGGCGGAGTCAGCCTGATAGGTTATTAGGATGTTTATCGCCCGGTGGCGCTGCGCTGACCGGGCCTACAGCTAAAACTGCGTCTTGTAGGCCGGGTAAGCGAAGCGCCACCCGGCTTTTTTATTGAGTAAAAATCGTGAATACACTCGAACACACCATCGGCAACACTCCACTGGTCAAGCTTCAGCGCATGGGGCCTGACAACGGCAGCGAAATCTGGGTCAAACTCGAAGGCAATAACCCGGCGGGGTCAGTCAAAGACCGCGCGGCGCTGTCGATGATTGTCCAGGCTGAGAAGCGCGGTGAAATTAAGCCAGGCGACGTGCTCATTGAGGCCACCAGCGGGAATACCGGCATTGCGCTGGCGATGATTGCCGCGCTGAAAGGCTACCGCATGAAGCTGCTGATGCCGGACAACATGAGTCAGGAGCGCCGCGCCGCGATGCGGGCTTACGGTGCTGAACTGATACTGGTGACCAAAGAGCAGGGAATGGAAGGGGCGCGCGACCTGGCGCTGGCGATGGCTGAGCGCGGTGAAGGCAAACTGCTGGATCAGTTCAATAATCCGGATAATCCCTACGCCCACTACACGACCACTGGCCCGGAAATCTGGCAACAAACCGACGGGCGTATCACCCATTTTGTCTCCAGCATGGGCACCACCGGCACCATCACCGGCGTGTCGCGTTTTCTGCGCGAGCAGGAAAAACCGGTCGCCATTGTCGGCCTGCAGCCGGAAGAGGGGAGCAGCATTCCGGGTATTCGTCGCTGGCCTGCGGAATACATGCCGGGCATTTTTAATGCTCAGCTGGTGGATCAGGTGCTGGATATTCATCAGCGCGAGGCGGAAAATACCATGCGCGAGCTGGCGGTACGCGAAGGCATCTTCTGCGGGGTTAGCTCGGGTGGCGCGGTAGCAGGTGCGATGCGTGTGGCGCAGGAGAACCCTGGTGCAGTGGTGGTGGCGATTATCTGCGATCGCGGCGATCGTTATCTGTCTACCGGCGTCTTTGGCGAAGAGAGTTATTCGCAGGGGGCGGGGATTTAAGCGTCATGGAGATGATTTTATTCCGGGATAAGACCCGGGCGCAGCAAACCGATATTGTCGCGGTGCAGTCGCAGGTGGTGTACGGCAGCGTGGGGAACAGCATTGCGGTACCCAATATTCGTACCCACCGGCTTAACGTGACCGCCGTGCCGACGGTGCTGTTCAGCAACACGCCGCACTATGACACCTTTTACGGCGGGGTGATCCCCGATGAGTGGTTCAGCGGCTACCTGAAGGCGCTGGAAGAGCGCGAGATCCTGCGCGAGCTTAAGGCGGTCACCACGGGCTACATGGGCAGCGCCAGCCAGATTGTTCTGCTGGCGCAGTGGCTGAAGGCGATCAAAGTGCAGCACCCGGAACTGCTGGTGCTGGTTGACCCGGTGATCGGGGATATCGACAGCGGTATGTACGTTAAACCTGATATTCCTGAGGCGTATCGTGAGCATCTGCTGCCGCTGGCGCAGGGCATTACGCCCAACGTATTCGAACTGGAAGTGTTAAGCGGTAAACCGTGCCGCACGCCAGAGAGCGCCATCGCCGCCGCGCAGGGGCTGCTTTCCGATACGCTGAAATGGGTGGCGATAACCAGTGCGCCAGTGGCCGACGACCCGCAGAATATTCACGTCGTGCTGGTGAGTAAAGAGGGCGTTACCGTAAGCGCGCACCCGCGCGTCGAGACGGATCTGAAAGGAACGGGCGATCTGTTCTGTTCAGAACTGGTCAGCGGTATCGTGGGGGGAAAAACCGTTGCTGACGCCATACGCATGGCAGGCGATCGGGTGACTGACGTGATGATCTATACGCAGTCGAAAGGTTACGACGAGCTTATCCTCCCCGCATAAACAAAAATGGCGCCCGAAGGCGCCATTTTTCTGTGCGGCAAGAATTACTTCTTGATGCGGATAACCGGGGTTTCACCCACGGTGACGCTGCCAGACAGTTTGATCAGCTCTTTGATTTCGTCCATGTTGGAGATAACAACCGGCGTCAGGGTAGACTTGGCTTTTTCTTCCAGCAGTGGCAGATCGAATTCAATCACCGGGTCGCCAACTTTAACACGCTGGCCTTCTTCTGCGATACGTTTGAAGCCTTCGCCTTTCAGTTCAACGGTGTCGATACCGAAGTGAACGAACAGTTCGATACCGCTATCAGATTCGATAGAGAACGCATGGTTGGTTTCAAAAATTTTACCGATGGTGCCGTCAACTGGAGCAACCATTTTGTTGCCAGTTGGTTTGATAGCAATGCCATCACCAACGATTTTCTCAGCAAACACTACATCCGGCACGTCTTCGATGTTGACGATCTCGCCGGAGAGCGGAGCAACAATCTCAATAGTTCCGGAGTCTTTCTTATCATCAGAAACCAGAGATTTCAGTTTATCGAACAAACCCATGATCTTCTCCTAAGCAGTAATTTGGGCCGCATCTCGTGGATTAGCAGATTGTTTTTTCTTCAATGAACTTGTTAACCAGCGTCATTAACTCGTCCGTTGTCGGTTGAGCAAGAGCCTGCTCTGCTAACACCTTCGCATCTTCGAAGTTCGTGTTACGGATAATCTTCTTAATGCGCGGGATGGAAATGGCGCTCATAGAGAATTCGTCCAGACCCATACCCAGCAACAGAAGTGTAGCACGTTCGTCGCCTGCAAGCTCACCACACATGCCAGTCCATTTACCTTCTGCATGAGAAGCATCAATAACTTGCTTGATCAAGTTCAGTACGGACGGTGACATTGGCTGGTAGAGATGTGAAATCATATCATTACCACGGTCAACTGCCAGGGTGTACTGCGTTAAATCATTGGTGCCGATACTAAAGAAATCAACTTCTTTGGCTAAATGACGCGCAATGGTCGCGGCTGCTGGTGTTTCCACCATTACGCCGATCTCAATTGACTCGTCAAATGCTTTACCTTCGTCACGCAGTTCCTGTTTGTAGATCTCGATCTCTTTCTTCAGTGCACGCACTTCTTCAACAGAGATGATCATCGGGAACATAATGCGCAGCTTACCGAAAGCAGAGGCACGCAGAATCGCACGCACCTGGTCACGCAGGATCTCTTTACGATCCATGGCGATACGCACTGCACGCCAGCCCAGGAATGGGTTCTCTTCTTTCGGGAAGTTCATGTACGGCAGCTCTTTGTCGCCACCGATGTCCATGGTACGGACGATAACGGCCTGAGAGCCACAGGCTTCAGCCACCGCTTTGTACGCCGCAAACTGCTCTTCTTCAGTTGGCAGGGCGTCACGGTCCATGAACAGGAATTCAGTACGATACAGACCCACACCTTCCGCGCCGTTGCGCTCAGCGCCATCGACGTCGCGTACGGTACCGATGTTAGCGCACACTTCTACCTGATGGCCGTCCAGCGTGATGGCTGGCAGGTCTTTCAGTTTAGCGAGTTCCGCTTTCTCGGTGGCAACCTGCTCCTGAACGGTACGCAGTTGCTCGATCACATCGTTAGTTGGGTTGACGTAAACCACGTTGTTTACGGCATCCAGAATCAGATAGTCGTCGTTTTTCACCTGAGTGGTGACGTTACCGGTACCCACGATGGCAGGCAGTTCCAGAGAACGCGCCATGATTGAGGTGTGGGAGGTACGGCCACCGGCGTCGGTGATGAAACCCAGCACCTTGTTCAGGTTCAGCTGTGCGGTTTCAGACGGGGTCAGATCAGCGGCAACCAGGATCACTTCGTCCTGAATCGCGCTCAGATCGATGATGGCCAGACCCAGGATGTTGCGCAGCAGGCGCTTACCGATGTCACGTACGTCAGCCGCACGCTCTTTCAGGTATTCATCGTCCAGCTCTTCCAGGGCAGATGCCTGACCTTCGATAACTTCATGCGCAGCCGCGTCGGCCGTCATGCCTTTATCTTTAATCAGGGCTATGATTTCCTGCTCCAGCTCCTCATCTTCGAGCAGCATGATGTGCCCTTCGAAGATAGCTTCTTTTTCTTCACCGAAAGTTTCGCCAGCTTTAGTTTTGATTGCTTCCAGTTGCGCAGATGCCTTGGCACGACCGCTCAGAAAACGTTCAACTTCCTGATCAACCTTGTCGGCAGAAATTTTTTTCCGGTCGATGACGATCTCGTCTTCTTTCAGCAGCAATGCTTTGCCGAAAGCGATACCCGGGGATGCTAAAATGCCTGAAATCATAACCCTACCTTACTTGTGACTGATATTTAAAAGAACCCGGAAACTTACTCGAGCTCAGCCATCAGTTTTACCAGATGCTCAACTGCTTTCTGCTCGTCTTCACCTTCAGCAGAGATAGTGACAACGGTGCCCTGAGTCAGGCCCAGAGTCTGCAGTTTGAACAGGCTTTTTGCGCTAGCGCTTTTGCCGTTGGAAGTCACAGTGATTTCAGAAGTGAAGCCTTTCGCTTCTTTAACAAACTGAGCAGCAGGGCGGGTGTGCAGACCGTTCGGAGCGGTAATGGTAACTTCTTGCTGGAACATTGTATTTCCCCAACTTATAGGTTTAGTGTTGTGGAACTAAAGTCTAGCCTGGCGACTGAACTTTAGCCTGTATTGTTAGCGCTGACGTTTCGATCGTCATTAAACATTATGCAGCGAAAGCAAGACTTGAACCAAATCATAAAATCGATTCAGCAAGGGTATTTCGTTCGCTGATTAATTTCACGCATCAAAATAATTGCTGGTTTAAATACCAGACCCAACGGGGTGAATCAATGCCAGGAGGGGTAAAACTTTGAAGCAGGCCACAAAAAAGCACCTAAAAAGGTGCTTTTTTACGCGTTATTAACATGCTGGCATTACTGTTGCAGTTCTTTCTCGGTAAACAGATCGGCAAACAGTGCAGTGCTTAAGTAACGCTCACCTGACGAAGGTAGGATAACCACAATATTCTTGTTGGTAAAGGACTCATCTTCCTGAAGTTTGAGCGCCGCCGCAACGGCCGCACCGGAAGAGATACCGGCCAGAATACCTTCTTCATCCATCAGGCGGCGTGCCGTCGAGATGGCTTCTTCGTTCGTGATCGTGACGACTTTATCGATAAGCTTCAGATCCAGGTTACCCGGAATAAAGCCTGCGCCGATACCCTGAATCTTGTGCGGGCCCGGCTTGAGCTCTTCACCCGCCAGCGCCTGGGTGATAACCGGCGAGTCGGTCGGCTCAACGGCCACGGTGATCAGGTCTTTTTTACCTTTCGTGCCTTTAATATAGCGTGACACACCGGTCAGCGTACCGCCGGTACCCACGCCGGAGATAAACACATCAACCTGGCCATCGGTATCTTCCCAGATTTCAGGCCCGGTGGTTTTCTCGTGGATTTCCGGGTTTGCCGGGTTGCTGAACTGCTGAAGCAGCAGGTATTTCGCCGGATCGCTGGCAACAATCTCTTCGGCTTTCTGAATGGCACCTTTCATGCCTTTCGCGCCTTCGGTCAACACCAGGTTTGCGCCCAGCGCTTTGAGCAGCTTGCGGCGTTCGATGCTCATGGTTTCAGGCATGGTCAGCGTCAGCTTATAGCCACGCGCCGCAGCCACATAGGCCAGCGCAATACCGGTGTTGCCGCTGGTAGGCTCCACCAGCTCAACGCCTGGCTTGAGCACGCCACGTTTTTCGGCATCCCAAATCATATTTGCACCGATACGGCATTTTACGCTGAAGCTCGGGTTGCGGGATTCGACCTTCGCCAGAATGCGTCCATTACCGATACGGTTCAGTCGAACCAGGGGCGTATGACCGATAGTCAGCGAGTTGTCTTCATAAATCTTACTCATGGCCTGTCCTTAACTGTATGAAATTGGGATACCGACCCAGCATACCTGCTAAGCAGGTAGGGGGAAGTAAGGAATTCGCATATCTATATACTGCAAGGAAATAATGGGGATCAGTATGGAATAAGGGATAGCATAAGCCATCCCTTGTTTACACATTTTTGCATTACTTCCATAACGCGTGCTTAGCACGGTAGCAGTCGACCCACATTGCCGTTGCGCCGCACACCGCAACGGGCATGATGAAAAGATTAAGGAAGGGGATCAGGGTGAACAGGCTGGTAAGCGCGCCAAACTGCATATTGGCCACTTTCTGCGTGCGCAGCGCGGTACGCATCTCTTTGAAGGGCACCTTGTGGTTATCAAACGGGTAGTCGCAGTACTGAATAGCCAGCATCCAGGCGCTGAACAGGAACCACAGCACAGGCGCCACCGTCTGGCCGATACCGGGCACCAGATAAAGGAGAAGCAGTACAATTGCACGGGGGAGATACCAGGCGAATTTTTGCCATTCGCGCTTCATTATGCGCGGAATATCTTTCATGATCCCCAGCACGCCCGTGTCCGGTGGCGTGGCACCTGTCAGACGCGCTTCGAGCTGTTCCGCCAGCAGGCCGTTAAACGGCGCGGCAATCCAGTTGGCAATCGTTGAGAAGAAATAGCCGAACACCAACAGCACAGAAATCACCGCGAGTGGCCACAACAGATAGCTTAGCCACTGCAGCCAGTCAGGTACATAACTCATCATGGCCGGGACCCAGCTTTCAAGCTTCGTGAAAAGCCACCAGAAGGCGCCGCCCATAAGAATAATGTTGATCAGCAAGGGCAGAATGACGAAACGTCGAATACCCGGCAGGGAGACCAGTTTCCAGCCCTGAGAAAAATACCAGACGCCGCTGCGTGGGGGAGAAGAAGATGTTGAAACCATAACCAGGCTGTACTCCTTTTTTCACAACCAGTGGAATTGCCCGCCTATATTATCCAGTTACGGACCAATGACCAGTTCGGAAATGTTCGAAAAAACAGCAAAAAGCACGATTTAGTTCATCTTTATGCTGTGAATGCTCTGCACACACTTGCACTTGACGTAAACGGCAAATACTCTTAGTGAGTAAATGTT
The DNA here is from genome assembly GCF_001605945.1 of Enterobacter sp. SENG-6. Taxonomy (NCBI): domain Bacteria; kingdom Pseudomonadati; phylum Pseudomonadota; class Gammaproteobacteria; order Enterobacterales; family Enterobacteriaceae; genus Enterobacter; species Enterobacter sp. SENG-6. Next base: position 61,228 of record NZ_LOMM01000018.1, read on the forward strand.
TGCCGTGGTGGCAAGGTGTTAGAACAACAGAGAATATAATGATGCAGGATTTGCGTCTGATATTAATCATTGTTGGCGCGATCGCCATAATCGCTTTACTGGTACATGGTTTCTGGACCAGCCGTAAAGAGCGTTCTTCTATGTTTCGCGATCGCCCACTGAAGCGCATGAAGTCCAGTCGTGACGACGATGAAAGTGAATATGACATCGACGAGCGCGATGACGACGGCGTGGGTGAAGTTCGTGTTCATCGGGTCAATACTGCGCCCGGCGCGGCTCATGGGGAGCATGAAGCCCCCCGTACTGCGCAGCACCAGTATCAACCGCCGTATGCTTCTGCACAGCCGCGCCAGCCTGCGCCGCAGCCTGTGGAAGAGCCGGTGCGTCAGCCGCCGCAGCAGCCTGTTCAACAGCAGCCAGCTGCGCCGCAGCCGGTTCCACAGCAACCCGTGCAGCAGCCTGTACACCAGCAGCCTGCTCAGCCGGTACAGCAACCGCCGCAACAGCCTGTTCAAGCGCAGCCTGCACCCCAGCTGGCTCCGGCACCGCAGGTTGAGCCAGAGCCCGTTGTAGAGCCAGAACCGGTTGTTGAAAAACCGCAGCGTAAAGAAGCGGTGATCATCATGAACGTGGCCGCCCATCACGGCAGCCATCTGAACGGTGACGTGCTGCTTAACAGTATTCAACAGGCTGGCTTCAAGTTTGGCGACATGAATATTTTCCATCGCCACCTGAGCCCGGACGGTAGCGGCCCGGCGTTGTTTAGCCTGGCCAACATGGTTAACCCTGGCACCTTCGACCCTGAAATGACGGGCGATTTCGTGACGCCGGGCGTGACGATCTTTATGCAGGTTCCGTCTTACGGTGACGAACTGCAAAACTTTAAGCTGATGCTGCAGTCCGCTCAGCACATCGCTGACGAAGTGGGTGGTGTGGTGCTCGACGACCAGCGTCGCATGATGACGCCGCAGAAACTGCGCGAGTATCAGGACCGCATCCGCGAAGTTAAGGAAGCCAACGCGTAATCGACGCGTTTTCTTCAACTCCTCCTCAACCCCCGCCTGTCGGGGGTTTTTTCTCATTGATGGTGCGATATGGACTCAATCGAACAACAAATCACTGAACTGCGAACCACGCTTCGCCATCATGAATATCTTTATCATGTGATGGACGCACCGGAAGTGCCGGATGCGGAGTACGATCGCCTGATGCGTGAACTGCGCGATTTAGAGGCGCAGCACCCGGAGTTGATCACCCCGGACTCCCCAACCCAACGTGTCGGCGCTGAACCGCTAGGTGCGTTCAGCCAGGTACGTCATGAAGTGCCGATGCTCTCTCTGGATAACGTCTTCGATGAAGAGAGCTTTCTCGCCTTTAATAAGCGTGTGCAGGATCGACTCAAAAGCAGCGACGCCCTGACCTGGTGCTGTGAGCTGAAGCTGGATGGCCTGGCCGTCAGCATCCTCTACGAAAACGGCGTGCTGGTCCGTGCCGCAACGCGCGGTGATGGCACCACCGGGGAAGACATCACCACCAACGTGCGTACCATCCGCGCGATCCCGCTGAAGTTGCACGGCGACAATATTCCTGCTCGTCTGGAAGTGCGCGGTGAAGTTTTCCTGCCGCAGGCGGGCTTCGAGAAAATCAACGAAGAGGCGCGTCGCACTGGTGGGAAGGTGTTTGCGAACCCGCGCAACGCGGCGGCAGGCTCTTTACGCCAGCTGGACCCGCGTATTACCGCGAAGCGACCGCTTACTTTCTTCTGCTATGGCGTCGGTATTCTGGAAGGAGGGGAGCTGCCGGACACCCACCTCGGGCGTTTGCTGCAGTTTAAAGCGTGGGGCTTGCCGGTCAGCAACCGCGTGCAGCTTTGCGACTCACCGGAGGCGGTTCTTGCGTTTTATCGCAAGGTTGAAGAAGACCGCCCGACGCTCGGTTTTGATATCGATGGTGTGGTGATCAAGGTTAACTCGCTTGCGCTTCAGGAGCAGCTAGGCTTTGTGGCGCGAGCACCACGCTGGGCTGTGGCGTTTAAATTCCCGGCCCAGGAGCAGATGACCTTTGTCCGCGATGTGGAGTTCCAGGTGGGTCGTACGGGAGCCATCACGCCGGTTGCGCGTCTGGAGCCAGTACACGTGGCCGGTGTGATGGTGAGCAACGCCACGCTGCATAACGCGGATGAAATCGATCGTCTTGGCCTGCGTATTGGTGACAAAGTGGTGATTCGCCGGGCGGGAGATGTGATCCCGCAGGTCGTCAACGTGGTTCAGTCAGAGCGCCCTGATGATACGCGCGCCATCGTGTTTCCGACGCATTGCCCGGTATGTGGCTCAGACGTAGAGCGTGTGGAAGGCGAAGCGGTGGCTCGCTGTACCGGGGGATTAATCTGTGGCGCGCAGCGTAAAGAGTCACTCAAGCACTTCGTTTCCCGACGGGCAATGGACGTTGACGGCATGGGCGACAAAATTATCGACCAGCTGGTTGAGAAAGAGTATGTCCACACGCCTGCGGATCTTTTCAAACTGACGGCGGGTAAGCTGACCGGGCTTGACCGCATGGGGCCGAAGTCGGCTCAGAATGTGGTGAATGCGCTGGAAGCCGCCAAAGAGACCACGTTTGCCCGTTTCCTCTATGCGCTTGGTATTCGTGAGGTTGGGGAAGCCACCGCAGCAGGTCTGGCGGCGTACTTTGGCACGCTGGACGCGCTGGAGAAAGCGAGCATTGAGGAGCTGCAAAAAGTGCCTGATGTCGGCATTGTGGTAGCCACGCACGTCTTTAACTTCTTTGCCGAAGAGAGCAACCGCGACGTCATCGGAAAACTGCTGGAGCAGGGCATTAAATGGCCTGCGCCAGTCGTCGTCAATGCCGAAGAGATCGACAGCCCGTTTGCCGGTAAAACGGTAGTACTGACCGGCAGTCTCAGCCAGCTTTCACGGGATGATGCGAAGGCGCGTCTGGTGGCGCTGGGGGCAAAAGTGGCGGGCAGCGTGTCGAAGAAAACGGATCTGGTGATCGCCGGGGAAGCCGCCGGTTCCAAGCTTGCAAAAGCGCAGGAGCTCGGGATTGAGGTAATCGATGAAGCAGAAATGATGCGTCTGTTGGGAGAGTAACGTGGAAAAAGAGCAGCTCGTCGAGATCGCCAATACAGAGATGCCGTTCGGTAAATATAAGGGCCGCAGGCTGATTGATTTGCCGGAAGAGTATCTGCTGTGGTTTGCCCGAAAGGATGAATTCCCGGCGGGACGCCTGGGCGAGCTAATGGCCATCACGCTACTGATTAAAACCGAGGGGCTGACCCAGCTGGTTCAGCCCCTGAAACGTCCTTAAGCCTTCGCGGCGCGGGTCTCTTCCTGCGCCAGTTTTTCCGTCTGACGTTTATAACGACGCGCCAGTACCGCACAGACCATCAACTGGATCTGATGGAAAATCATCAGCGGCAGTACCATCATCCCAATCACCGAGGTCGGGAACAGAATGTTGGCCATCGGGATGCCGTTTGCCAGGCTCTTCTTCGAGCCGCAGAACACAATGGTGATTTCGTCTGCTTTGTTGAAGCCGCACTTGCGTGCCACAAAGACGTTTACCGCAATGACAATCGCCAGCAGGACGATACTGACCACTACGATAAACAGCAGCGAGCCTGCGCCCACCTTATGCCAGATACCATTCACCACGGCTTCGCTGAAGGCGGAGTAAACCACCAGCAGGATCGACGTCTGATCGGTTTTTGAGATCCATTTCTTGTGCTTCGCCACAAACGCCCCCGTCCACGGACGAGAAAGATGACCAAGGACAAATGGCAGAAGCAGCTGCAGACAGATTTTCCCGACCTGCTCCAGATTACCGCCTGCACCGTGCATATTCATCAGCAGGCCAACCAGCAGCGGCGAGACGAAAATCCCTAACAGGCTTGATGCCGATGCCGAGCAGACAGCGGCCGCGACGTTGCCGCCTGCCAGCGAAGTAAAGGCAATCGCGGACTGGACGGTGGCTGGCAAAATACAGAGGTAGAGGAAACCGGTATAGAGCGCCGGGTCAACATTGACCGGAGCCCACCACGCAAACAGCACGCCGAGTATTGGGAAAAGAATAAAGGTGCTGCACATGACCCACAGGTGCAGTCGCCAGTGGCTTCCCCCTGCGATAATGGCTTCGCGGGAGAGTTTGGCGCCGTGCATAAAGAACAGCAGCGCGATGGCCGCGGTAGTGAGTCCTTCAAAGAATGGCACAAAACCGCCGCGTGCGGGGAGGAAGGAGGCCAGTAAAACGGTGACGACCAGGGTAAGTGTAAACGGATCAAGAATACGAAATAGTTTCATAATGACTCCTGAAAACAGATGTCGCTATTGTGCTTTGTTCCCTTTGAGAAATAAAATTGATTTATTGCATCTATTCATGAATTAAACAGATGAATTATTCCTTACGTCAGCTTCGCGTTTTTGTCACCGTGGCCCATGCCCGCAGCTTCAGCCGGGCAGGGGAGATCATTGGCCTGAGCCAGTCGGCCGTCAGCCACAGTGTGAAAGAACTAGAACTCCAGACAGGTGTGCGTCTACTCGACCGCACCACGCGTGAAGTGGTATTAACCGAAGCCGGACAGCAGCTGGCACTGCGACTGGAGCGGTTACTGGATGAACTGAACAGCACGCTCAGGGATGTCGGGAGACTGGGGCAGCAGCTTTCTGGCACCGTACGGGTGGCAGCAAGCCAGACGATTTCGGCGCATCTTATTCCGCAGTGTATTGCTGAGGGTAACCAGCGCTATCCGGATATCGATTTTGTGCTGCACGACAGGCCGCAACAGTGGGTGCTGGAGAGCATCCGCCAGGGCGATGTGGATTTTGGCATCGTCATCGATCCCGGCCAGGTGAGTGACCTGGAGTGTGAGATTGTGCTTTCTGAGCCTTTTTTGCTGCTCTGTCGGGACGACGATCCGCTGGCAATGCTGCCTCATGTCAGCTGGCAGACGCTGCAGGGCGCGAAACTGGTATTACAGGATTATGCATCGGGCAGCCGTCCATTGATTGACTCCGCGCTGAATGCTCAGGGGGTAAAAGCAACCATCGTGCAGGAGATTGGTCACCCGGCTACGCTGTTTCCTATGGTTGAGGCAGGCATTGGGATCAGCGTATTGCCTGCCCTGGCGCTGCCGTTGCCACAGGGGAGCCGGCTGGCTGTAAGACGGTTGACCCCGGTGGTTGACAGAAAGCTGATGCTGGTTCGACGAAAAAATCGTTCTCTTTCGGGGGCGGCACAGGCTATCTGGGAAGTGGTGCGTATCCAGGCGCAACGGTTAACCGAAGCCCGCATACGCGACCCACTGTTTAATGCTGCAGATGATTAGATGTAAATATCGATCTGATTGACATCTGATGGGTTGTTTACCCCTTCCACTTTGCCCTGCTTCTGGTCTTGTTTCTTCTGGGCCTCTTCCGCCTGCTGGCGCAATAGTTGTGCAAGCTGTGTCTGCAGCACTTTAAGCTGTGCCTGAATGAGCTCCTGCTGTTTTTTCTTCTCTTCCGGGCTGCCGGCACTCTCTGGCAGCTCTTTTAGCTGTTGAGTTAGTTTGGTGATTTGCTCCGTAATGCGGCTGATTTGGGCAGCAATATCGTTGCCACTGGAAGCACTCCCACCACTGTTACTGGTTTGAATAGGGTGGGTTGATGTCTGAATGGTCGTCATAGTCTTTCCTCTTACCATAAAACAGAGATATCGGCACCGATGGTGGGAGCTTGAGGAAAACTGCTATATCTGGCAGGGCATTAGGCAAGCTGGAGCGGCTACAGGAAGTTTCTGTGCAAAAGATTCGAACCGTCCATATCGCAGATAGCAAAAAAGCGCCTTTAGGGCGCTTTTTTACATTGGTGGGTCGTGCAGGATTCGAACCTGCGACCAATTGATTAAAAGTCAACTGCTCTACCAACTGAGCTAACGACCCGAAATGGTGGGCGATGACGGGCTCGAACCGCCGACCCCCTCCGTGTAAAGGAGATGCTCTACCAACTGAGCTAATCGCCCATTTCGGAACTGCTGCGATAAGGTGAGAATGGTGGGCGATGACGGGCTCGAACCGCCGACCCCCTCCGTGTAAAGGAGATGCTCTACCAACTGAGCTAATCGCCCAATCTCAATTCTTATCTACACTGCGAGTCTACGTGAAGTAGATGGTGGGTGATGACGGGCTCGAACCGCCGACCCCCTCCGTGTAAAGGAGATGCTCTACCAACTGAGCTAATCACCCCCGCTGTGTGGAGTCGCATTATAGGGAGAGTTGAAAATGAGTCAACGCATTTTCTAAAGTTTTTATTCGTTCGTCGTAAAATTAAACAAAACGATCGTGAAATGGGCTGTGGCGCATGATTTCTAAACAAAAACAGCAAACTCGGTCACGATAAAGGGATCGACATTGAGGAATTGCCGCACAGTGATAGAATATTGCCCATCGTTTTTTCCCCAGGATTTGCCGATTGCCGGCATCTTTATAACGTAAGGCCATTTCATGAAAATCAAAACTCGCTTCGCGCCCAGCCCGACAGGCTACCTGCACGTCGGTGGTGCACGTACTGCTCTCTATTCCTGGCTTTTTGCACGCCACAACAAAGGTGAGTTCGTGCTGCGTATTGAAGACACCGATCTCGAGCGCTCCACGCCGGAAGCAATTGAAGCCATTATGGATGGGATGAACTGGCTGAATCTGCAGTGGGATGAAGGTCCTTACTTCCAGACCAAACGTTTTGACCGCTATAACGCGGTAATTGACGAGATGCTGGTCGCGGGTACGGCATACAAATGCTATTGCTCTAAAGAGCGCCTGGATGCGCTACGTGAAGAGCAGATGGCGAACGGCGAAAAGCCGCGTTACGACGGCCGCTGCCGCCATGACCACAGCGAGCATGCCGCTGATGAACCTTGCGTGGTGCGTTTTGCTAACCCACAGGACGGCTCTGTTATTTTTGACGACCAGATCCGTGGCCCAATCGAATTCAGCAACCAGGAGCTGGATGATCTGATCATCCGCCGTACCGACGGTTCTCCAACCTATAACTTCTGCGTGGTGGTTGACGACTGGGACATGGAAATCACCCACGTTATCCGTGGCGAAGACCATATCAATAACACCCCGCGCCAGATCAACATCCTGAAAGCGTTAAATGCCCCTGTTCCGGTCTATGCGCACGTTTCAATGATCAACGGTGACGACGGTAAAAAGCTGTCTAAACGTCACGGTGCGGTCAGCGTTATGCAGTATCGCGACGACGGCTATCTGCCGGAAGCGCTGCTGAACTACCTGGTGCGTCTGGGCTGGGCTCATGGTGATCAGGAAATTTTCAGCCGCGAAGAGATGATCGATCTGTTCTCTCTGAACTCTGTGAGCAAATCCGCCAGTGCATTTAACACTGACAAGCTGCTGTGGCTGAACCACCACTACATCAATACCATGCCGCCGGAATATGTGGCGACTTACCTGCAGTGGCACATTGAGCAGGCCAATATTGATACCCGTACTGGCCCTGAGCTGGCGGACCTGGTGAAACTGCTCGGCGAGCGTTGCAAAACGCTGAAAGAGATCGCCGAAAGCTGCCGCTATTTCTATGAAGAGTTTGATGAGTTCGATGCGGATGCCGCGAAGAAACATCTGCGTCCTGTTGCGCGTCAGCCACTGGAAGTGGTACGTGACAAACTGGCTGCCATCACTGAGTGGACCGCCGAGAATGTGCATCATGCGATTCAGGCTACCGCTGACGAACTGGAAGTCGGTATGGGTAAAGTAGGTATGCCACTGCGCGTAGCGGTGACCGGTGCGGGTCAGTCTCCGGCGCTGGATGTTACCGTTCACGCGATCGGTAAGTCTCGCAGCGTGGCGCGCATTAACAAGGCTCTGGGATTTATTGCTGAACGTGAAAACCAGCAGTAAAACAGCCTGAGATGCAAAAACGGCAGGGTAACCTGCCGTTTTTTTATGCGTGTAATTCAGCAATACCCAGGCGCGAAAGAAAACCGCTGATGCCTTCGCGTTTTAGCAACACATGCAGTCGTTCCTGTTCCAGCTGCGTCATGTTTTCAAGCGTGTCGACAATCTGCACGAGCAGATTCGACGACGCAGGATCGCCATAGGGCATCGTTGCTTCTGCCAGGTGGTAAACCGCCTGACGGTTGCGAATGGCCGGGAGGTTCATGATATGCTCCTTCACCCGAGCATCAATATGGATCAGCCGCGCTCGTCCCCCTTTCACGCCATTGATCCCTTCGGTTTTCCAGCCCTGCTGACGAATCCAGCGGTTAACGGTTTGCCGGGCAACACCCAGGCTGTTCGCCAGCTCTTCCGTGGTCATTTTGCTGCGTAATCTTTTCATATCAGTTATGGTCGCGAATCCCTAAACGTTGCAACAATCCGGTAATCCCTTCCCGCAGTAACAGCGATGTCATCTGCTTTTGCTCTTCCGGCGTCATTTCATTCGCCAGCGTCAGAAGTAATGTGTGCAGAGAACCGTTTTGCAACGCATTTTCCGGCATATCTGCGGTTTCCGTTGCCCGGCGCGCGCTGCGGATAAAGTCACGCACTTTCTCGTTCACATGTACCAGGCGCGCTTTCCCGCCCTGAACTCCCGGTTTTGGCGATGTAATCCAACCCTCTTTGCGTACCCATTTATTGATGGTCTGGCGGCTATAGCCAGTGAGGAGGGCTAACTCTTCTGGCGTCATTCGTTCCTTGATCATACAATTTCCTGAATATTTGTGGGGTCAATTAACGGTTCATTTTATAGCACCGTTTTAGGTGAAAACGTGACAGGCTTAACTCCTGACTGCGAGGCGGCTCGCAAAGTGGTTCATTTGCATGATTTTTCGGCGATTGAACGGCAGTGAATGATTTTGCCGTTGACACTCCGCAGCGGAATTCATATTATGCCGCCCGTCAACATGACAGCTTTACGATGGGGCTATAGCTCAGCTGGGAGAGCGCTTGCATGGCATGCAAGAGGTCAGCGGTTCGATCCCGCTTAGCTCCACCAAACTCTGAACCCAACAGAGTAGGGTAAGTAAAGTAACATGTGGGGCTATAGCTCAGCTGGGAGAGCGCTTGCATGGCATGCAAGAGGTCAGCGGTTCGATCCCGCTTAGCTCCACCAAAATTTGAACCCTCGTCGAAAGACGGGGGTTTTTTTTATGTCTTTGTAACGACCTTCACCCTCTTTTGTTGCCAAATTAGCAGCGTTCCTATACCTCGCCTCAATCCAAATCAATAAACGAGTCTATAAATGGACTTCAACTTGATTCGAGCAATTAATAAACCTATTATCCGTCCGGCCAATAATTTGCATGGTAAAACAGATTATCCAACTTAATGAATAGAAAAACTTACAATAATGTAAAGATATTTATGATTGCTCTGGCGCTGTGTTTGATTACGGTGCCCTTTTCCCGTTATATCTCTCCACGCGCTATAGTAAATGGTCATGATGTTTATCTGGCATGGCTGCCGTTAAGCGTTATGCTGGCCGTGATTTTGTTATTTGGGCGTCGGGCAATCATTCCCATTCTTTTAAGTTTCACTATTGCTAACATCTACAATATTAATTTAGCACCACTACAATATTTAGTATTATTGATCTGTCAGACGTTTTCTGTTTTTGCTGCCTGTGGCGTCCTGCGCCTTGTACTGGGCAAGCGCTGGCGTCACTGCGTGCCGAACAAACACATTGGGCAACGTATATTCTGGCTGGGCTTTATGGTGCCGATAGGCATTAAAGGGTTGATGTATCTGGCTGGCTTTTTATTTGATTTTCCCGTGACTATCTCAACATTCTTTGGCGAAGGCACCGTAATTTATAACATCGTTGATATTCAAAGCTTGATATGCGCAGCGTTGATTTTCACCATGATGTTCTATTATCCATTAAGAATGATAATTAATCCCCGCTATGTCAGAACCTTTTGGCTGCGGAGCGTGAAGCCAGTGTTTTTTCACAAAAAATCTTTGTATGTATTCATCTGGCTGGCTTTTTTAATTTTCACCCTTGCCGTGTTATGTGCGCCATTTGAGTCACCGGTTATTGCTGGCTATTTAATGCCAGTCATTTTTATTCTCTTTACGCTAGGTATCAGTCGCCTCAGCTATGCGCTCATCTCTTTACTGTGGGCTGCATCCGCTCTGCTGCTGTTGACCTATAACTACAACTTCCTTAATGGCGTCGAATCTGGGCATTCACTCTCCTTTATCCTGTCTGTGCTGATCTCTTTCGCTATCTGTCTGCTTTACATGTCGCGGCTCTACCAGCGAAGCAACTGGTTGAAGCAGGACTGGCAGGACAGGGCGCTGACCGACCCGCTGACCGGTTTACCGAATATTCGGGCGCTGGAAGAGTTTCTTCAGGCTCAGCCGGATGCAAAAATCTGCTGCCTGCGGATGGACAACCTGGAATTTTTAAGCCGCCACTACGGCATTCTCATGCGGGTGCATTGCAAACGTAGGGTAACCACCTCCCTGCAGCCGCTGTTGCAGAAAGATGAGAAGCTCTTCCAGTTGCCAGGCAGCGAGCTGGTCATTGTATTGCTGGGGCCTGAAACCGCTGAACGGCTGCAGCATATGGTTGATCAATTAAACAGCCGAAAAATTTACTGGAACAACACGGGGCTGGATATCGAGTTTGGCGCATCCTGGGGAATGGTCGAAAACGGCGAGAACTTGCACCATACGCTGGGCCAACTGAGCGGCACTGTTGCAAAGTTAGCGATGAGGCAGCGTTTTGTCTTATTCAAAGGCCTTACATTTCAAAAACTCTGCTTACCAGGCGC
>NZ_LOMM01000019.1:0-71953 GCF_001605945.1 Enterobacter sp. SENG-6
TTCTATGCCAGTTATAACTGTTACCCATGTATCCGGTCTAAAGTGTCACCCATGTTTCCGGTTCATACCCTACGCTTACCGGGCCTACATGGAGCGGGTAGGTCGGGTAAGGCGAAGCCGCCACCCGACTTATGGCATCAGACCACCATATTCAACAGCAGCACCCCGACCAGACCGCACACCGAAATAATGGTTTCCAGCGCGGACCAGGACTTGATGGTTTCACCGATAGTCAGGTTGAAGTACTCCTTGAACAGCCAGAAGCCCGGATCGTTCACGTGTGAGAAAATTACGCTACCGGAACCGACGGCAATAACCATCAGCTCAGGGCTGACGCCCGTGGTGGCAATCAGTGGCGCAACGATACCGCCCGCGGTGATTGCCGCAACGGTTGCAGAACCCAGCGCGATACGCAGAACTGCGGCGATAGACCAGGCCATCAGAAGCGGCGACACGTTGGTTTCATGCATCATGGCCGCGATGTATTTATCCACACCGCTATCGACCAGAACCTGCTTGAACGCACCGCCACCGCCGATGATCAACAGCATCATGGCAATGATTTTGATGGAAGAGGTCAGCGTGTCGTTGATCTGATCCATGGAACGACCGCGGTTCAGGCCGAAGGTGAACATCGCGATCAACACCGCAATCAGCGTGGCCATCACCGGGTCGCCGAGGAACTCAGCAACGGACAGGAACGCGTGACCTTTCGGCAGAACCATCTCTGCCACGGCGCGCATCGCCATCAGGATCACCGGGACCAGAGAGGTCCAGACGCTGACGCCAAAGCCTGGCATCTCTTCTTCGGTGAAGGTTTTCGCGCTGTACAGACCTTCCGGAATCGGCTTATCAATGCCTTTCAGGAAGCGGGCATAAACAGGGCCTGCCAGAATCACGGTTGGGATGGCCAGAATCGTACCGAACAGCAGGGTTTTACCCATATCGGCGTGGAAAATGGTGGCGATAGCGGTTGGGCCCGGGTGCGGTGGCAGGAAGCCGTGCGTCACGGACAGCGCTGCTGCCATTGGCACACCGACATACAGCAGCGGAATGCTCGCCGCCGCCGCAATGGTGAAGACCAGCGGCAGCATCAGCACGAAGCCCACTTCATAGAACAGTGCGAAACCGACGGTAAAACCGGTTAACACAACTGCCCACTGGATGTTCTTCTTACCAAACTTGTCGATAAGCGTGGTGGCAATACGCTGTGCACCACCGCAGTCCGCCAGCATTTTGCCGAGCATGGCGCCAAAGCCCATGATCAACGCCAGGCTGCCGAGCGTACCGCCGACACCCGCTTTAATGGAGCTAATAACTTTGACCAGCGGCATCCCTTGCATCAGACCGACTGCAAGTGCCACCAGAACCAGAGCGATAAACCCGTTCATTTTGAAACGGATCATCAAGAGCAGTAATAACACAACACCGATAGCAACGATGACTAATGGCATGATTTACCTGGCCTTTGAATTGTTATGGGTAACGTCATTGTTTCAACGACACGTTCCGGTTGTCCCAACTGGGAACAGAGTGGTTAACGGCACTAATACTGATACCTTGGAAACTATTTAGTTTAGTCGGCTGTTATGAGTGTGTTTAGTGCCCATGAGAATGATACGGGTAACATGACGTGATTGAGAATCACCCTGGAGGGCAAAATTTAAATTATGAGACGCAGGTCAACATATGGAGGTAAACGCAAAACGGTAACCGCAAGGTTACCGTTTTTAATGTTTTCACCCTCTCCCGTGGGAGAGGGCGGGGTGAGGGCATCAGACCGCACTATTTTTGTAGGCCCGGTAAGCGCAGCGCCACCGGGCAATACAGACTGGCAATGAATCAGTAGTAAGAGTGCTCGCCGCGCTGGTGTTCGGTCAGGTCACGCACGCCTTTCAGTTCCGGGAACTCGTTCAGCAGCTGCTTCTCGATCCCTTCTTTCAGGGTCACATCGACCATGGAACAACCGTTACAGCCGCCGCCAAACTGCAGAATTGCGTAGCCTTCGTCGGTGATTTCCATCAGGGAAACGCGACCACCGTGACCGGCCAGCTGCGGGTTGATCTGGGATTGCAGCAGATACTCTACGCGCTCCATCAGCGGGGCATCGTCAGATACTTTACGCATTTTGGCGTTTGGCGCTTTCAGCGTCAGCTGCGAGCCCAGCTGGTCGGTGACGAAGTCGATCTCCGCATCTTCAAGATACGGCGCGCTCAGCTCATCAACATATGCCGTGAGCTGGTCAAATTTAAGGGCAGTGTCAGTTGCTTCCACCGCGTCTGGCGGACAATAGGAGACACCACATTCTGCATTCGGAGTGCCTGGATTGATCACAAACACGCGGATCTGCGTCCCTTCTTCCTGATTTGCCAGCAGTTTGGCAAAGTGCGCTTGTGCAGAATCGGAAATACGGATCATAGCTTTGGCCTAATAGTTGACTAAATTACCTGGGTATAATCATACGCCCATTGGAGAAGGGCTACAAGGTACGGCACAGACACCATACCTGAACCGACGCGGCGCCGCTTTGCAAAAGCAGTCGGGAAAGTTCAGCAACGGTACTGCCTGTGGTGACGACATCATCCACAATCGCGATATGGAGCCCTTTGACGGCGAATTCAAGGCGAAAGGCGTTTTTGAGGTTCCTTTTGCGAAGCCGGGCGCTCAGCTGATGCTGAATGGCGGTGGCATGGCGGCGCGTCAGCGCAGCGGCTGGGTACTGACAGCCGAGCCACCGGGCGAGCGGGCGACAGAGCAGGTCGCTCTGGTTGTAGCCGCGTCGCCAGTGACGGCGCCGGTATAAGGGCACATTCAGCACCATATCCACTTTCGGCAGCGCGCGCGTGCGCCGTGCCTGCAACACCGCCAGCAATAACAGGCGGGCGAGAGGGCGAGCCAGCGCAATCTGGCCGGAAAACTTCAGCGCGTGGATAAGCCTGCTTAACGGTGGAACGTAATCATCGACCGCCACCAGGGCGCTCCACGGTGGTGGCTTTTTCAGGCAGCGACCGCAGGGAAACTGTGGACTGTACGCCGGTAAACCGCACTGCGGGCAGGTCGTGATGCGGCTTGCCAGCGAACGCGTGCAGACGGAACAGACTCCCCACGCGCTCAGCGCAAGTGGCATTCGACATAGCCAGCACAAGCCGGGCACTGTTAGCATAGACAACCTCCATGTAAAAAAGAGAACAGTAACTGATGAAGACGCTGTGGTGGCAGACCGTAGGGACGGGAAATCGCCATCTTGTGCTGCTGCACGGATGGGGACTGAATGCGGAAGTATGGCATTGCGTAAATGAGGAACTTGCCTCGCATTTCACGCTGCATCTGGTGGATTTACCCGGTTTTGGCCGCAGCCGCGGCTATGGGGCGATGTCGCTTGACGAAATGGCGCAGCAGGTTCTGGCCGCCGCACCGCAACAGGCCATCTGGCTCGGCTGGAGTCTGGGCGGGCTGGTGGCAAGTGAGGTTGCATTAACAAACCCTGAACGCGTGCAGGCGCTGGTAACGGTGGCCTCGTCGCCGAACTTCAGTGCGCAGGAGGAGTGGCCGGGTATTAAGCCGGACGTACTGAGCAACTTCCAGCGCCAGTTGAGCGAAGATTACCAGCGAACGGTAGAACGCTTCCTGGCCCTGCAGACGATGGGGACAGAGAGCGCCCGTAAGGATGCCCGTCTGCTGAAGCAGACCGTGCTGTCGCTGCCGATGCCGGATGTGGAGGTACTGAACGGGGGACTCGAATTACTGAAAACGGTCGACCTGCGTGAGCCGCTGACCGCGCTGGCGGTGCCGCACCTGCGCATTTATGGTTATCTGGATGGGCTGGTTCCACGCAAAGTGGTACCACTGCTGGATGAACTGTGGCCAGCGAGTCAATCGCTGACAATCGCCAAAGCGGCCCATGCGCCGTTTATCTCGCATCCTGCCGAATTTTGTTCAGCGTTGATCGCCTTCAGTCACGAAGTGCCCACCACTCCCTGAGACAGGCTTTCCCTTCCGGGCAATGTTTACAACTGCCGGACAGACAACCGTCCGGCTCTTCCTGAATACGTATGGCTTTCCCCATCGCTTCCAGTCTTTCCAGCATGGCATCGATCATCGGCTGCGGCGTATGCAGGCTGAGGCTTAGCTGTTTTGCCTCCATACGCCCCTGCAACGCCAGTAAATCACGAACCTGAATCAACGATGCCATGGCTCCCCCTAGTGACAGTCGCCCGCCGGGCTGTTGCAACAGGTCGCGGCGGTTTTACGGTTTGCCAGCAGGTTGATATCGACGCGGCTGCGTGCCCGGCGTAGCAGACCGAGAACGAGCACGTTAAACAGCACAACCGCCAGGATGCAGACCAGGCTGTAGCGCGGATGCTGGCTGAAGTTAACGGTCTGGTAAAAGAGCGTCGCCAGCGAGTAGGCGATGTTTAAGCCCCACAGGATGGAGAACCCCATCCAGCCGCGGCTGGACTCACGGGCTATCGCCCCCATCACCGAGATGCACGGAATATAGAGCAGGACAAAGATGAGGTAGCTGTAGGCCGCTGACGCGCTGCCAAATTTCTCGCTCATCACGCCCATGGCACCGGTGGCCATTTCGCCGTCGCCTTTGCTGGCTTCAATCGGGTTCGCCAGTACGCTCAGGCTGAAGGTGTCTTTCAGGCTCTGCCAGGTCTCTTCCACCGCGCCGAGCAGTTCATCACCGAGGTGGAATGCCGCCGGGTTAAACTCTTCTTCCTGGATATTCTCAGCGGTGTAAAGCGTGTTCAGGGTGCCGACCACCACCTCTTTTGCCATCGCGCCGGTAAACAGGCCAACGGTCGCCTGCCAGTTGTCTTCATGCACGCCAATCGGTTTAAACACCGGGGTAATGACGCGGCTCACGGAGGCGAGGGCGGAGTCGTTGATGTTATCCGCCGCCTGCCCGCTCAGGGTGAAACTGTTCAGCGCGCTCAGGAAGATGCTGACGATAACAATCACTTTACCGGCGCGCAGAACAAAACCTTTCAGGCGCTGCCAGGTCTGGATCGCCAGGCTTTTCAGATGCGGTACGTGATACACCGGCAGTTCCATCACAAACGGTGACGCTTCCCCGCGCATGATGGTGTGTTTAAGCATGAGCCCGGTCAGGATCGCCATCACGATGCCCAGCACATACAGCGAGAAGACCGCCAGTGCCCCTTCCTGACCAAAGAAGGCCGCGGCAAAGACCGCAAAGATAGCCAGTCGCGCCCCGCAGGACATAAATGGCGCCATCATGATGGTCATCAGACGTTCGCGGGGGGCATCAAGCGTGCGCGCACCCATTACAGACGGCACGTTACAGCCGAAGCCGACAATCAGCGGGACGAAGGATTTACCCGGCAGACCCAGGGCCTGCATCAGACGATCCATCACGAAAGCCGCACGCGCCATGTAACCGGAGTCCTCAAGGAACGAGAGGAACAGGTACATCATGCCGATTTGCGGTACCAGCGGCAGAACGGTGTTGATACCACCACCGATCCCCTGGGCGAGGAAAATGGTCAGCCATTCCGGGAAGTGCAGGGTGTAGCCCAGCCACTGAATACCGTGGACAAATATCGCCACAGAACCAGCATCGAAAATAGGCTGTAGCGCGCCACCGATGTTAATGGCGAGGAGGAACATCAGGTACATGACCAGTAAAAAGATCGGCAAACCGAGGAAGCGGTTAAGCACAATCTTGTCCACGGCGGCCGTAAAGCGGCTTGGCTCGGCCGTCAGGGCATTACTGACCACGTCGCAAATGGCGGCGATGGCCTGATAGCGCGCGTCGGCGATGTGCAGGGCCGGGTCATCGAGCTCATCGCTCAGACGCGCCAGCGCCACGTCCAGTTTGTCTGCGGCATGGCCCGCATAGGCGCGGCTGTAGATATCGCCTTCCAGCATCTGCAGGCCGAGCCACAGGCGCTGTCTGGCGGGCATGCTGTTGTCCATCTCCTGCGCCAGCAGACCGGCCTCGCGCAGAAGCGGTTGCGCATAGTGCACCAGCTCAACGTCGGCGTTGCCCGCGTGGCGGTCAATGGCCAGCTTCAGTGCGTCAATTCCGCGGGCACGGGTAGAAACCAGCGGCACTACCGGGCAGCCCAGACGCGCGGAGAGGGCGTCGGCGTCGATACGCAGCTTTTGTTTCTCTGCGATGTCGAGCATGTTGAGCGCCACAATGCAGGGGATCCCAAGCTCAAGCAACTGCAGCGTCAGATAGAGGTTACGCTCCAGGTTAGATGCATCGACCACGTTGATTAACAGGTCCGCATCGCCACTCAGAATATAGTGACAGGCAATCTGCTCATCGAGCGAGGTTTGTGACGAAATGGTGGTTAAGGAGTAGGTGCCGGGCAGATCCACCAGCGTGACCTGATTGTCTGTCGTGGTGAACTGGCCTTCTTTACGTTCAACCGTTACGCCCGCCCAGTTACCCACACGCTGGCGTGCACCGGTGAGCTGGTTAAATAACGTTGTCTTGCCGGAATTAGGATTGCCAATTAAGCCAATAGTTAATTTTTTCATTGTTTTCGACTCACTGAAACCGCTGGCTTGTTATTGGGATAAGGCTTCGACTTCAATTAATGCGAGGTCTTTTTTACGCAGTACCAGATTCACGCGCCGGGTTTCGATATGAACGGGATCACCTAACGGGGCCACGCGCACCACCTGGAATGACGAGCCGGGGAGCATGCCCAGCGACAGCAGCTTTTGCCGATAGGCCGGGCTAATTTCGCGGGTAAAACCGGTAATTTTCCATGCACTGTCTGGAGTGAATTGCATAATGCCTGATTCCACGGAAGGTTAAATTATCTACTATGGGATGATAATGAGAATAGTTTTTATCAGCAATATGAAAACTGTGACGGAATGTTGTTAAGCGTATTAATTTACGGCCTGTTTGACCTTGCTCAATATTTGCTGAATTACGGGGCAGGGAATAATAAATGTATTTGTTAACGGAGTGATAAATGGTGGTTTAAATATGGATATGCAATCGGTTTCATCTCTTGCGATATAATTTGTCCCCTCACCCCGGCCCTCTCCCACAGGGAGAGGGTGTTCAAGTTCCCTCTCCCCTTTGGGGAGAGGGTTAGGGTGAGGGGCATTTACAACCTTAGCGTTTCTTACCCATCGCGGCCGCCAGCGCATCCATCATTGCGCTGTTACCCGCTGGCTGCGCATCACGCCCGCGCGGCTTCGCGCCTTTAGCGGCAGGGCGCTGCTGCTCACGGCCACCGCCGTTACTGCCGCGGCGCGCGTTGGTTTCACCTGGCTGCTCGTCCAGACGCATGGTCAGGGCGATTCGCTTGCGCTGCAGGTCCACTTCCAGCACTTTCACCTTCACGATATCGCCCGCTTTGACCACCGTATGAGGATCTTCAACGAACTTATCGGCGAGCGATGAGATATGCACCAGGCCATCCTGATGCACGCCGATATCGACAAAAGCGCCAAAATTAGTGACGTTGGTGACGGCGCCTTCCAGCACCATGCCCGGCAGCAGGTCGTTCATGGTCTCGATGCCGTCGGCAAAGGTCGCGGTTTTGAACTCAGGACGCGGATCGCGGCCCGGTTTTTCCAGCTCTTTGATGATGTCGGTCACGGTCGGCACGCCGAACTGCTCGTCGGTGAAATCGACCGCTTTCAGGTTGCGCAGCGCGTTGCTGTCGCCCATCAGGTCTTTGAGTGCCTGCTGGGTCGCTGCCAGTATGCGCTCAACCACCGGGTAGGCTTCCGGGTGAACGGTTGACGCATCCAGCGGGTTATCGCCGTGGTTGATGCGCAGGAAGCCCGCACACTGCTCAAACGCTTTCGGCCCCAGACGGCTTACCTTCAGCAACTGCTGGCGGTTCTGGAACTGGCCGTTCTCATCACGCCAGGCAACGATGTTCTGCGCCATCATGCGGGTTAAGCCTGCCACGCGGGTCAGCAGAGGAACGGAGGCGGTGTTCAGGTCCACGCCCACGGCGTTTACGCAATCTTCCACCACCGCATCCAGCTTACGCGCCAGCTGCGTCTGGCTCACGTCGTGCTGATACTGGCCCACACCGATGGATTTCGGGTCGATCTTCACCAGTTCCGCCAGCGGATCCTGCAGACGACGGGCGATAGAGACCGCACCGCGCAGGGAGACGTCCAGGTCCGGGAACTCCTGGGCCGCCAGCTCTGACGCAGAATAGACGGACGCCCCGGCCTCGCTGACGATCACTTTCTGCGCCGTCACTTTCGGGAACTGTTTCTGCACGTCGAGGTAGAAACGTTCGGTTTCACGGGAGGCCGTACCGTTGCCGATAGCCACCAGCTCAACGTTATATTTCTCGCACAGCGCGGCCACCACTACAGCAGCCTTCGCCGCCTGACCGGTATGCGGGTAAATGGTGTCGGTTGCCACCAGCTTGCCGGTACCGTCAACCACCGCCACTTTTACGCCGGTACGCAGACCCGGATCGAGACCCATGGTCGCACGCAGGCCAGCAGGTGCGGCCATCAGCAGATCATGCAGGTTACGGGCAAAGACGTTGATTGCTTCGTCTTCCGCACGCTCGCGCACGGTGCCCATCAGTTCGGTTTCGAGGTGCATCAGCACCTTAATGCGCCATGTCCAGCTCACCACGCCTTTACGCCAGCTGTCCGCCGGGGCGTTATTCAGGCGCAGGCCGAGGTGATCGGTGATGATCTGCTCGCAGTGGCTCTCTTTTGGCGGCTCATCAAACTGCGGGTCGGCGTTGAGAGAGAGCTGCAGCACGCCTTCATTACGGCCGCGGAACATGGCCAGCGCACGGTGAGAAGGCACAGTTGAAATCGGTTCGTGGTGATCGAAGTAGTCGCGGAATTTCGCGCCTTCCTCTTCTTTGCCTGCCACCACGGTAGAGACGATGTGGGCGTTCTTCCACAGATAATCACGCACACGGGAGAGCAGGGCGGCATCCTCGGAGAAGCGCTCCATCAGAATGTAGCGTGCGCCATCAAGGGCCGCTTTGGTGTCTGCCACGCCTTTGTCAGCGTCGATAAATTTGGCCGCTTCGGTTTCCGGGTCGTGTGACGGTTCGTTCCACAGCAGCTCGGCCAGCGGCTCCAGACCTGCTTCAATTGCAATCTGCCCGCGCGTACGGCGCTTCGGTTTGTAGGGCAGATAGAGGTCTTCGAGTTCAGTTTTGCTCAGGGTGCCGTTAATGGCCTTTTCCAGATCGCTGGTCAGTTTGCCCTGTTCGCCGATGGATTTGAGGATTGCCTGACGGCGGTCTTCCAGTTCACGGAGGTAGCCCAGACGGGTCTCCAGGTTACGCAACTGCGTGTCATCCAGACCGCCGGTGACTTCCTTACGATAACGTGCAATAAACGGCACGGTGTTCCCTTCATCAAGCAGGCGAACGGCAGCTTCTACCTGTTCGGCTCTGGCCTGAAGTTCACCCGCAATAATGCGGCAGAGCGAATCTTTCATCATGGCTTTATCATCTTGTGGGTCAAAAATCAGGGGATAGTTATACGGGCTGACACGGTAAAATGCCAGCCGTGGAGGGCGCTCTCGGACTATTTTACGTAGGTGATCTCATTGACGTACCAGCTCGCTTCTCCGGCAGGCGTCTGGACAACGGCTAAATCACCCACCTCCTTTTTCAGCAGCGCGCGGGCCATCGGCGAGTCGATGGAGATGTAATCCTTACGGCCAAAAATTTCGTCGTACCCGACAATGCGAAAGCGCAGGGTATTGCCATCATCATTCTCGATCTCAACCCACGCGCCGAAGAAGACTTTGCCCTCCTGCTGCGGTGAATAATCGACAATTTTAAGATTCTCGAGACATTTGGTCAGATAGCGTACCCGACGGTCGATCTCACGCAGCCGCTTCTTGTTGTACTGGTAGTCAGCATTTTCGCTGCGGTCGCCCAGGCTTGCCGCCCAGGTAACTTTTTTGGTCACTTCCGGACGCTCTTCGCGCCACAGGTAATCCATCTCTTTTTTGAGTTTTTCGTACCCTTCGCGGGTGATCAGGGGCGTTTTCATACTGTGACCTTCAGACTCGACTTCATTGCAAACATTGCGCACATTACGTATCACGTAGTCTATCAGACAGCGTTAATAATCATTTATGTGATGAATTGTGCAGATAAGCTGCTGTTAAATATGCTTTGTAACAATTTCGACTAGAATTTATACCAGAATTCGCTGGTCGAACCCGTGCACTTTTTTAGAATACGCTGTTATTAGACTATCCGAACCTTTGGGAGTACACACAATGCAAGAGAACTACAAAATTCTGGTCGTGGATGACGACATGCGCCTGCGTGCGCTGCTGGAACGTTATCTGACCGAGCAGGGCTTCCAGGTTCGTAGCGTCGCGAACGCTGAGCAGATGGACCGCCTGCTGACCCGTGAATCCTTCCATCTGATGGTCCTCGACCTGATGCTGCCGGGCGAAGACGGGCTCTCTATCTGTCGCCGTCTGCGCAGCCAGAGCAACCCCATGCCAATCATTATGGTGACGGCGAAAGGGGAAGAGGTTGACCGTATCGTGGGCCTCGAAATTGGCGCTGACGACTACATTCCTAAACCGTTTAACCCGCGTGAACTGCTGGCGCGTATTCGGGCCGTGCTGCGCCGTCAGGCGAACGAACTGCCAGGCGCACCGTCGCAGGAAGAAGCGGTGATTGCGTTCGGGAAGTTCAAGCTGAACCTCGGTACGCGTGAGATGTTCCGTGAAGACGAGCCAATGCCGCTCACCAGCGGTGAGTTCGCGGTACTGAAAGCGCTGGTCAGCCACCCGCGTGAGCCGCTCTCCCGTGACAAGCTGATGAACCTGGCGCGCGGCCGTGAATACTCGGCAATGGAACGTTCCATCGACGTGCAGATCTCTCGTCTGCGCCGCATGGTGGAAGAAGATCCGGCGCATCCTCGTTATATTCAGACCGTATGGGGTCTGGGCTACGTGTTCGTCCCGGACGGCGCTAAAGCATGAGGCGAATGCGCTTCTCACCGCGAAGCTCGTTTGCCCGTACCCTGCTTTTGATTGTCACCTTGCTGTTTGTCAGCCTGGTGACAACCTACCTGGTGGTGCTGAACTTTGCGATCCTGCCGAGCCTTCAGCAGTTTAATAAGGTCCTGGCGTACGAAGTACGTATGCTGATGACCGATAAACTGCAGCTGGAGGACGGCACGCAGTTAGTGGTTCCTCCGGCGTTTCGCCGTGAAATCTACCGTGAACTGGGCATTTCGCTCTACTCGAATGAAGCGGCGGAAGACGCGGGTCTGCGTTGGGCGCAGCACTATGAATTCCTCAGCCAGCAGATGGCGCAGCAGCTGGGGGGCCCGACGGAGGTGCGTGTTGAGGTCAACAAAAGCTCGCCGGTCGTCTGGCTGAAAACCTGGCTGTCACCCAATATCTGGGTGCGCGTTCCGCTGACCGAAATCCACCAGGGCGACTTCTCGCCGCTGTTCCGCTACACCCTCGCCATCATGCTGTTAGCGATAGGCGGCGCGTGGCTGTTTATCCGTATACAGAACCGACCGCTGGTCGACCTGGAACACGCTGCGCTCCAGGTCGGTAAAGGGATCATTCCGCCGCCGCTGCGTGAATATGGCGCATCGGAGGTGCGTTCGGTGACGCGCGCGTTTAATCATATGGCGGCTGGCGTCAAACAGCTGGCGGATGACCGTACGCTGCTGATGGCGGGCGTCAGCCATGATCTGCGTACGCCACTCACGCGTATCCGACTGGCGACGGAGATGATGGGCGAAGAGGACGGTTATCTCGCCGAGTCCATCAACAAGGATATCGAAGAGTGTAACGCCATCATTGAGCAGTTTATTGACTACCTGCGTACCGGGCAGGAGATGCCGATGGAGATGGCTGACCTGAACGCGGTGCTGGGCGAAGTGGTGGCGGCTGAAAGCGGCTACGAGCGTGAGATTGATACCGACCTTCAGGCCGGTGAAATTCAGGTTCGCATGCACCCGCTCTCCATCAAGCGCGCGGTGGCAAACATGGTGGTGAATGCGGCCCGCTACGGTAATGGCTGGATTAAAGTCAGCAGCGGATCGGAACTCAACCGCGCCTGGTTCCAGGTGGAAGATGACGGTCCGGGTATCAAGCCCGAGCAGCGTAAGCATCTGTTCCAGCCGTTTGTGCGCGGCGACAGCGCGCGCAGCACCAGCGGAACCGGTTTAGGCCTGGCGATTGTGCAGCGTATTGTTGATAACCATAACGGGTTGCTGGAGATTGGTACCAGCGAGCGGGGTGGGTTGAGCATTCGCGCCTGGTTGCCGGTGCCGGTGACGCGGGGGCAAGTGAAAGAGGGGTAATCGGGGTGCGGCCTGATGCCCTCACCCCGGCCCTCTCCCACGGGGAGAGGGCGAAACCATTAAAAAAGGCAACTTTCGTTGCCTTTTTGCTTTTACCTACAGCTTCGGTCCCGCACTCACCAGCGCTTCACCCGCCGGGGTATCGGTATACTTCTCGAAGTTCTCAATAAACAGCTTCGCCAGCGTTTCCGCTTTCTCACGCCACTGTTCCGGGGAACCGTAGGTGTTACGCGGGTCAAGGATATGCGTATCCACGCCCGGCAGCGCCGTTGGAATAGCCAGATCAAACATCGGCAGGGTGAAGGTTTCAGCGTTATCCAGAGAACCATCCAGAATGGCGTCGATAATGGCGCGGGTATCTTTGATGGAGATACGCTTGCCGGTACCGTTCCAGCCGGTGTTAACCAGGTACGCCTGCGCCCCGGAGGCCTGCATGCGTTTTACCAGCACTTCTGCGTACTGCGTCGGGTGCAGCGACAGGAAGGCCGCGCCGAAGCAGGCGGAGAACGTTGGGGTTGGCTCCGTCACGCCCCGCTCGGTGCCCGCCAGTTTGGCGGTAAAACCGGAGAGGAAATGATACTGCGTCTGGCTGGCGGTCAGGCGGGAAACCGGCGGCAGCACGCCGAACGCATCCGCCGTCAGGAAAATCACCTTCGTCGCATGACCCGCTTTCGACACCGGCTTCACAATGTTGTCGATGTGGTAGATCGGGTAGGAAACGCGGGTGTTTTCGGTTTTGGATGCGTCGTCGAAGTCGATAGAGCCGTCGGCACGTACGGTGACGTTTTCCAGCAGCGCATCGCGGCGGATGGCATGGAAGATATCCGGCTCAGCTTCTTCAGACAGACGAATGGTCTTCGCGTAGCAACCGCCTTCGAAGTTAAACACGCCGTCGTCATCCCAGCCGTGCTCGTCATCCCCAATCAGACGACGTTTTGGATCGGTAGACAGGGTGGTTTTACCGGTGCCGGACAGGCCGAAGAACACCGCCACATCCCCTTTTTCACCGACGTTCGCTGAGCAGTGCATAGAGGCGATACCGCGCAGCGGCAGCAGGTAGTTCATGACCGAGAACATGCCTTTCTTCATCTCGCCGCCGTACCAGGTACCGCCAATCAGCTGGATACGCTCGGTCAGGTTAAAGGCGATAAAGTTCTCGGAGTTCAGGCCCTGCTCTTGCCACTGTGGGTTGGTGCATTTGGCACCGTTCATCACGATGAAATCGGGTTTGAACGTCTGCAGCTCTTCGTCGGTTGGACGAATAAACATGTTTTTCACGAAATGCGCCTGCCAGGCCACTTCGGTGATAAAACGCACGGAAAGACGGGTGTCGGCGTTAGCGCCGCAGAAAGCGTCGACAATGAACAGACGCTTGCCGGAAAGTTGTTGGGTGACGAGCCCTTTCAGATGCTGCCAGGTTTCCGGGGAGAGCGGTTTGTTATCGTTCTTCCCTTTGCCTTTGTCAGCCCACCACAGCGTATCGCGGGTGGTTTCGTCTCGGACGATATACTTATCTTTCGGCGAACGACCGGTAAAGATACCGGTATCGACGGCGATAGCACCAAGGTTAGTCAACACACCTCGCTCGTATCCTTCCAGTGCTGGATTGAGCTCTTCCTGATACAGCGTATCGTAATCGGGGTTGTAGACGATTTCCTGGACGTCGTGAATACCATAAGCCTTGAGATCTTGCGGGGTTAAACCAGTAACACGCATATCACTGCTCCTTAGCCAATATGTACTGCCTGAAATTGTAGGGTTTTTCTGAGGTTGTTAACCGCGACGGGGCTCATAGATTTACGTATCTGGTCAAAACCCTTACTAACGGAAAACGCTGCGACTCCAGTCACAGGGCAGGCGGATTATCGCAGGAATCGCTTTTTTGTTGGGGAAAATGTTCCGAAAAGGTTAATGGCTGGTGATTTTATCGGAAAGAATGTGAATGTAATCGCATACACGTAAGAAAATTACGTAAGGGTTACAGTATGAAAACGATTCATGTCGTCCGCGGATTGATGAAACAATACGCTTTTCTGGAAAAGGGATGAGAGATGGAAAACAGTGAAACGTTATCCCCTTCAATGCGCCTGGCCGTCGTGCTGGTGGGTGCTTTACAGGGACTGATTTGCTACGGGATCAGCGAGTACATCGCGTATGCGAAATTGCCATCCGATACGGTGTGGTCTTTGTGCGTGATGCCTGCAACGGTGGCGATGACCGCCACTGTCGCGCTTTCCGTGACGTCATTCAGAAAACCGTTACTCTGGCTGGCGCTCGCGATCGTTGGCGCTGTTGTCGCCGGTATGGGCGCCTGGCTTAAGTGGAGCGTGTCCGGGCTTGAACACTGGGAAATTAAAGAGGCCGTGCTTGTCTGGGGCTTTCATCTTCTGTTGATGATGCTATTGATGTTGCCATGGCTGCAAAGGCGTCTGTCGCCTGCGACGACGGCCTCGTTCTACAGTGATTTTTACGATAAGCACTGGCACAACGCGCTGACTATACTCACTATTTTTATCTCCAACGGCCTCTTCTGGCTGGTGCTTTTCCTCTGGGCTGAACTCTTCAAACTCATTGGCATTCAGTTTTTTGATCGCCTTTTCTTCCAGTCTGACTGGTTTATTTCAGTGGCGATTGGCGTGGTTTCTGCCAGTGTCGCCGTGCTGGCGCGTATGCAGGTGCGCTTGATGCGCGCATTACAGAACCTGCTTACCCTGATCGCCACCGGCCTGTTGCCTCTGATGGCGGCCTTAGCCCTGCTGTTCATTGGCGCATTGCCCGTGATGGGCTTTGAGGCCATTTCCGCACGGATATCCGCGGCGGGCCTGCTGACCGCCTTAGCGCTACTGCTCCTTTTTCTGGTGACGATTGTCTGGCATCCGCAGCGTCAGACGCTACCTTACTATGCGCTTCTCAACGGGATGGTTCGTCTCGCCATCGCTATCGTTCCCGCCTATCCGGTGTTAGCAGGGTGGGCGTTATGGCTGCGCATTTCGCAATATGGCTGGTCGCCGGAGCGTCTGTATGGCGTGCTCATTACGCTGGTGGCGCTGGTCTGGGCGGTAGGATTTTGCATAAGCGTTGTCTTCTGTCGCCGCCAGGCACAAAAGCTGCAGGCGTCCGTTATCCCGCTAACGGGGTTACTTGCGCTTATTCTCCTGATCCTGATTCATACGCCGGTGCTTGATCCGTGGCGTATCAGCGTTGAAAGCCACATGTCCCGTTATCATGACGGGCGCATCAACGCGGATCAGGTCAGCCTGTATATGCTCAGCAACAGCGGGCGTAAGGGACGCGAAGCCATGCAGACGCTGCAATACGATCGGCAGTTTATGGCTGAGCCAAAGCGCCAGCGTGAGCTGTACGGCCTTCTCAGCGGAAACCGGGACGGAGCAGGGAAGATGACAGCCGGGATGCTTGAGAAGCAGTTCACACTCGCACCGGGTACGTCTCGCCCCGACAAGGGGTTATGGCAGGCGATGCTGAATAACCAGTACCGATTTGATTCCTGCAGCCGCGAGCGGAAAACCTGTTTACTGATGTCGCTGGATCTGAACGGCGACGGCAAGCCTGAAGCGGTGATTTATCAGTTTAGCGACCGCACGATTGTGGTGTACACGCAAACCGGTACCGGCTGGAAGCTGGCAGGCGATACCTGGAAAATGCCTGATGGTTTATCACGGGAAGAGCTGGAACGCGCAGTGCAGCAGGGGAAGGTGAAACCCGTTGTGAAGCCGTGGGCAGATATTGAGATCTTCGGTGAACGCGTAGAGATAAACTACGATAATGCACTGGTGCGTTAACAAAACGGCTCCTTGTGGAGCCGTTGCTTTATGATCAGTGAACCTGCGGATCCGCCGGAGAGGCGTTGTTGCGGATCTCAGCGATATCCATCGAGTTGAACACATAGTGCGTACCGCAGTAGTCACAGTGCATATCGATTTCACCGTCTTCAGCCATAATGCTGTCGATCTCTTCATCCGGCAGGGTTTTCAGTGCGCCAGCGCAGCGTTCACGTGAACAGGTGCACTTAAACTCCACGGCTTGTGGATCGTAAACCGTCACCTCTTCTTCATGATACAGACGCCACAGCACATCGGTCGCCGACAGGTTGAACAGCTCTTCCGCCTTGATGGTTTCGGTCAGCGTCGCCAGGTGCTCAAAATCATTGGTCTGCGCATCCTGTGCGGGCAGAACCTGCAGCAGCATACCGCCCGCAGCGGGTTGCCCGTCTACTTCACCGGTACGGATGAACAGGCGAGTTGGCAGCTGTTCTGAACGCATGAAGTAATCTTCCAGACAGGCGGCCAGGGTATCGCCTTCCAGACCGACCACGCCCTGATAGCGTTCACCTTCTTCCGGGGAGATGGTGATCACCAGGTAGCCATTGCCCACCAGCGTTTTCAGGTCGGCATTTTCAGGAACGTCGCCCTGAACGCGTGCGACGCCGCGCATCTGCTGCTGATTGTTACCGTTGATCACGGCCAGCGACATCGGGCCATCACCCTGCAGCTGCACGGTGATATCACCGGCAAACTTCAGCGTGGCGGTCAGCAGGCTGGTGGCAACCAGCAGTTCGCCCAACAGGGTTTTCACCGGCAGCGGGTAGTTGTGGTTTTCCAGAATCTGTTTCCAGGTTTCGGATACGGTGACCAGCTCGCCACGCACGGCGAATTGTTCAAACAGATAGCGGTGTAATTGGTCGTGTTGGGCCATAATAGTCTCTCGTGCAGGTGAGGGTTACTCGGTCTCACCGTGTTTAAATTTCATCAGATCGCGGCGCTCTTTTTTATCCGGTCGCCGGTCCGGGTGGGGCATGGTCAGCGCATTCATTTTGCGCGCCAGCGCGGTCTTTTCGCGCTTTTCAATGCTCTCAGCCGTCTCTTCATAAAGCTGTACGGCTTCAGATGCGGGCCGTCGTTGTTCGGTAATGGCTTTAATCACCACCGTTCGTTCATCGTTGCCCTGACGCAGCGTTAAGGTGGCATTCAGTTCAACCAGCTTACTCGGCTTGCTACGCTGGCCGTTGTAATGCACCTTTCCGCCGTCGATCATCTCGCGGGCAAGGGCGCGCGTTTTATAAAAACGGGCTGCCCACAGCCATTTATCCAGTCTTACCCCATCTGAGGGTTTTTCTTTCATGGCGTCTCCTTCACGGTCAGTGAGGGGATCATCTGACGATAGTCACCCAGCCCCGGATGCCGCAGATAGCTTTTGTCCGCCAGGCCGGAGTCAGGATTGGTCACGCCCAGGCAGTAGCGAATGCCAAACGCCGCGGCGGAATCCAGAATGGGCTCGCTGTCATCAATGAACAGCGTGCGTTCCGGCTGTATACCGGTCTCTTCCTTCACCGCATGCCACAACCGCTGATCCTCTTTCGGATAACCAAATGTGTGGGTGGAAAGTAATAAATCAAGGTGTGACGCAAGACCCGTATGTTCCAGCTTCACGGCCAGATTATGCGGATGGGCGTTGGTCAGCAAAATACGGCGCTTGCCGCTTGCTTTCAGCGCATCCAGGAAGGGCACAGTGTCCTCACGCAGTACGGCGCGCGGGCCCTGGGCGGTGGTCATGGCACAAATATCCAAACCGAGTCGTTCGCTCCAGTAGTCCAGACAGTACCAGTTTAGCGTATGTTGCACCGCGCTATATTGCGAACGAATGAATTCCTGCGCTTCTGCCGGGGAGATACCCTGCTGTTCGCCATAGGTCTCCGGGACCAGCTTTTGCCAGAAGTAATTATCAAAGGCGAGATCGAGCAGCGTGCCGTCCATATCCAGCAGGACGGTATCAACCTCCTGCCAGGCGATATCAAGATGCATAGGGGAACTCCAGCCAGAAGAAACGTGCGCGACAGGGTAGCACAACTTGTCGCGCAGCGATGTTATCCGATCAGGCTCTCAGAGGAGGGGACCAGCTTAGGATTAAGGCAATTTTCGTAGTATTGCTGGATCTCAGCAAGCCGGGTGCGCGAACGCTGGTAACGGCGCAGGGCCATGATGCCGTTCCAGAAAATAGACACCAGCATGGCGATCATCAGCAGTGATGTACCGATATAACGCCATAAACCCGCGCTGTCAGGCATCCGGTGCAGGCCGATATGGCGCGTACCGTTGGCATCGGTAAAGATACTGGTCACAATCCCTTCGGCACTGAATGGCGTTTGCATCAGCATCTGCGCCAGACGCTGGAACTGCCCCCATTGTTCCTGAGCCGGGTAGTCGTACAGGGCAATCTGCGGATAAGGCTGATCGACCAGGTCGCTGCCTTCATCGCTGACAATCACAAAACCGCCAGGCGCCGGGCTATTCAGCGCCTGGGCCGCACGGGTGGTTTCACGCATCACAAACGGCGCGGTAGAGGTCGCCACCAGGTTATCCAGCGATTCGGCACTCACCGGGCGCAGTAGCACGTTCACGCCGTCCAGACGACCCGCTTCGGCGCGCTTCACCAGCGAGTCCCAGTCTTTGCTGTTACCCAGGTTCACGAGCGCATTTTTAAGGCGAACGCACTCATCCTGTGCTGAACATAAATCCTGCGTTTTCAATACGATTTCGCCAAAGTCATCCAGCAGTACCATCCCGGATTTCTGAATGGCAGAACGCAGGGCAGGGCTGACGCGTGAATCATCATCGGTTTTCGGGTGCAGCTGGCGGTTGAGCGTCTGGGTGAGCGCAGTGGCTTTATTGACGACATCCGATTCTGGCAGCGGCAACGGCGGCGCATCGTTCCAGACGATTTGCGAGCAGTCGAACGGCATGAACGGCGAGTTCTGACGGGTATTCCATGCCCCTGGGGTGTGGATGTTACACATCCCGGTACCCTTCAGACGGAGCGTATCACCCACCCGCACGCCAGCGTCATCCAGCTGCTTAACGCTGGTGGCTTCTACGGTTTGTGCCCCTTTGATCCACGACAGGGTGAATTTGATGGGCATATCCAGCGGCACGAACAGCAGCAACAGAGCAAAGACCAGCGCTGCGCCCCCGGCGATAACCGTACTGCGTAGCCAGTGCTGAAGCGGGAAGTTTTTCACTTCATCGTGCAGGGAGAGGAAGCGCCCCTGACGCACAACATGGCGGTCAAGGTAGATATCAATATCGGTTTTATGCCCCAAATCCTGTGCAATCCATGGCTGCCAGTGGCGCGGATAGATAAGGTCAATAATCCCGAGGGAGATATTGTTGATATGTTCCTGATCGTTCTCACCGAACAGGCCCCAGCGCTTAGGGGTGCCGCGCAGGCAGTGAATTTCACGCAAAGAGGTTTTGGCCGGAGGCGCAAACAGCCCCCACAGCCCGGCGGCCAACAGCAGCAGCGCACCGCCCGCGAGCCATGGGACAAACACATCCGGCGTCAACAGACAGAAGAAAAAGAGCAGGAAGGCGGCCACAATCAGGACCGCCTCGCGAATGCCATCCGGACGACTCAGGGCGTGCTCTTCATGAGTCTCCTGACGAATGTTCAGCAGTTCAATTTGCTCGGTCTCTTCACCGCGAATGGAGGCCTGCTTTGAACTCGCGCGTTCCAGCGCAAAGCGCGGTGCTTCATGAATGTACTCATTCAGCGTATGGCCGTTCAGGGAGATGACCAGCGGCAGCGAATCGGTATGGATAAGCTCAACGCTGTTTTCATCATTAATGTACTGCTCCCAGGAGGGAGGCAGATGCACTTCAACGGAGTCGAGGTAGTAACGCCATTTATTGGGATCGTCCGTCGTGATGCCATAACGGGTGATGGAGCGCGTCACGCAGAGCACGGTGTCGCTTTGTGCGTTCAGATTGAGGGTGACAGGCGCAGCCGTAGCCCCCGTTGGCCCGGGCGTTAACTGGGAACGGTTGAGGGTTTCGAGATAGTTCTCAACAGCATCGCGCTCTTCTTGCGTGAGTTTACGCGTTGTGGCACCGGCAAAGGCCGTTAAAAAGGGCAGCCTGAAACGACGCTGTACGCGACGCCTGTATACCCACCCTGCAACTAAAGCGCCGGCCAGCATAGCAGCGAGAACGATCAAAATGGTGCTCATGCTTTCCCCATCTTACTTTATCTTCTTACAGGTGTAGTCAGTGCACCTTTAACAATGAATGAGAGTCTGTGGTTGGCTATCGGCAAGCATGGAGTCGAACTTGAGCATTCTGCAGCGCATCCCAGTGACCGATGATGATAGCAAAGCCTGTCATGGCGCGATATCAGCAAATTCCTGGAAACATTTCAACCTCTTGACATTTGTTTTGATTTGAGGATTGATTCCTGTCAGGTTGCACAAATGTAAATAAAGAACAATTGACATTGCCGAAACCGTGCGGCGTATCGCACAATAAAGTCAGTTCACACTTCAAAGACCCGTCAAGATGAGCAAACCACTACAAAAACCCACCATTCTGAGTGTTGAAACTGTCGCGAAATCCCGGCTGTTTAATGTCGAAAGTGTGGACCTGGAGTTCAGCAACGGCGTGCGTCGCGTTTATGAACGTATGCGCCCCTCATCGCGTGAAGCGGTGATGATCATCCCCATTGTTGATGACCATCTGATTTTGATCCGCGAATATGCAGTGGGCACGGAATCTTATGAACTGGGTTTCTCGAAAGGGCTTATTGACCCCGGTGAAACGGTCTTTGAAGCAGCAAACCGTGAGCTGAAAGAAGAGGTTGGGTTTGGCGCGAAAGAGCTATCGTTCCTGAAAAAGCTGAGCATGGCTCCCTCCTATTTTTCCAGCAAAATGAACATTGTGGTGGCTGAAGATCTTTACCCTGAATCGCTGGAAGGTGACGAGCCGGAGCCGCTGCCCCAGGTTCGCTGGCCACTGGCGCACCTGATGGATTTGCTGGAAGATCCTGACTTCAATGAGGCGCGTAACGTGAGCGCGCTGTTCCTGGTGCGGGAATGGCTGAAGGGGCAGGGGCGGCTGTAGTGGCCTGATGCCCCAACCCTCTTCCACGGGAGAGGGAGCAAACACAAAAACGGCAACCCGAGGTTGCCGTTTTGCTTTGTTGTCAGAACAGCTCGTGCGTCTCGCCGTTATCAATAATCTCTGTACCCACCTCATGTACCGCCTGCGTGGTTGGCTGCGTACCTTCGATGAAATACTCCTCACGGCTATTGCCACCGTTGGCTAACTGCCCGGTGCTGCGGTCGATATTGACCGTGACCACGCCCGGCGGTGGCGTCAGCGGCTGCTCCGGCACACCCTCAAGAACGGATTTCATATAGGCATCCCAGGCCGGTTGCGCACTTTTGGCCCCACCTTCGTAGCCGGAAATCTGATCTTTGATCGCGCCAGACGCCGTGGTGCGGCCTAAATCGCGGCGGTGATCGTCAAAACCGATCCAGACCGAAGTCACCACGCCCGGACCGTAGCCGGAGAACCAGGCATCTTTCGAGCTGTTGGTGGTCCCGGTTTTACCGCCGATATCGTGGCGCTGTAAATCACGCCCGGCACGCCAGCCGGTACCCTGCCAGCCCGGTTCACCGAAGATGTTGGTATTCAACGCGCTCTTGATCAGGAATGACAGCGGGGTGTTGATCACATGTGGGGCATACTCCTGCGCACCGCTCTGCGCCACCAGCGCCTGGTTTGCCTGTTCCAGCTGTGGCTGCGGCACCACGCCGTTCGGCTGCTCCTGCGACACGGCGACATCTTCCATGTCCTTGTTTTCAAGCACGTCAGACTTCGGCGTATTGCCGTAAATCACCGGAATATCGCACTCCGCACAGGCAATTTTCGGTTTCGCTTCGAACAGCACACCGCCCTGGTCGTTTTCGATTTTACTGATGAAGTACGGGTCGATCAGGAAGCCGCCGTTGGCCATGACCGAATACCCCCGCGCCACTTGCAGCGGCGTGAACGATGCCGAGCCTAACGCCAGCGATTCGGTGCGCACGATGTTCTGTGCCGGGAAGCCAAAACGTTGCAGATACTCTGCCGCGTAATCGACGCCCATCGCACGCATTGCACGCACCATCACCACGTTTTTCGACTGACCCAGCCCCTGACGAAGGCGAATAGGGCCTGCGTATTCCGCCGGCGAGTTCTTCGGCTGCCAGTCGGAACCGGCACCGGCATCCCAGCGAGAGATCGGCACGTCATTGAGGATACTGGCAAGCGTTAAGCCTTTATCCATCGCCGCCGTGTAGAGGAACGGTTTGATATTCGAACCGACCTGACGCAGCGCCTGCGTCGCGCGGTTGAATTTGCTCTGGTTGAAATCAAACCCACCCACCAGCGCCAGCACGGCACCGTTTTGCGGGTTAATGGAGACCAGCGCGGAGTTGACGTCTGGCACCTGCGCCAGCCACCAGGCATCGCCTACCTGACGCACCCAGATTTGTTGTCCGGTTTGTACGACATCGGTCACTTTGCGTGGTGTTGGTCCCTGTAAGGTGTCAGAGCGGTACGGACGCGCCCAGCGGATCCCGTCCATACGCAAGGAGACTGAGGTGCCATCCGCAAGCGTTGCAACGGCTTCCTGAGGCGTGGCCTGCGTCACCACCGCAGGCAGCAGCGGGCCGTAGGTAGGCAGCGCTTTCAGCGTACTGGTGATTTTTTTACTGTCCCAGGCGCTTTCGCCCACCTTCCACAGCACGTTGGACGGGCCGCGATAGCCGTGACGCATATCGTAGTCCATCACGTTATTTCTCACCGCATCCTGTGCCGCCTGCTGCCCTTTACGGGTAACCGTGGTGTATACGCGATAACCATCTTCATAGGCCTTATCCCCATAACGGCTGACCATTTCCTGGCGAACCATTTCGGTCAGATACGGGGCAGAGAAGGCGATCTCCGGCGCATGGTAGTTGGCATCGATGACATCGTTGCGTGCCTGCTCATATTCACTCTGGCTGATGTAGCCTTCGCTCAGCATACGTGACAGAACGACATTGCGACGTGCGGTGGCGCGATCGAGCGAGTAGAGCGGGTTAAACGTGGACGGGGCTTTAGGCAGGCCGGCAATGGTCGCCATTTCGCTTAAGGTCAGTTGCTCCACGGGCTTGCCGAAGTACACCTGTGCCGCAGCACCCACGCCATAGGCGCGATAACCGAGATAGATCTTGTTGAGGTAAAGCTCAAGGATTTCGTCTTTACTCAGCAACTGCTCAATGCGGATCGCGAGGAACACCTCTTTTATCTTACGGATCAGCGTCTTTTCAGGGCTGAGGAAGAAGTTACGCGCCAGCTGCTGCGTAATGGTACTTGCCCCCTGAGAGGCATGCCCGGAGAACAGCGCAACGCTTGCGGCACGGAAAATCCCCACCGGGTCAACGCCGTGGTGCTCGTAAAAACGGCTGTCCTCTGTGGCGATGAAGGCCTTCACCATCACAGGGGGAATTTGGTTTAAGGTCAGCGGGATACGGCGTTTTTCGCCGTACTGCGCCATAAGCTCGCCGTCGGCGCTGTAGACCTGCATTGGGATCTGGAGCCGCACATCACGAAGCGTAGCGACATCAGGTAGCTGCGGCTCAATATATTTGTACAAACCGTAAATCGAGCCTGCTCCCAGCAGAATGCAACACACTGCAAGGATTAATAAATACTTTACGAACTTCACCGGAGATTTCCCATCTGGTTTCACTTGGGCAGTTTCTAAACAATCGCGCGGTAGTATAAAGGCAAGCCTGATTCATTGATATAGCCGTCACGGCGACGGGCGATAAGGAGATCGTGAAGCATGGCTTTCAAAACATGGCAAACGGGCGTTCATATTCAACAAGATAGGGTGCTGATTGTCGCGCTGGTTCGTGAGCGTCTCAGCTGGTGTCTGCGCTGCTGGTGGGCGATACCGCTGACGGAAGGCATCATCCTCGACGGGAAAATTTGTCAGCCAGAACAATTGTTTGACGCATTACGCGGCTGGCGGCGTACGTTGCCGCATCAGCACCGGGTGTTCCTCTCATTTCCGGCGGCGCGTACCCTGCAAAGATCGTTACCCCGCCCGGCTATCACCCTGCGCGACAGCGAACAGCTCTCCTGGCTAGGGGCTGCGCTCTCGCGTGAGCTGGAGATGTCCCCTGATGCGCTGTGCTTCGATTACGCGCAGGACACGTTCAGCAACACATTTCATGTCACCGCTGCGCAAAACAAAGAGGTTGAAACACTACTGACGCTCGCGAAAACGCTGCATTTACGGCTGGTGACGATTACTCCGGATGCCAGCGCGCTGGCAAATTTTCTTCCTGCGGTGGCACCGGCGCAGTGTGTCGCGTGGCGAGACGAACATCAGTGGTTGTGGGCAATGCGCCACCAGTGGGGGCGCCGCTTCGTTACCGAGGCCAAAAGCGTGGCTGAACTGGCGGCACTGCTGGCTCTCGCGCCGGACGATATCGCGCTGTTTGATAGCCAGCGCGACCCGTGGGAGATCGTCTCTCGCTGTCAGCCCCCGCTGCCGGAGTGCGGTGCCGATTATGCCGTCGCGCTGGCGCTGGCCATGAGCGAGGTGCCTGAATGAGCATGATCAATCTTCTTCCGTGGCGACAGCAACGACGC
Organism: Enterobacter sp. SENG-6; assembly: GCF_001605945.1. Taxonomy (NCBI): domain Bacteria; kingdom Pseudomonadati; phylum Pseudomonadota; class Gammaproteobacteria; order Enterobacterales; family Enterobacteriaceae; genus Enterobacter; species Enterobacter sp. SENG-6. The sequence continues at coordinate 24,774 of NZ_LOMM01000019.1, forward strand.
GTGCGCCGCCTGCGGTTCTGGGGAGGTCTGTCTGCGGCCACCTGTATTCTGACGCTGGCAACGGTCTTCAGTTTGAGCATGCACGCCCACCTGAAACTGCACGCCCTGCAGGCTGAACTGGCGGGCATACAGACCGTGCAGCGCGCGCTGTCTTCTCGTCTACCTCTTGCCACACCCGCTCCCACGCGCCAGACACAGCGTATGGCGTGGCACCCGGTGCTGGCGTCACTCTCCGATGCCATTCCGGCGCAGGCCTGGTTCACTGAGCTTCGTTACCAACCGCCCTCTTTGATGATTAACGGCTATGCCTCAGCACTGCCCGCCCTGTCGGCAATGGGTGATGCTCTGCGACAAATAGCGGGTTTTACCCCAGGGTCAGCAGGGGAGATACGGCAGGATAATCACGGGCGCTGGATGTTCACTTTTCAGCTCACAGGCCAGGGGTAACGTGTGAACAGAATATTTGAACGCTGGTGTGAGAGCCGTCGCCGGTACCGGCTCCTGTGCGGTGGGCTGGGCGTTGCCTTGTTGTGGGGAACCGCATGGGGCCTGTTCCTGAGGCCGCTTAATTCACAGCTTGCTGCGCTTCAGAAGCAAATGGCCGACGCCGTACAGCGCCATACGACGCTCTGGCCTGTCGCCAGCAACGCGCCGCGCCGGACACCTGAGCCTGACGCACGCCCGGTGGTGCGCTTTTCCCCGCTGGATTTTCAGGCTGATGGCGCAACGCTGGTGCACTGGAAACCCCTTCCGGGCGGTGGAGAGCTGGCGCTGGATGCCGAGTGGCCAGCAATCCTGACGGCTTTCGCCCGGCTGGCGCAGCAAGATGTCCGGATTGCCGCCTTTACGCTTGCGCCTCAGGGCGCGGCGTTACGTCTGCGAGTGCAGCTGGAGCAAGACCATGCGAAATAGCCTGCGTTACCTGCTGGTTTGCTCAGTGCTGTTACTCACCGGGATGCGCGATCCGTTTCATCCGCCCGACGATCCCTGTGCCGTTGGCGAGCTGACGCAGTGGCACTATCGCGGCATGGTCGGCGGGGTTGGCCTGTTGCAGGACGGGAAACAGCGCTGGTATCGCCTGCACTTAGAGGAACGTTTACCGGCGGGCTGGCGGGTCAGCGCAATGAATGAGACGCAACTCGTCGTAGACGTGGGTGAAACCTGTGAGCCAGCGCAATGGACGTGGCAACGAGAAGGAACGAAGAAAAATGAATTTAAGGATAACGCTGCTGTTACTGACGATCGTCACTCCGCTGGCCGCCGCACCGAAGCCGGTCACGCTGGTGGTGGATGACGTTCCTGTGGTTCAGGTCCTGCAGGCGCTGGTGGCGCAGGAGAATCGTAATCTGGTGGTGTCACCCGACGTAAGCGGCACATTATCGCTCAGTCTGACGCATGTTCCGTGGCGACAGGCATTACAGACGGTGATCGCCAGCGCAGGGCTGGTTCTGCGCGAGGAGGGCGGCATTTTCTATGTCAATACGGCGGCCTGGCAGCGCGAACAGCAGGAGCGTAAAGCACAGGACCGGGCCCGCAGGCAGCTTGAGGCTCCGCTGCTCTCGCAAAGCATTTCGTTTTCATACGCTGATGCCGGGGAGCTGCAAAACGCAGCGGAGAAACTGCTCAGTCCGAAGGGCAGTCTGTCTCTTGATAAACGCACCAACCGGCTGCTGGTCAGGGATAATAAAGCCGTACTGGAGACGCTACAGCGCTGGGCAACACAGATGGATATTCCCGTCGAGCAGGTCGAACTGGCGGCGCATATCGTCACCATCAACGAAAAAAGTCTGCGGGAGCTGGGGGTGAAATGGAATCTTGCCGAGGCCAGCGAAGCGGGCAAGGTTGGGCAAATGACATCCCTTGGCAGTGATTTGTCCGTGGCCAGCGCCACCAGCCATGTGGGGTTTAACATCGGGCGTATTAACGGCAGGCTGCTGGATCTGGAGCTGTCAGCACTGGAGCAAAAACAGCAGGTCGATATCATCGCCAGCCCGCGACTGCTGGCCTCACATATGCAGCCGGCCAGTATCAAACAGGGCAGTGAGATCCCATACCAGGTCTCCAGCGGGGAGAGTGGGGCTACCTCTGTGGAGTTCAAAGAGGCGGTATTAGGTATGGAGGTCACCCCAGTGGTGCTACCGGGCGGGCGCGTGCGCCTGAAATTACATATCAGTGAAAATATGCCGGGGCAGGTGTTGCAACAGGCCGATGGCGAAACGCTGGCTATCGACAAACAAGAAATAGAGACTCAGGTGGAGGTAAAAAGTGGAGAAACGCTGGCGCTGGGCGGTATTTTCTCGCAAAAGAATAAAACCGGAAGTGATAGCGTACCCGGGCTCGGTAAAATCCCCTGGCTTGGGCAGCTTTTTCGTCATGACGGTAAAGACAACGAACGGCGTGAATTAGTGGTGTTTATAACACCACGTCTGGTGGCTATTCACTGACGGGTAACGATCCCCGCAATGATTTTGCATTCAGTTTGTTGCAGATGTTTGACGTGGGGCATGAATTAGCATACAAGGAGTACCGATTTGAGTTGGACTGACGTCTTGTTGTCTTATGCGTCTGGTGCGGTGATTTAATCAGTTGCCAAACAAGCCGGAGTATTGAGATAATTTTTAGTCTGACTCTCGCTCTATTGCATATGAGGTTTCAGTTCATGTCCTGCTACGCCGGGTGTCTGCGAAGCGGGGATTACCATTAACGAATAGTCTTAGTAGTACCGAAAAAATGGCAGAGAAACGCAATATCTTTCTGGTTGGGCCTATGGGTGCCGGCAAAAGCACTATTGGGCGTCAGTTAGCTCAACAACTCAATATGGAATTTTACGATTCTGATCAAGAGATTGAGAAACGAACCGGAGCTGATGTGGGCTGGGTCTTCGATGTAGAAGGCGAAGAAGGTTTCCGTGACCGAGAAGAAAAAGTGATCAACGAACTCACGGAAAAACAGGGCATCGTGCTGGCGACCGGCGGCGGTTCTGTAAAATCTCGCGAAACCCGCAACCGTCTCTCCGCCCGTGGCGTAGTGGTCTATCTTGAGACGACCATTGAAAAACAGCTGGCACGTACGCAGCGCGATAAAAAGCGCCCGCTGCTGCAGGTTGAAACGCCACCACGCGAAGTTCTGGAAGCGTTGGCCGATGAACGCAATCCTCTGTACGAAGAGATTGCTGATGTGACCATTCGTACTGATGATCAGAGCGCTAAAGTGGTTGCAAACCAGATTATTCATATGCTGGAAAGCAACTGATTCTGGCTTTATATACACTCGCCTGCGGGTAAAAGCATTAAAGGTGGATGTCGCGTCATGGAGAGGATTACAGTTACTCTCGGGGAACGTAGTTACCCTATCACCATCGCGGCTGGTTTGTTTAACGACCCAGCTTCCTTTTTACCACTGAAAGCGGGTGATCAGGCGATGCTGGTCACCAATGAGACGCTGGCTCCGCTTTATCTTGACCGCGTTCGCCACCTGCTTGAGCAGGCGGGCGTGAAGGTCGACAGTGTAATTCTGCCCGATGGCGAGCAGTATAAAAGCCTGACGGTACTGGATACCGTCTTTACCGCATTGTTGCAAAAACCCCATGGTCGCGATACGACACTGCTTGCTCTCGGCGGCGGTGTTGTGGGCGATCTGACGGGCTTTGCGGCAGCAAGCTATCAACGTGGTGTCCGTTTTATTCAGATTCCGACCACCTTACTGTCTCAGGTCGACTCTTCCGTTGGCGGCAAAACCGCGGTCAACCATCCGCTCGGCAAAAACATGATTGGCGCGTTCTACCAGCCTGCTTCGGTGGTGGTGGATCTCGACTGTCTGAAAACCCTGCCAGCACGCGAACTGGCCTCTGGCCTGGCTGAAGTGATCAAATACGGCATTATTCTCGACGGCGAGTTCTTTAACTGGCTGGAAGAGAATATGGATGCGCTGCTGCGCCTGGATGAGGCTAAACTGGCATACTGCATTCGCCGTTGTTGTGAGCTGAAAGCAGAAGTTGTTGCAGCAGACGAGCGTGAAACGGGCTTACGTGCTTTACTGAATCTTGGGCATACGTTTGGCCACGCGATTGAAGCCGAAATGGGTTACGGAAACTGGCTCCACGGTGAAGCTGTCGCTGCTGGCATGGTGATGGCTGCCCGTACCTCCGAACGTCTGGGTCAGTTCAAACCGGAAGATACGGCACGTATCATCGCACTGCTGGAACGTGCTGGCTTGCCGGTAACCGGGCCGCAGGAGATGTCGGCGCAAGCGTATTTACCCCACATGATGCGCGATAAAAAAGTATTGGCAGGTGAGATGCGTCTTGTACTCCCGCTTGCAATAGGGAAGAGTGAAGTGCGCGGCGGAGTGCCGCACGATGTCGTTCTTGGCGCTATCGCTGATTGTCAGCAGGCGTAACAACTAGAAAGGTCAGGCCACTGTTATCAGTGGTCGTTTAGCTTCAGGCGAAATGCAAAGTCGTAGGCATAAGCCTTTGAGTGGGGTGTTAAATGGATGAATTCAAACCAGAAGACGAGCTGAAACCCGATCCCAGCGATCGTCGTACTGGTCGTTCTCGTCAATCTTCAGAACGTGATAACGAGCCGCAGATCAACTTTGACGATGTTGATCTGGATGCAGACGATCGTCGCCCTTCACGTAGCCGCAATGCGCGTGATGAGCGAGAAGAAGAGGATTATGAGTCCGAAGAAGATTCAATGGACGAAGAGCCAGTAGAGCGTCGCCCGCGTAAACGTAAAAAAGCGGCCGCGCAGAAACCGGCCTCCCGCCAGTACATCATGATGGGACTGGGCGTTCTGGTGCTTGTGCTGCTGATTGTCGGCATTGGCTCCGCGCTGAAAGCGCCTTCCACGAATTCTGGCGAGCAAACGGCTTCCACTGAGAAGAGCATCAACCTCTCCGGTAACGATGCGGCAGATCAGGCAAATGGTGCACAGCCAGCGCCGGGGACCACCTCCGCAGAGCAGACCGCCAGTAACACAACGACGCCGCAGGATGTTTCCCTGCCGCCAGTCTCTTCTACCCCCGCTCAGAATCAGGCACCTGCCACGCCAGAAGGCCAGCAGCGTGTAGAGGTTCAGGGCGATCTGAACAACGCGCTGATGCAGCCGCAAAACCAGCAGCAGGTGGATAACGTCGTGGTGAACTCTACGCTGCCAACTGAACCTGCAACCGTTGCGCCTGTTCGCGGTGGCAACGCTCAGCCACAAACCGCAGCAACCGAAAGCAAGCCGCGTCAGACTCAGACTGCACCACGTCAGGAACGTAAGCAGGCGGTCATTGAACCTAAGCGTGAAACCAAACCTCAGGCTGTGGTAAAAGCACCAGAAGTCAAAGCGACCCCGGCGCAGCCGAAACGGACTGAAACCGCTGCGGCAAGCGAGCCTGCAAAAGCGCCAGTGACGCAGACTGCACCGAAAGCCACGGCCACCACCACTGCACCTGCGGCGACAACGGCTCCAGCTGCAACCGCCACAGCATCGGCTGGCACAACCGGTAAAACGACGGGTAACGTCGGTTCACTGAAATCTGCGCCATCCAGTAACTACACGCTGCAGCTGAGCAGTTCGTCCAACTATGACAACCTCAACGGTTGGGCGAAGAAATCGAATCTGAAAAACTACGTGGTTTATCAGACGACCCGTAACGGGCAGCCGTGGTATGTGCTGGTGAGCGGTGTGTATGCTTCTAAAGATGAAGCGAAACGTGCCGTGGCGACACTGCCAGCAGACGTTCAGGCGAAAAACCCGTGGGCGAAGCCCATTCATCAGGTTCAGGCCGATCTTAAGTAATGTTTAAAGCGCAGGATGCTGTCGGAGCTTTCTCCACAGCCGGAGAAGGTGTAATCAGTTAGTCAGCATGAAAAAAAATCGCGCTTTTCTGAAATGGGCAGGGGGGAAATACCCCCTGCTTGATGATATTAAAAAGCACCTGCCTAAAGGCGAGTGTCTTATCGAGCCCTTTGTGGGCGCAGGATCGGTGTTCCTGAACACCGATTTTTCTCGTTATATCCTGGCGGATATCAACAGCGATCTCATCAGCCTCTATAACATCGTCAAACTGCGTACCGATGAGTATGTGGAAGAGGCGCGCAAGCTGTTTACGCCCGAGAACAATCATCCGGATGTTTACTACCAGCTGCGCACTGAGTTTAACCAGAGCCAGGATCCGTTCCGTCGGGCGCTGTTGTTCCTCTATCTCAACCGCCATGGTTACAACGGCCTGTGCCGGTATAATCTGCGTGGGGAATTCAACGTGCCGTTTGGCCGCTATAAGCGCCCTTACTTCCCGCAGGACGAGCTGTATCACTTTGCTGAAAAAGCGCAGAATGCAGAATTCCACTGCCTCTCATATGAAGAGTGTATGGAACTGGCGGGCGTAGACTCGGTGGTTTACTGCGATCCGCCGTACGCCCCGCTGTCTGCGACGGCGAATTTTACCGCCTATCACACCAACAGCTTCAGTCCGGCCGAGCAGGCCCGTCTGGCGGAGATGGCGGAAAAGCTGGTCAGCAAAAGAATTCCGGTGTTAATTTCGAATCACGATACCCCTGATACGCGCGAATGGTACAAAGCCGCGAAGCATTTTCAGGTCAAAGTGCGGCGTAGCATTAGCAGCAACGGCGGCACACGTAAAAAGGTGGACGAACTCCTGGCTCTTTATCGCCCCTGAGCCGTTTTGCCCGCCGGTAAACACATTTCAAGGAGATGCGGATGAAACAGTTTTTGATTGCTCCCTCAATTCTGTCGGCCGATTTTGCCCGCCTGGGTGAGGACACTGCTAACGCGCTCGCCGCGGGTGCGGATGTCGTCCATTTCGACGTTATGGATAACCACTACGTTCCTAACCTGACCATTGGCCCCATGGTGCTCAAGGCGCTGCGTAACTACGGTATTACCGCGCCCATTGACGTCCATCTGATGGTGAAACCGGTTGACCGCATCGTGCCTGATTTTGCCGCGGCGGGCGCCAGCATCATTACTTTCCACCCGGAAGCGTCTGAACACGTTGACCGCACGCTGCAGCTGATTAAAGAAAACGGCTGTAAAGCGGGCCTGGTCTTTAACCCGGCAACGCCGCTGAGCTATCTCGACTATGTGATGGATAAGCTGGACGTTATCTTGCTGATGTCCGTTAACCCGGGCTTTGGCGGGCAGTCATTCATTCCTCACACGCTTGATAAACTGCGTGAAGTGCGCCGTCGTATTGATGAGTCAGGTTATGACATCCGTCTGGAAGTGGATGGTGGCGTGAAGGTGAATAACATTGGTGAAATTGCGGCTGCGGGCGCGGATATGTTCGTTGCCGGTTCGGCAATTTTCGACCAACCGGATTACAAAAAAGTTATAGATGAAATGCGCCGCGAGCTGGCGAAGGTAAGTCATGGATAAATTGCAGGCAACCCGGGGTATTGCATTTGACCTCGATGGCACGCTGGTTGACAGCGCGCCGGGCTTAACGAGCGCCGTCGACCAGGCGCTGTACGCCCTTGAACTGCCCGTCGCGGGCGAAGATCGCGTCGTGACGTGGATTGGTAATGGCGCAGATGTCCTGATGGAGCGCGCCCTGACGTGGGCTCGCCAGGAGCGTGCGTCACAACGTTCCGCACAGGGTAAACCGAGCGTTGATCACGCGGATATCCCGCAGGAAGAACAGCTGCGTATTCTGCGCAAACTGTTTGACCGTTTCTACGCAGAAACCGTTGAAGAAGGCAGCTTCCTGTTCCCGGACGTGAAGGAAACGCTGAGCGCGCTGCATGCGAAAGGCATTCCGCTGGGGCTGGTTACCAACAAGCCGACGCCGTTTGTTGCGCCATTGCTGGACGCGCTGGATATCGCGAAATACTTCACCGTGATTGTGGGCGGTGATGACGTACAGAATAAAAAGCCGCACCCGGAACCGCTGTTGCTGGTGGCAGGAAAATTATCCTTAACACCTGCTGAGCTGCTCTTTGTCGGTGATTCACGCAATGATATTCTGGCTGCCAGAGCGGCGGGTTGTCCCTCCGTGGGGTTAACCTATGGCTACAACTACGGTGAGGCCATTACCCTGAGTGAGCCGGACGTCGTGTTCGATCGCTTCAAAGATTTGTTGCCCGCACTCGGGCTTTCATACAGTGAACATCAGGAATTGAAAAATGACTAAGCCCATCGTTTTTAGTGGCGCCCAGCCGTCAGGTGAATTGACCATTGGTAACTACATGGGTGCGTTACGTCAGTGGGTTAGCATGCAGGATGACTACCATTGCATTTACTGCATTGTGGATCTGCATGCTATTACCGCCCGTCAGGATCCTGAGAAGCTGCGTAAAGCCACGCTGGACACCCTGGCGCTCTATCTGGCCTGCGGGATCGATCCTGAAAAGAGCACCATCTTCGTTCAGTCTCACGTGCCGGAACATGCACAGCTTGGCTGGGCGCTGAACTGCTACACCTACTTTGGTGAACTGAGCCGTATGACGCAGTTCAAGGATAAATCCGCGCGCTATTCCGAGAACATTAACGCCGGTCTGTTTGACTATCCGGTGCTGATGGCGGCTGACATTCTGCTGTATCAGACTAACCAGGTGCCGGTGGGTGAAGACCAGAAGCAACACCTGGAGCTGAGCCGTGATATCGCCCAGCGCTTTAATGCCCTGTATGGCGAAGTGTTCAAAGTGCCAGAGCCATTTATTCCAAAATCCGGTGCACGCGTGATGTCGCTGCTGGAGCCGACCAAAAAGATGTCCAAGTCTGACGATAACCGCAACAACGTAATCGGCCTGCTGGAAGATCCGAAATCGGTGGTTAAAAAGCTCAAGCGTGCCGTGACTGACTCCGACGAGCCGCCTGTTGTGCGCTACGATGTGCAGAACAAAGCGGGGGTCTCTAACCTGCTGGATATCCTCTCCGGTGTGACCGGCCAGAGCATTCCTGAGCTGGAACAGCACTTTGAAGGCAAGATGTACGGCCACCTGAAAGGCGAAGTGGCGGATGCCGTTTCCGGTATGCTGACCGAGCTGCAGGAGCGTTATCATCGCTACCGTAACGATGAAGCCTTCCTGCAGAAGGTGATGAAAGAGGGCGCTGAAAAAGCCAGCGCGCGCGCGTCAGAAACCCTGAAAGCGGTGTACGAAGCGATTGGGTTTGTTGCGAAGCCGTAGGTAAAAGCAAAACGGTAACGGCGTTACCGTTTTTAGGGTTTGTACCCTCTCCCTGTGGGAGAGGGCCAGGGTGAGGGCATCACGCCGCACTTTTCTAAACAAAAAAACCGGGGAATCCCCGGTTTTTTTACACCTGTAAAACAGCTTACTGCTGTGCCGCCGGGCCACAACCCCCGATGATCTTCGAAATGGAGATCGCCGGGTGCAGCAGGTAATCGTAGCTGCAGTTATTTTTGGTGTTTTGCACGTGGCCAGTGCAGGCCGTCAGAGTCGATAACAGGCCTACCAGAACGGCAGCTTTAGCCAGTTTGAACATACGCATTCCTTGTCTTAAAAAAACTAAATTGGATGTAACACGAGGGAATAAATGGAAAAGTTCCATTTCGCGGGAGGTATGTTATCGACAGCAGTAACAGGGGAGTAGTCCGGTTAAGGACTACTCGAAGAAGGGAGAATATGCGCTAGTGATTTGAGAACCAGTTGAGTTTATCGCGCAGCTCGACCACGCGGCCGACAATAATCAGCGCCGGGCTTTCAACCTGCTGCGCCAGCTCACCCAGCTGTGTCAGCACGCCATTTACCACGCGCTGCTTAATGGAGGTGCCGTTTTCCACCAGCGCGACGGGCATATCCGCTTCCATGCCGTGTTCCAGTAATTTCGCCTGGATCGTAGCGGCCTGATTCAGCCCCATATAGAAGACCAGCGTCTGCTTTTCGGCGGCAAGGTTGTGCCAGTCCAGTTCGCTGCCGGTTTTCAGGTGCCCCGTCACCAGACGCACGCTCTGCGCGTAATCACGATGGGTCAATGGAATACCGGAGTATGCCGAACAGCCGGATGCCGCCGTAATGCCAGGCACCACAGAGAACGGAATACCTGCGTTGCAGAGGGTTTCCAGTTCCTCGCCGCCGCGACCAAAGATAAACGGATCCCCGCCCTTCAGGCGCACCACACGTTTTCCTTTTTGCGCTTCCCGCAGCAGGATCTGATTAATCTCTTCCTGCGGCACGCAGTGATAACCCGCACGTTTACCCACAAACACCCGGTCCGCATCGCGACGTACCAGATTCATGATCTCATCGGAGACCAGACGGTCATACACAACGGTATCGGCCTGCTGGATCTGCTGGAGTCCTTTCAGCGTCAGTAATCCCGCATCGCCGGGGCCTGCGCCTACCAGCACCACCTCGCCACGATGATCCAGCGGTTCAGAGAGCAACTGCTCGGTCGTCTCTTCAACCGCCTTCACGTCCTGATTGGCCAGCGACTGGGCCAGCCGGTCATTGACGAAGAATTTTTCCCAGAAGCGACGGCGCTCGCCCACGGTCGCGAAGGTCTGCTTCACTCGTGAACGCAGTTGCCCTGCATAGTGGGCAATTTGTCCAAGATGTTGCGGCAGCAGTGCTTCCAGTTTTTCCCGCAGCAGGCGGGCGAGAACCGGCGAGCGGCCACCTGACGACACCGCAATCATCAGCGGTGAACGGTCGATTATCGACGGCATGATAAAGCTGGCTTCTTTCGGCGCATCCACCACGTTGCAGAATATACGGCGCGCTTCGCAGGCATCGCTGACGCGCTGATTCACTTCATCGTCATCCGTCGCGGCAATAGTCAGCCAGCAGGTATCCAGCAGGGACTCGTTAAACTCCCCCTGATTCAGCGTGAGCATCCCTTCCTTCGCCCAGGCTTCAAACTGTGGTGCGAAGGCGAGGGCGTTAACCGTAAGACGGGCACCTGCCTCTAACAGCAAGCGGGCTTTGCGTTCAGCCACATCGCCGCCACCCACAAGCAGGCAGTCGCGATGGCGTAATTGACAGAAAATCGGCAGGTGGTCCACGACATTACCTCACAGCATTCATGGAGGGGGTAAGAATTGACGTCAGAATAACAGCAGGAATCGCCGGAAACATACGGTTTTTCCTGCCGTTACCCATAAGGGGTCATAAGCCTTTCCTATAGGAAAGGCGGGGGGTTAGGCTTTTAACTGCACCTGGCCGTCCTTCACGCGAACGTCGTAGTGCTTCACCGAGTAGCTTTCATCTTCCATGCACAATCCGTCGCTTAAACGGAAACGCTGTTTTTTCAGCGGACTGGCGACCCACAGTTCACCCTGATGCTCGGCAATCAGCCCGCGGGAGAGGACGCTGGCCTCAAAAAACGGGTCGATATTGCTGATGGCAAAAACCTGTTCGTCGTGGCGAGGGCGGAAAATCGCGACCTGCTCGTTTCCCAGCAGCGCACAGACGCCGGTTGCCGGCAGAATGTCGTTAATGTTGCAGATGTTTACCCACTGGCTCATGCGTTTTCCTCCACCAGCGTCACCGGAATACGTTCATAAGGTGTCGCCGGACGATGCTGTTCGCGCTCTGCTACTACCTGCACGTTCGGGTCGCGCTGGGTGCTGTTGATGAAGTGTTTGAAGCGTGTCTGTGCCGCTGGCGTGTTGACGGTTTCCGTCCACTCGCAAATCACCGCCGCGCGCAGGCGCGCCATCTCCGCTTCCAGATGTTCGTTCAGGCCCAGCTTATCGTCGATGATGACCGACTTCAGGTAGTCGATGCCACCCTCCAGATTATCCAGCCAGGAAGCGGTACGGGTCAGTTTGTCGGCGGTACGGATGTAGAACATCATGAAGCGGTCGAGATACTGAATCAGCGTGTCGTGGTCAAGATCGGCCGCCAGCAGGTCAGCGTGGCGTGGTTTCATCCCGCCGTTACCGCAGACGTACAGGTTCCAGCCTTTCTCGGTGGCGATGATCCCCACGTCTTTCCCCTGCGCTTCGGCACATTCACGGGTACAGCCGGAGACGCCGAACTTCATTTTGTGCGGGGTACGAATGCCTTTGTAGCGGTTTTCCAGCTCGACGCCGAAGCCCACGCTGTCGCCCACGCCGTAGCGGCACCAGGTGCTGCCCACGCAGGTTTTTGCCATGCGCAGCGCTTTGGCATACGCGTGACCGGTTTCGAAGCCCGCCTCAATCAGCTGACGCCAGATCTCCGGCAGGTCATCTTTCTGTGCACCAAACAGGCCGATACGCTGGGAACCGGTGATTTTGGTGTAGAGGTTAAATTCACGCGCGATACGGCCCACGGCCACCAGCCCTTCCGGGGTGATTTCACCGCCCGCAGAGCGTGGGATAACGGAGTAAGTCCCGTCTTTCTGGATATTTGCCAGGAAGTTGTCGTTGGTGTCCTGCAGCGGCGTATGTTCTGGTTTGAGGATGTACTCATTCCAGCAGGAGGCCAGCAGGGAGCCGACGGTCGGTTTACACACTTCGCAGCCATAGCCCTGGCCGTGCTTGGCCAGCAGTTCGTCGAAGGATTTAATGCCTTCCACGCGGATCAGGTGATACAGCTCCTGGCGAGAGTACGCGAAGTGCTCGCACAGGTTGTTGTTCACTTCGATGCCCTGTTTCGCCAGTTCGGCGTTAAGCACCTGAGTGACCAGAGGGATACAGCCGCCGCAGCCGGTCCCGGCTTTGGTTTCCGCTTTCAACGCCGCAACGGTGTGACAGCCTTTGTTGATGGCGGAGATCAACATGCCTTTGGTGACGTCGAAGCAGGAGCAGATCTGCGCGCTGTCCGGCAGTTTATCGACGCCGATAGACGGCTTGCCGCTGGAAGCGTGCGCCGGGAGGATCAGCGCGTCCGGATTCTCCGGCAGTTCGATGGCGTTCAGCACCAGTTGCAGCAGGTTGCCGTAGTCGCTGGTGTCGCCCACCAGCACCGCACCGAGCAGGGTTTTGTTGTCCTGGCTGACGATCAGGCGTTTATAGATCTCTTTGCTCTCGTCGAGATAAACGTAGCTGCGCGCGCCCGGCGTGCGGCCATGCGCATCGCCGATGCCGCCCACGTCCACGCCCAGCAGCTTCAGCTTGGCGCTCAAGTCCGCGCCTTCGAAGGCGTTTTCGTTTCCGAGGATATGGTCAACGGCGACCTGCGCCATTTTGTAGCCCGGCGCCACCAGACCGTACACGCGGTTATTCCAGCTGGCACATTCGCCGATAGCATAGATATCCGGGTCGGAGGTCTGGCAGGTATCGTTCACCATGATCCCGCCGCGCTGGGCAACCGCCAGACCGCACTGGGTGGCCAGTTTGTCGCGTGGGCGAATACCGGTGGAGAAGACGATAAAGTCAACTTCGAGCTCGCTGCCGTCGGCAAAGCGCATGGTTTTACGCGCTTCGGTGCCTTCCTGCACAATCTCTTTGGTGTTTTTGCTGGTGTGGACTTTCACGCCCATGCTTTCAATCTTACGGCGCAGCTGATCGCCACCCATGTGGTCCAGCTGTTCGGCCATCAGCATCGGGGCAAATTCGATGACGTGCGTTTCAACGCCGAGGTTTTTCAACGCGCCCGCTGCTTCCAGACCCAGCAGGCCGCCCCCGACCACTGCGCCGCGTTTACTGCGACGTGCGCAGGATTCAATGGCGTTGAGATCTTCAATGGTACGGTAAACGAAGCAATCCTGTGTTTCCGAACCTTTAATTGGCGGGATCCACGGATATGAGCCAGTCGCCATGATCAGCTTGTCGTAAAAAACCGTACGGCCAGCGCTGGAGTGGATCACTTTCTCCTGACGGTTGATGGTGATAGCGCGTTCGCCCACCAGCACTTTTACGCCATGCTTCTCATAGAAACCTTCACGCACCAGAGAGAGCTCTTCGGCGGTATGATGGGAGAAGTAGGAAGACAAGTGCACACGGTCGTACGCCTTGCGGGGTTCTTCACAGAACACGGTAATATCGAACTGGTCAGCATCGGCTTTATCAAGAAGATCCTCAATAAAGCGGTGGCCGACCATGCCGTTACCGATGATAGCGAGTCTGACTTTGCTCATTTTTGCCTCGATTTCTTTTCTATTACTGCCTACCTTAACGATTCAGCAGGGGCACTTATTGATGCAAATCAAATACGCCTTCGCCTACTCCCTAGGTGGTAGATGTATGATTTGTCAGGATTTTTCTAAGTTATGGAAATCGCTGGCTTTTCGTTGTCGTCGATTTTATGTACAAAAAGAGTGGCTATTTTTGGAAAAACAGGTACTCCTTAATTTCAGCCGCGTTTTTCAGGGGAAAGGTATGTCTACAACACCGCTTTGGCTTGTGCAGAATGTTCGTTTACCGGATCGCGAAGGGCTGTGGCAGATCGCCATCGAGAACGGTCGGTTTGGTGCTATCACGCCCATGGACGAGACCCACAGCGAAAGCTATGAGGTCTTGAATGCCCGCGGCGGACTTGCCATTCCACCGTTTATTGAGCCGCATATTCACCTGGATACCACGCAGACGGCGGGCGAGCCACACTGGAACCAGTCCGGCACGCTGTTTGAAGGGATTGAACGCTGGGCGGAGCGTAAGGCGCTGCTCAGCCATGAAGATGTCAAAGCGCGCGCATGGAAAACGCTGAAGTGGCAAATTGCCAACGGGATCCAGTTTGTCCGCACCCACGTGGATGTCTCCGACCCGACGCTTACCGCCCTGAAGGCGATGCTGGAGGTTAAACAGGAGGTCGCCCCGTGGGTGACGCTGCAAATCGTGGCATTCCCGCAGGAAGGCATTCTCTCTTACCCGAACGGCGCGGCGCTGCTGGAAGAGGCATTAACGCTGGGCGCGGATGTGGTGGGTGCCATCCCGCACTTCGAATTCACCCGGGAATACGGCGTGCAGTCCCTGCATATCGCCTTTGACCTGGCGAAGAAATACGACCGTCCGCTGGATATTCATTGTGATGAAATCGACGATGAGCAGTCCCGCTTTGTGGAGACGGTCGCCACGCTGGCCTATGAAGCTGGCATTGGCGCGCGGGTCACGGCCAGCCACACCACCGCCATGCATTCCTACAACGGCGCGTATACCTCGCGGCTGTTCCGCCTGCTGAAGATGTCGGGCATTAACTTTGTGGCGAATCCGCTGGTGAATATCCACCTGCAGGGGCGTTTTGACGACTATCCGAAGCGTCGGGGCATTACCCGCGTGAAGGAGCTACAGGCGGCGGGCATTAACGTCTGCTTTGGTCATGATGATGTGTTTGATCCATGGTATCCGCTCGGTACCGGCAATATGCTGCAGGTGCTGCATATGGGGCTGCACGTCTGTCAGATGATGGGCTACCCGCAAATTGACAGCGGCCTGAACCTGATCACCCATAACAGCGCCCGCACCTTTGGCCTGAGCGATTACGGTATTGAGACGGGGAACCCGGCGAACCTGGTGATTTTGCCTGCAGAGAGTGGGTTTGAGGCGGTACGCTGTCAGGTGCCGGTGCGCTGGTCCATTCGGCAGGGGCGGATTATTGCCACCACGCAGCTGGCGCAGACCTGGATCAAGATGGATAGCGGGGGAGAAGAGATAAGTTTTGCCAGAAACAGCCCCTCTGCGTAGCGCAGAGGGGCGCAGGGATTAGTGCGACGCCGCTGCAGCGTTATGCTGGCGGTGGCGGGTTACAAAGCCCAGGATGAAGCACATGATGAACACCACGGCGTACAGGCCGTTAGCGGTGTGCAGCGCCGCCAGCGGACCGCTGTGGGCGACGATCGGGCCCGTCACCACAAAGGTCAGCATGGTGCCGATGGTGCCGCAGGTCAGTACGAAGTTCACTAGCTTCGGCGAGGCCACTTTGGTCTGCAGGGAGCCCAGAGTGATGATCGACGTGTAAATGGCGCTTGAGAAGAAGCCCAGGGTCAGAATGAACCACGGCATATGCTCCGGCGAACCGTTGATGAACAGATACATCAGCACGGTAGCCAGGCCTGCCAGCACGGTCAGGATGCGCTGCAGATCGAAGAAGCGCAGGATGAAGCTAAACGCCCACATGCCAAACATGTAAGACATCCAGAAATCGCTCACCAGTTTACCCGCGTCGTTCAGGCTCATGCCCAGACCTTTGGCGTATTCCGGCACCCAGGAGATAAAGCCCAGCTGACCCAGGATGTAGCACAGTGCGGCAATGGAGAGGAACAGTACGCCGATACCCCATTTCTCTTTCGCCACAGGCTCTGCCGTGGTCTGTGCTTTTTTACCCAGAACCGGGAATTCGCAGCCGAAGGTCAGGATGAAGATGGCCACGTAAACCAGGCCGATACAGGCGTAGACCCAGTACCACTCAATGCTGCGCGCCAGCAGAACGGCCGCGACCATCGGGAAAATCATCCCGGCCATGCTGAAGAAGGAGTCGGTAAACAGCAGGCGCGCGCCGCGCTGACGGCCTTCATACATATGGGTAATCAGGAAGGTACCAATCGACATGGTGATCCCGCTGACCAGACCGAGCACGAACATGGCGGCGGAGAACAGGGCGATGCTGTGGCTCAGCATCAGACCCGCCACGGCGGCGACCATCAGCACAAAACCAAAACGCAGCTGCGTTTTCAGCGGAACAATTTCCATCAGCCAGGCATTCAGGAAAATGGAGATCAGGATCCCCGCGTTGAGGAAGGTGAAGGTGTTACTCATGCTGGAAACGGGCAGCTGGAAGTAGTCTGCGATATTTCCCATCACCATCCCGGTGACGATCACCAACGCGCCGGTCAGGGCGTAGGAGAAGAAGCTGATCCATGTGAGCTTGATACGATTGCTGTTAGTCATGTCTGGCCTGTTCAGGAAAAGAAAAGCGCCGGATAGGCGCTGAGAGCGGGCAGATTTTAGTCGCGAAAGTGATCCATTCATATCTTTTAAAGAAAATATGAGCTTCATTGCAGGTTTTTATGTGATCGTGATCACATAAAATTGCGTCATAACCAATCGTTTGCGCGGTAACAACTGTTTCAATTTCGTAAAATTAGGTAAAAGGCTGGTCTCCGTTCATACTGCTCTTTAGAATCAAGCCATTCGCTTTTTATACTGCGCTTTGTTAAGGAATTCTCATGCTCAAATCAACACTGGCGGCTGTCGCAGCTGTGTTTGCTCTTTCTGCCGTTTCCCCGGCTGCGCTGGCAGCAAAAGGGGACCCTCATGTTCTGCTGACCACCTCCGCAGGGAATATTGAGCTGGAACTGAATAGCCAGAAAGCCCCGGTTTCTGTGAAAAACTTCCTCGACTACGTAAATAGCGGCTTTTACAACAACACCACCTTCCACCGCGTGATCCCAGGCTTTATGGTGCAGGGCGGCGGTTTCAACGAGCAGATGCAGCAGAAACAGCCGAATCCACCGATCAAAAACGAAGCGGACAACGGCCTGCTGAACACCCGTGGCACCATCGCCATGGCGCGTACGGCGGATAAAGACAGCGCTACCAGCCAGTTCTTTATCAACGTGGCGGATAACGCCTTCCTCGACCACGGCCAGCGTGACTTCGGCTATGCGGTGTTTGGTAAAGTGGTAAAAGGGATGGACGTGGCGGACAAGATTTCTCAGGTACAGACCCACGACGTTGGGCCATACCAGAATGTACCATCCAAACCGGTCGTGATCCTCTCTGCAAAAGTACTGCCGTAATCCTCTTTGACACGGGCGCGTCTCGCCCGTGTTGTTAGCCCTCCCTGCGAAAGCGCGTTTTGCTGCTTATACTTTGGCAAACGGACATATTCAGGGAGGCGTTAAGTGAAAAAACTCACCGATAAGCAAAAATCCCGTCTCTGGGAGCAGCAGCGTAACGTCAATTTTCAGGCCAGTTGTCTCCTTGAAAAGGGTCATGGTCCTTCAGATCCCCATATTGAGACGCTGGAACTTGGGCCTTCAGCGCCTGGGTTGCCCCATCTGTGCCTTATTCACCGCCATCTGTATCGCAGAGAGATGAAACGGGCAGGTGAATACCGTACGGACGATATTTTCAAAGGGGAGATTCCTTTTTGCCATTTCGAATACATTGAGAAGATGGGCAATGAATTGATGTCGGCACTGGAAAGCGACCGGTACCTGGTGGGTCTTCAGAAAGAGGAGTTTATCGAGCGGATAAGCCATTACTATTGTGAAATCAATATGCTGCATCCTTTTGCCAGCGGTAATGGCATTGCGCAACGTGTTTTCTTTGAACAGTTGGCGATCCATGCGGGTTACCTGCTGGACTGGCGCGATATCGATCCTGAGCAGTGGGTCGCGGCTAACCAGAGCGGCGCAACGGGAGATTTGTCCGCCCTGAACGCTATCTTTGCCAAAGTAGTGAGCGAAGCGCGGGAATCTGAGTAGAATAGGGCGGCATTTTTTTCGGGAGCCGCCATGATTCTGCTGATTGATAACTACGATTCCTTCACCTGGAACCTTTACCAGTATTTTTGTGAACTGGGTGCAGAGGTGGTTGTCCGCCGTAACGACGACATCAGCCTGACCGGGATTGACGCGCTGTCCCCAAAGAAAATTGTTATCTCGCCGGGGCCGTGTACCCCATCGGAATCGGGTATTTCTCTGGATGTGATCCGCCACTACGCCGGCAGGCTGCCGATTCTTGGCGTCTGCCTTGGCCATCAGGCCATCGGGCAGGTGTTTGGCGCCACTATCGTCCGCGCTGCCAGGGTGATGCACGGTAAAACCTCACCGGTTACCCACACCGGCACAGGCGTGTTTAGTGGGTTAAATAACCCGTTAACCGTCACGCGCTACCATTCTCTGGTGATTGACCCGCCGACGCTGCCCGACTGCTTTGAGGTGACCGCCTGGAGCGAGACGCAGGAGATCATGGGCATTCGCCATCGTGAATGGGATCTCGAAGGGGTGCAGTTCCACCCGGAGAGTATTCTCAGCGAACAGGGGCACCAGCTGCTGGCTAATTTCCTCAATCGCTGAATATCTGTTGCCTTGCTGTGATTTTTTATGCATATTTTGTGATTATATTTTCACAATCAATGTGACATAAAATGGATGGTCATGACATGGCAACTGAACAATCTGCAATTACCCGCGCGACATTCGATGAAGTCATTCTGCCGATTTATGCACCGGCCGAGTTTATCCCGGTAAAGGGAAAAGGCAGCCGCGTCTGGGATCAGCAGGGGAAAGAGTACGTGGATTTCGCCGGGGGGATTGCGGTGACGGCGCTGGGGCATTGCCATCCTGCACTGGTCGAGGCACTGAAAACCCAGGGCGAAACCCTGTGGCACACCAGCAACGTCTTTACCAACGAACCGGCGTTGCGCCTGGGGCGCAAGATCATTGACGCGACTTTCGCCGAGCGCGTGCTGTTTATGAACTCCGGGACCGAAGCCAACGAAACCGCCTTCAAGCTGGCGCGCTACTACGCTTCCACACGCCACAGCCCATACAAAACCAAAATCATCGCTTTCCATAACGCTTTCCACGGTCGTTCACTGTTTACCGTTTCCGTTGGCGGCCAGCCGAAGTATTCCGACGGCTTTGGTCCGAAACCCGCCGATATCATTCATGTGCCGTTTAACGATCTGCATGCGGTGAAAGCTGTGATGGATGACCATACCTGCGCGGTCGTGGTTGAGCCGATTCAGGGTGAAGGTGGCGTGACGGCGGCAACGCCGGAATTCCTCAAAGGGCTGCGCGCGCTGTGCGATCAGCATCAGGCGCTGCTGGTGTTTGATGAAGTCCAGAGCGGGATGGGGCGTACAGGCTCCCTGTTCGCCTATATGCACTACGGCGTGACGCCGGATATTCTGACCAGCGCCAAAGCGCTCGGCGGCGGCTTCCCGGTCAGCGCGGTGCTCACCACCCAGGAGATCGCTTCCGCGTTCCATGTCGGCTCACACGGCTCCACCTACGGTGGAAACCCGCTGGCCTGCGCCATCGCCGGTGCGGCGTTTGATATCATCAATACGCCGGAGGTATTAAGCGGCGTTCAGGCGAAGCGCGAGCTGTTCGTGAAACATCTGCAGCAGATCGACGAAACGTACGACGTCTTCAGCGAGATCCGTGGCATGGGACTGCTGATTGGCGCTGAGCTGAAGCCGCAGTACAAAGGCCGCGCACGCGATTTCCTGCACGCCGCTGCTCACGAAGGGGTGATGGTACTCAACGCCGGCCCGGACGTGATGCGCTTTGCGCCGTCGCTGGTGGTTGAAGAGAAGGATATTGAAGATGGATTAACCCGCTTTGCTGCGGCGGTCGCGAAGATCGTTAAAGGCTAATACTCGGTTCGTTTTAACCGCCGCGTTAACCAGATGCCGTGATGCGGACGCTGACGCCATGCCACCGACGAAATGGTGTGCATGGTGTTCAGATGCCCCAGAATGCGCTGCAGATGCTGCTCCAGGGTGCTCATTGGCCCGTGGGTGAGCGTTTCCGGCGCTTCCAGAATGTTCGAATCCCCCGATTCACCCGGCGCGTCATACTCCAGACGCTGCTGACACCGCTGCAGGGCAATCTCACACGACTGCAA
This sequence comes from Enterobacter sp. SENG-6, assembly GCF_001605945.1. Classification (NCBI taxonomy): domain Bacteria; kingdom Pseudomonadati; phylum Pseudomonadota; class Gammaproteobacteria; order Enterobacterales; family Enterobacteriaceae; genus Enterobacter; species Enterobacter sp. SENG-6. The sequence goes on from NZ_LOMM01000019.1 coordinate 45,192, forward strand.
ATAGCGCTGCGCCAGGTCTGGCGTCAGCATGGTATGCTCACGCGCCAGCGTGGTCATCGCGTTGATATGTTCGACGATGAACTGGCTGTGCGTCACCCAGAGCTTCATATCCGCCAGATAGTGCGAGTTAAAGCCGGGCTCCTGCATCGCCTGATTCAGCGAGTTGAACAGGGCGTTATGTGCCTGGTTGACCTTCATCCGCTGATACGCCAGCGGGGAGGGCTGCGGATCGTCGCTCAGGATCAGGCGGATAGCCTGCTGGTCGGCCTCCAGCGCGTCGTGGGCGTTCTGCCTGAGCAGGCCGCTTTGCCATTGTGGCCACAGCCAGACCATACCACCAAAGGCAATCAGACAGCCAATCAGGGTATCAATAAGCCTGGCGACAATAAACTGTTCGCCATTGAGCGTAAGCAACTGCAGGGTGTATACCGCCGTGACCGTAAAGCCCACCATCGCCCAGCCGTAGTTTTTGCGGATGATCAGGTAGCTCACCAGGGTAATCAATAGCATGCCTGCCAGCGTATAGCCTTCCGGCACGTGGAAGTGCAGCGTTACGCCCGCGATAATCAACCCCGCCATGGTTCCGCCCGCCCGGTGCAGAATACGCACTCGCGTGGCGCCGTAGCCGTTCTGGGTAACAAACAGTACCGTCATTAATATCCAGTAGGGTTTGGGCAGATGCAGCGCCATGCCCATCAGGCTGGCGATGCTCAGCATCACGCTAATCCGGGCGGCGTTGCGCAGGGCGGAAGATTTAAACGAGAGATAGCTTTTAAGCGCAGGCAGCAGCGGCAGGCGCTTTTGCTTATCCGCCATCAGATCGCGGGGATAGAGCGGGCGCTGGGTACGCAGGACGCGGGCAATACGGCTGAAGTGCCAGGCGGCAAACTGGCCTACCGGGTTATCCTCGTGCTGGCGGGCGATTTTCTCCAGTGCGCCGAGCTGCTTGTCCATGTTAAAGCGGGTGGGGTAGCGGTGATAAAGAATGTCGTCGGCCAGTACCCGCAGGCGTGCGGACACGGTCTGCGCGTTCCAGCGGATCACCGCTTCGGCATGGCTGCGCTCCACCAGCTTTTGCACCTCCTTCGGGTGGTGCAGGCTCACGGAGATATGCTCCTGCAGATCCAGCCCCACCTGGAAGGTGCGCAGCAGCCGTTTATATTCGTGGTTCTTGTTAGCGGCCAGCATGTGTAGTTGCTGGTAGCACTGGCTTATCAGATCCACCACCTTCTGCTGGCGCGTCAGCAGCGGCGGTAGCGATTTTTCCGGGTCGCTATGCTGGGTCAGCAGCGTGTATTTGGCTTCGCAGTACTCCGCAAGCTGGACATAGAGCAGGCTCAGGGATTCACGCAGCGGTTGTTCCCGCCACAGCCAGAACCAGAACCAGTTAAACAGGCCATACCATAGCGTACCAAGGGCGTAGATCAGCAGCGACTCCCACACCGGCATATTACCTGCGAGACTCAGGGTAAAGATGGCCGCGATGAGTGAGGCGGGCAGTAAACGCGCGTGCAGCGAACTGATTTCGGCGGTCACCCCCAGCGTCATCGCCAGCACGCTCAGGATCAGCGGCAGCGGAATATCGCGGGCCAGCAAAAGCTGCACGGCCAGGCTACACCCGGCAAACAGCGAACCGCCGATAATCAGACGTTTGAAAAAACGCTTATGCGGGGTGTCGAGACCGGCAATGTTGCAGCAGGCGGGAACCAGTGAAAACAGCAGCCCCTGCTGAAGATGCCCAAGGATCAGGCCCACGGCCACAGGAAGGCACAACACCAGCGTTTGTCGCAGTGCGTAGCTAACTTCCGGGTGATAAATCAGCCTGCGCCACATGGGGAGTAGAGACAAAAACGGCGTGACACCTTGCGATGGCACGCCGTTTTATCGGGATTAACGGGTTCCGTAAACCACGATGGTTTTACCGTGGGCGGAGATCAGGTTCTGATCTTCCAGCATTTTCAGGATACGGCCCACTGTTTCACGGGAGCAACCGACGATCTGACCAATTTCCTGGCGGGTAATTTTAATTTGCATGCCGTCAGGGTGGGTCATAGCGTCTGGCTGTTTCGCCAGGTTCAGCAGGGTCTGCGCGATACGGCCGGTCACGTCCAGGAAGGCGAGGTTACCCACTTTCTCTGATGTCACCTGCAGACGGCGAGCCATCTGCGAAGAAAGACGCATCAGGATGTCAGGGTTAACCTGAATCAACTGACGGAATTTCTTGTAGGAAATTTCAGCCACTTCACATGCTGTCTTTGCACGAACCCAGGCGCTACGTTCCTGGCCTTCTTCAAACAGGCCCAGTTCACCGATAAAATCGCCCTGGTTCAGATAAGAAAGGATCATCTCTTTCCCTTCTTCATCTTTGATCAGCACTGCCACCGAGCCTTTGACGATGTAATACAACGTTTCCGCTTTTTCACCCTGGTGAATCAGCGTGCTCTTCGATGGGTACTTATGAATGTGGCAATGAGACAAGAACCATTCGAGAGTCGGGTCTGTTTGCGGTTTGCCAAGCACCATGCGCTGTTATCCTCTGTTATAAGCTGTCACCAGAGTCATAAGATGCATCCGGACTCTGGGGTTGCAATCGAATTCTTACCCATACCTGGGAAGTCGGCTGTCGTAACGTTTCGCAGCCAGTAAAGTTTGATGTCCTCTGCATACATGTGTAACGTCAATGTATTACTGTAGCATCCAGAGTGTTTTAGCATAGCTTTCGCCGCGTGTCTCCTGGTGTCTCGCTTCAGCATGACGCAGGTCGCCTTCCATTGCGAGAAATGTAACGCACGCGTAATCTGTCACCAAAAATGCAACGTTGGAGCTAATGAATATGCAAGCGCGCGTGAAATGGGTAGAAGGTTTAACGTTCCTGGGCGAGTCTTCGTCGGGACACCAGATTTTGATGGACGGTAACTCCGGCGATAAAGCACCCAGCCCAATGGAGATGGTGCTGATGGCGGCAGGGGGATGCAGCGCGATTGACGTGGTGTCGATTCTGCAAAAGGGCCGTCATGATGTGACCGACTGTGAAGTCAAGCTCACGTCAGAACGTCGCGAAGAGGCGCCACGCCTGTTCACGCACATTAACCTGCATTTTGTTGTCACCGGGAAAGCGCTGAAAGATGCTGCCGTCTCACGCGCGGTGGATCTGTCTGCGGAGAAATACTGCTCTGTGGCGTTAATGCTGGAGAAAGCGGTAAAAATTACCCATTCGTATGAAGTGATCGAGGCGTGATTGATGGGGCATCGTGCGTGTTGATGCCCTCACCCTCTCCCACCGGGCTGAGGGATCCCCAGTAATTTTTTTACCGAAAGCGACGAAAGTTGTTTCAGGAAAATGAATGATTTACAGCGACGCCCTGGTCCGGCTGTAAATCGCTGAGGCGTTTCCTGCAGGCCGGGGCGAGGCGCATGGATGCGCCGAGAGGGCGGCTTTACAGGGACGTTACATCCGCCCGTCCCCGATAAGCCGGAAGGAATAAACCGAAGGCACCGCGAAGCGGCGATTTACCGCCGGGAGCCCGGGTTGCCAGGGTGGTGGCGACTGAGCCACCCTGGCACGTTCACGGGTCATGTTGTTACAGAGCTGCAAGGAACGTAAAGTGAACGGAATTACCTCTACAGCCATATGTTCCCCCTCACCCCAGCCCTCTCCCTCAAGGGAGAGGGAGTCCTCCGTGCAGGTATTATTTTGTGGGGAACCCTCAGCCCACCGGGAGAGGGAATATGATTATGCGATCTGCTTCCCTTCCATCAACCGCTGCACCAGCGGCGTCATGATCAGCTCCATCGCCAGCCCCATTTTTCCGCCGGGCACCACTAACGTATTCATGTGAGAAATAAACGAACCCTGCAGCATCGCCAGCAGCCAGGGGTAATCGATGCCGTCGAGATTGCGGAAATGGATCACCACAAAGCTCTCATCCAGCGACGGGATACTTTTGGCCGCGAACGGGTTGGAGGTGTCCACCGTCGGCACACGCTGGAAGTTGATGTGGGTGCGGGAAAACTGTGGTGTCAGATAATTGATGTAATCTTCCATTGAGCGCACGACCGAATCCATCACCGCCTCGCGTGAATGGCCGCGCTCGCTGATGTCTCGCGTCAGCTTCTGGATCCACTCCAGGTTAACGATTGGCACCACGCCGACCAGCAGATCCACATGTCGCGCCACGTCGTGATGCGGCGTCACAACGCCGCCGTGTAATCCTTCGTAAAACAGCACGTCGGTAGGTTCCGGCAGCGGCTGCCAGGGGGTAAAGGTGCCCGGGACCTGATTCCAGGGAACGGCTTCGTCGTAGGTGTGCAGATATTTGCGGGACTGGCCTTTGCCGCTTAGGCCGTACTCCTGAAACGTTTGCTCCAGCAGGCCGAAGTCATTGGCCTCCGGGCCGAAGTAGCTGATGTGTTTGCCCAAATCACGCGCTTTGCGGATGGCCATGTCCATCTCCGGGCGCGTATAGCGGTGAAAGCTGTCGCCTTCGACCTCCGCCGCGCGGAGATTCAACTGGGCGAAAATCTTGCGAAACGCGAGGCTGGTGGTGGTGGTTCCCGCACCACTCGACCCCGTAACGGCAATAACCGGATGTCTGGCAGACATAGCAACTCCCTGACTGGAAAGGTTGAAAGATCAGCCGTGAAACGCGTTGCGGGGCATGATATTGACCGTCTCATGCAGTTCAGACCACACCAGCACCACGTCGCCGCTTTTAAGCTGGCGTTTAACATCGTTGACCTTTTGCTCAAGCGAGCGTTCATGTTCACCATAATCGGTGCCTTCACGCAAGACAAAGCTTTCAATCAGATTATCGAGCGTTTCGGGCGCCAGATCCTGCCAGGGGATAATCATGTTGCACCGTCCAGGTAAGGGGTTAACCAGTCAGGAATGCGCGTCTCCAGCCACATTTTCGGGCGACGCAGCGTTCCGCCGACAAACCCCACGTGACCGCCGTGCTCGGTCAGCTGGTAGTGAACGTTGTCGGGCAGAAATTCCTGTGCAGGGATGGAGTGATGATCCATAAACGGGTCATCTTTCGCGTGAATGATCAGCGTCGGCTGAGTAATCTTGCTGAGCAGCGGCATGGCGCTGCACTGACGATAGTAGTCAATGGCATCGGCGAACCCATGAATTTTGGCGGTGATCAGGTCGTCGAACTCACGAATGCGGCGGACCTTTTTCAACTGACGCAGGCTTACTGGCAGGGTATCCGGATAGGCCTTCAGCTTGCGCGCCGCATTGGCTTTTAGCAGGTTGAGCAGATAGCGCTGATAGACCCGGGAAAAGCCTTTCTCCATGTGGTAACTGCACTGTTCCAGCATGAAGGGGGCAGAGACAATCACCGCGGCATTCAGCGGTACCGCGTCTCCCTCTTTGGCCAGCAGACAGGCCAGCATATTTCCGCCGAGCGAATAGCCCACCGCCGCCGTCGGCACGGTGCCGAAATTATCCCGCAGCCAGTGCAAAAACCAGGTGCCATCTTCGGTTTCGCCGGAGTGATAGATGCGTTTCTGACGATTCGGCTCGCCGCTGCATCCCCGAAAATGCATCACCACGCCCAGCCAGCCGCGCATTTTTGCCGCCTGGATTAACCCATGGGCATACGGGCTGTGCAGGCTGCCTTCCAGACCATGAAACACCACCAGGCGGGGTTTATGGCGCGCCTGTTCGGGATCTTCGCTCCAGGCGAGATCCAGAAAATCACCGTCCGGCAAATCCAGCCGCTGCCAGTGCGGAGTGAACTGCACCTTGCGGCGGATCAGGCGCGGCAGCATGGTCTGCAGGTGGCAGTTGGCCACGCCGCGCATGGGCACGAAATCAGTGCTGTCTTCGGCGGTGAGGTCGAAGTCTGAGGGAATGATTTGGGTCATAAGGGCGATGCTGATTCTTGTCAGAAATTTACTATACCTTCCGAATTGTACCCCGTTTAGCCTGGTTTTCCGAAGCATGAACTGATCCCGATCACAAATATTTACCTTGATTATTACTCTCAGGCTAATGATTCCACTCTACGCTTAATTGATGCCTTTTCCGCCAGGGTGCAGACTTTACTCAGCGTTAAGCAAATCAAAATGATGTGCTGAATCAGGAGGTTAATAATGTTATCTGGGCAAATACCCACCCGGCAATGGAACACCCGACGCAGCGAAAAAGCGCGTCGTCTGGCCTCCGTACCGGTGCAGGGCAAGGTTCTGCCAACCGGCGACCTTGTCGCCATGCTGGAAAAGCTGATCGCGCCAGGCGATAAGGTCGTTCTGGAAGGCAACAACCAGAAGCAGGCGGATTTTCTTTCCCGCTCGCTGGCCGAAGTAAACCCGCAAATTGTGCATGACCTGCACATGATCATGCCAAGCGTTGGCCGCAGTGAACATCTGGATATCTTTGAGAAGGGCATTGCCCGTAAGCTGGACTTCTCCTTCTCCGGCACACAGAGCCTGCGCATCTCCCAGCTGCTGGAGGATGGTCAACTCGAAATCGGTGCTATTCATACCTATATCGAACTGTATTCGCGTCTCTACGTCGACCTTTCACCAAACGTGGCGCTGATCGCCGGGTTTAAAGCAGACCGCAAAGGCAATCTCTACACCGGGGCAAGTACCGAAGATACCCCGGCGCTGGTGGAGGCCGCCGCGTTCCACGATGGCATCGTCATCGCACAGGTTAACGAGCTGGTGGACGACGAATGCGACCTGCCGCGTGTTGATATCCCAGGCTCCTGGATTGACTACGTGGTGGTGGCCGACAAGCCATTCTTTATCGAACCGCTGTTTACCCGCGACCCGCGCCTGATCAAACAGGAACATATCCTGATGGCGATGATGGCCATCAAAGGCATCTACGCTGAACACCAGGTGCAGTCTCTGAACCACGGGATCGGTTTTAACACCGCGGCAATTGAGCTGCTGCTGCCCACCTACGGTGAACAGCTCGGCCTGAAGGGCAAAATCTGTAAACACTGGACGCTGAACCCGCATCCGACGCTGATCCCGGCAATTGAAAGCGGCTGGGTGGAGAGCGTGCACTGCTTCGGCGGCGAACTGGGGATGGAAGAGTACATCCGCGCCCGTCCGGACGTCTTCTTCACCGGTGCTGACGGCTCCATGCGCTCCAACCGCGCCTTCTGCCAGCTGGCGGGCCAGTACGCGGTGGATATGTTTATCGGCTCAACCCTGCAGGTGGATGGTTACGCCAACTCCTCAACGGTGACCCGCGGTCGTCTCTCCGGCTTCGGCGGCGCGCCGAACATGGGCCATGATCCACACGGCCGTCGCCACGCCACTCCGGCCTGGCTGAACATGATCACCGAACCCGACCCGATGCAACGCGGTAAAAAACTGGTCGTGCAGATGGTGGAAACCTTCCAGGCGGGCGTGAAGCCCACCTTCGTGGAAAAACTGGACGCCGTTGACGTGGCGAAAGCCTCCGGCATGCCGCTGGCACCGGTGATGATTTACGGCGATGACGTCACCCACGTGCTGACGGAAGAGGGGATTGCCTACCTCTACCGGGCAAAAGATCTGGAAGAGCGTCGCGCCATGGTCGCAGCCGTGGCCGGTATCACCGATATCGGTCTGGGCGTGGATGCCAGACGCGTGGCGGAACTGCGCCAGAGCGGTAAGGTCGTGTACCCGGAAGACATGGGGATTCGCCGTACCGATGCCACCCGCTCTCTGCTGGCGGCGGGTAGCGTGGCTGACCTCGTTGAGTGGTCCGGCGGTCTCTACAACCCACCTGCGAAATTCCGGAGCTGGTAATGACACTTCTGCCCCAGATTCAGGTTGAAGGCGGTGCCGAATGGCTGGCGCGAACCGCCACGCAGTGTCTGATTGACGAAGCACGCTTAAGCCCGAAACCCGGTCTGGTGGACAGTCGGGGGAACGGCGCGCACCACGATTTATCGCTTGCGCTGATGGAGCGCTCCGCGCACAGCCTGACCTCCACGTTTCAGGCGCTGGCGCAGCAGAGCTGGCAGCGTCCGGCGGATATTGCCCTACGGCAAACCGTTGGCCGCCTTGGCCGTGAAGGCGAACGGCAGATGATGATCGCCACCGACGGCGTGAATACGCACCGTGGCGCAATCTGGGCGCTGGGACTGCTGGTGAGCGCGGTGGCGATGCTGGGCGGCGATGCCCGCGCGCAAACCGTCGCTAACACCGCCGCACAGCTGGCGAAACTCCCGGACGACGCCGCACCGAAGGTGTTCAGTAAGGGGTTACGCGCCACGCACCGCTACCGCGTACCGGGCGCGCGTGAAGAGGCTCAGCAGGCGTTTCCGCACATCATGCAGCGCGCGCTGCCGCAGCTTCGCCTGAGCCGTCTCAACGGCAGCAGCGAAACAAACGCCAGACTCGACGCGCTGATGGCAATCATGACTTCGCTCACCGATACCTGCGTGCTGTCGCGCGCCGGAATGGAGGGGCTGGACGCCATGCAGAACGGCGCCCGGGCGGTACTGAACGCCGGAGGATGCACAACGCTCGCGGGGCAGCAGGCGCTGGCGCGGTTAGATCGCCAGATGCTGACGCTCAATGCCTCACCGGGTGGTGCCGCCGACCTGCTCGCCGCCACGCTGTTTCTTGACCGTGTCGAAACGCCCTATTCAAAGCATTAAGAGGATGTTATGGAAAAAATCACATTGACCATGCCAGCCAGCCGCACGTTAAGCGGCCGGGCGCTGGCAGGGGTAGTTGGATCCGGGGATATGGAGGTGCTGTTCACCGCCGAACCGGGCCAGACCTTAACCATTGATATCACCACCTCCGTCGACAACAGCCGCGGACGCTGGGAGGCATTATTCAGCCGCCTGGAGACCGTCAGCAGTCTGCCCGCAGGCAAACTGACCATCCACGACTTTGGCGCGACGCCGGGCGTGGCGCGCATTCGTATCGAACAGGTTTTTGAAGGGGTGAGCCATGCGTGATGACAGCAGCTTTATCGAATTAAAAGCGCGCCAGCGTGCGCAGGCGTTGCTCGACGAGGGCAGCTACCGCGAACTGCTGGATCCGTTTGCAGGCATTATCTCTCCGTGGTTGGGGCCACAGGGCATTGTGCCGCAGGCCGATGACGGCATGGTGGTCGCGAAAGGGACTATCAACGGCCAGCCTGCGGTCGTCGTGGCGATTGAAGGCGCGTTCCAGGGCGGCAGCATGGGCGAGGTCTCCGGCGCGAAAATGGCCGCAGCGCTGGAGCTGGCGGCGGAAGATAACCGCAACGGCATTCCGACTCAGGCGGTGCTGTGCCTCGAAACCGGCGGCGTACGCCTGCAGGAAGCTAACCTCGGCCTGGCGGCGATTGCCGATATCCACGCGGCGATTGTTGACCTGCGTCGCTACACGCCCGTTATCGGGATTGTGGCCGGGACCGTGGGCTGCTTCGGCGGCATGTCCATCGCGGCGGCGCTTTGCAGCTACCTGATTGTGACCCGCGAAGCGCGTCTGGGGTTAAACGGTCCGCAGGTTATTGAGCAGGAAGCGGGCATTGAAGAGTACGACTCCCGCGACCGTCCGTTTATCTGGAGCATGACCGGCGGTGAGGTGCGCTATCAGAGCGGGCTGGTGGACGCGCTGGTCGGCGATGGCGTGAATGCGGTGAAAGCCGCGATGAACGAGGCCATCGCCAAAGGCGTCCCGGCAAAACATCGCACCGATAACTACGACGATTACCTGAACCGCCTGATGAATTTCGACACCCGCAAACAGGCCGATGCCGAACAGATTAACGCGCTTTTTGCCCGGGAGGTGAAATGATGAGTAACGCAATGAGCCGTGGCGAACGCTGGCTGGAAACCCTCGCCCCGAATGCTAAACGTATTGAGGGGCTGTGCCCGTCCGTGCAGGCGGCAGACGGCGAGCTGAACGGTGAAACGGTGCGTTTTATCGCCGTAGTGCCGGATGCCAACAACCACTTCCCGCGCGCGGCGAAAGGGGAAGTCGGCCTGCTTGAAGGCTGGACGCTGGCGAAAGTGGTCAGCGAAACCGTCGCGGCAGATGCTGATAAAGCCGTTAAGCGCCCGATTGTGGCGGTGATCGACGTCCCAAGCCAGGCTTATGGCCGTCGCGAAGAGGCGTTTGGTATCCACCAGGCGCTGGCAGGCGCTGCGGCCGCCTACGCCAACGCGCGCCTGGCGGGTCATGCGGTGATTGGCCTGATTGTGGGTAAAGCCATGTCCGGCGCGTTTCTGGCGCATGGCTACCAGGCCAACCGCCTGATTGCTTTTAACGATAAAGGCGTGCTCATCCATGCCATGGGGAAAGCGTCTGCCGCGCGGATCACCCTGCGCAGCGTGGAGGCGCTGGAAAAACTGGCCGCCACTATTCCACCTATGGCGTATGACATCAGCAACTACGCCACGCTGGGGCTGCTCTCGAGCCTGTTGGATATCAGCAACCCGGATGCCCCATCCGATAGCGACCTGACGCTGGTGAAAACCACCCTGCAACAGGCCATCAGTGACGCTCGTCAGGATCCGACGCTGAAAAGCCGTCTGGGTGCTGACAATCGCCGCAGCTCGGCGCTTGTACGCGAACGTATGCGCGCCAGCTGGTAAGTAAAAAGAGACCTGCCAGATGCACAACCTCACGGGCGTATCCGTTACGCCCGTGCGGGAAACTGCATCCTGAAAATAATAATCATCGCGCCAGTGCTACTTCTTTTTAATCACAGGTGATTTATGACTTACGTAATTGTTCATGCTCTCGCACCGATTTTCGTCATCATGCTGCTGGGATTCTGGGCCGGTAAGGCAAAGATGGTCGATAACAAAAATGTTTCCCTGCTCAATATCTTCGTCATGGATTTTGCGCTGCCTGCCGCGCTGTTCAGCGCGACCGTACAAACCCCGTGGACCGGCATCGTGGCGCAGTCGCCACTGATCCTGGTATTGACCCTGGCGATGTGGATCACCTACGCAGCCATCTATTTCCTTGCCACGAAGGTCTTTAAAAAATCCCCCCAGGATGCGGCCGTGCTGACGCTCACCGTCGCGCTGCCAAACTATGCGGCGCTTGGTCTGCCGATTCTGGGCAGCGTGCTGGGTGAAGGATCTACCACGTCTCTGTCTGTGGCGGTCTCTATTGCCTGCGGGTCCGTGCTGATGACGCCGTTCTGTTTGCTGATCCTGGAGCGGGAAAAAGCGCGCGCTGAGGGCAATACCTCCGGCTCAACCCTCTCTATGCTGCCGGTGCTGATGTGGCGATCCATTAAAAAACCGATCGTGATGGGGCCTCTGCTGGGCGTGATTTTATCCGCCATCGGCATCAAAATGCCGGAACTGGTCCTCTCTGCAATTAAACCGTTGGGGCTGTCTGCCACCGCTGCGGCGCTGTTCCTGACTGGGGTGATCCTCTCTGCCCGTAAGCTGCAGATCAACACCATGGTGATCACTTCCACCATCGCTAAGCTGCTGATCCAGCCAGCCATTGCCTGGGGTATCGTTTTAATCTTCGGTCTGCACGGCTCCGTGGCGATCACCGCCATTCTGATGATTGCACTGTCTGCGGGCTTCTTCGGGGTCGTGTTTGGTAACCGCTTTGGCGTGCAGTCACCGGATGCAGAAGCGGTACTGCTGTTAAGCTCAGTCCTGTGTATCCTGTCGCTGCCGCTGTTTATCTCGCTGACTTCAGGAATGTAATCATGACCACAACATTACGCCCCCACGACCTCATCTGGCTTACCTCGCGCGACGCGCTGGAAGGTATTACTGAAACCTGGGTGGATGCCGCCTGGCATACCGGCCTGCCGGTGGTGGTGCGGCGTGATGTTGATAACGATGACCGAATCCCCGTTGGCGTGCGCGGACTGCGCCGCGACCAGCGGGCGGCTGGATGGGTGAAGCCCGGGAATGTGTTACGCGTGGTGTCACCTGAAGAGCTGTGCGTCACCGCCGATCTGCTGCGTTCGCCGTTTGTCACCCAGCCACCGGTTCAGGTGGCGTTACAGCTTGCTCAGCAGTCGTGGCCTTGGACATGGGGCATAACCGGCAGCACCGGCTATGCGCTGGCGACCGGCATTCCGGTGATCCATGCCGACAGCGATCTTGATCTGCTGATCCGCGCCCCGCAGCCGATATCACCCGACGCGTTTACCGCCTGGCAGTCGCAGTTGAGTGGTGCGCTGTGCCGGGCTGATACCCAGGTGGATACACCAGAGGGGGGATTCGCGCTGGCGGAGTGGCTGCGCGATGGCAAAACGCTGCAGAAAACCCGCCGTGGGCCACGCCTGGTGGCAGACCCATGGCGCAGGGAGGAGTGATGAAAATACTGTTTACCTTTCCGGGGCAGGGTACGCAGCATGAAGGTATGCTGCAAAACCTGCCGGGAACGGAACTGGCTCAGGCGCGTGAGGTGCTGGGCAACGAAGTTGATACGCTGGACAGTGCCGCCTCGTTAACCCATACCCGTGCGGTTCAGCTTTCTCTGCTGATTGCTGGCGTGTCCTGGGCGCGCGAACTGGAGCGACGTGGCGTGTCGCCTGACATCGTCAGCGGTTTATCGATTGGCGCTTATCCCGCGGCGGTAGTAGCAGGGGCGCTGGAATTTACGGACGCCCTTAAGCTGGTGGCGCTGCGTGGCGATCTGATGGAACAGGCCTGGCCCCACGGCTACGGCCTGACGGCCATCATGGGCTTAACCCTGCCGCAGGTGGAACAGCTTATCGAGGGTAGCGGAACGTATATTGCTAACCTGAATGCCGAAACGCAGATCGTGATTGCCGGATCCGATGAAGGGATGGCGCAGGTGGCAAAACGCGCTCTGGAAAAGGGGGCGAGCAAAGTGCAAAGGCTGGCAGTCAGCGTGCCATCCCATTGTGAACTGCTGGCGAAGCCGGCACAAAAGCTGGCCTCGGCGTTTGAAGCGGTCACCCTTTCCCGACCGCGCTGTGCGTATCTGAGCGGCAGCACCGGACGCGTGCTCTGGCAGCCGGAGAAAATCGCGGACGATCTTGCCATGAACATGGCGCGCACCGTGCGCTGGCAGGAGGCGGTGATTGCCGCGAATGAACGTGAAGCCCGGCTGGCGATCGAGATGCCGCCCGGTGGCGTCCTGACCTGCCTGACACGTCAGGCGGCGTGGGAAGGGGAGACCATATCACTCGAGCGCAGCGGTGTGGATGTGGCGGTGCATCTGGCAGGAAGGCTTCGTGCGTGAATTTTTAGCCCGGTGGCGGCTACGCCTTACCGGGCCTACGGGTTCGGTTGCCTTGTTTTGTATCACACACTTTCCTGCAGGCTGCGCGCATACATCCGCCCTTCGGCGGCTAATGCCCGCAGGCTCGGGTCCTGCTCGCGGTTGCGGGCGAACACAATCGCGATAAGCTGCTGCATCTGGTACGGTTCTGCCAGCTTCAGTAGCTGCACCGAATTTTCGTAGACCTTCTTCATCCTGCCCGGCATCAGCGTAAAGCCGACGCCCGCCTGAACCAGGCTGAGCATTGAGAAAATGTCATTCACGCGGGTGACGATTTCCGGTTCAAATCCGGCGATATGAAATGCCTCCTGGAACCCCGCATAGGTGGCAAACCCTTCTGCCAGCGAGACAAATTTCTGATCTTTGTAATCGCGTAAATCCGCCAGCCCGCTGGTATTCAGCGTGGCAGAGGCAGGCGCGGCCAGGAAAATGTCATCATGAAACAGGGGGAGGACTTCAAGGCTGTTGCGGTCGATATTGCTTTCGGAAATCGAGATGAGGATCGCGTCCAGCGTACCGTCGTCAAGCATATGCAGCAACGTATCGTTAGAGCCCATGGTCAGATCCATCTCCAGATCCGGGCGACGCAGCTTCATGCCCATGATCAGGCGCGGCACGGTTTCCAGCGTCAGCGAGTAGAGCGTGCCGACGCGCAACCGTCCCTGACCAATACCGGCAACTTTACGGGACTCTTCCAGCCCGCGCTCCATCACCTGCATAACTTCCTGACAATACTCCAGCAGCGTCCAGGCGGACGGAAGGGCAATCAGGTTACGTCCCTTATGGGTAAAGAGCGGACAGCGAACGTTCTCTTCCAGAGTATGCAGTGCACGATGCACGCTGACGCCGCTCAGACCCAGCGTTTCGGCAGTACGCGCGATATTGCCCTTCTCCATAAACGTCATGAAGATGCTGAGCTTACGGAATGTAATGTCGCTCGTGATATCGAAACCCATAACCCTCCCGGCGTGTCAGTCAGCCTGCAGCATCGCTTCCAGCTGTTCCTGGGCATCCAGCCATGCCATTTCGCACTCTTCGAGGCTGGATTTGGTCTTCGCCTGGGTTTGCAGACAGTCGGTCAGCTCCGCTTTACGGCTCTGGTCATACAGTTCGCTGTCGCCCAGCTTCTCTTCAACGGCGGCAAGCGTGGCGTTGAGCTTTTCCATCTCTTTTTCGAGACGGGCAATCTCTTTACGCAGTGGTTGAGTCTGAGTACGCAGTTCAGCTTCACGACGCTTCTGATCTTTACGCGCCTGCGCGCTGTTGGCGTTCTCTTTCGCCGACTCTTCCGGCTGGTTCTCTTGCTTCTGCACGTCCGTCAGCCACTGCTGATAGTCTTCCAGGTCGCCGTCAAACGGCTCGACTTTACCGTCGTGCACCAGATAGAGATCGTCCGTGGTGGAGCGGATCAGGTGCCGATCGTGCGAGACCACAACCAGCGCGCCCTCAAACTCAATCAGCGCTTCGGTCAACGCCTGACGCATGTCAAGGTCGAGGTGGTTGGTCGGTTCATCGAGCAGCAGCAGGTTCGGGCGCTGCCAGACGATCAGCGCCAGCACCAGACGCGCTTTTTCGCCGCCGGAGAAACGCTCTGTGTTTTCAGTGACCTTATCACCCTGGAAGCCAAAGCCGCCGAGGTAGTCGCGCAGCTTCTGCTCCATCTCCTGCGGCGCCAGACGTGCCAGATGCTGGATAGGGGATTCATCCGCGCGTAAAAACTCCAGCTGATGCTGGGCGAAGTAGCCAAGCTTGATGCCTTTCGCCAGACCGATTTCGCCGCTTACCGGGTTAAGCTCGCCCGCCAGCAGTTTGATGAGCGTTGACTTACCGGCACCGTTACGCCCCAGAAGACCAATGCGCGAACCCGGCACCAGGTTGAGTTTGATGGAGTCGAGGATGATGCGATCACCGTATCCGGCGCTCACTTTTTCCATCTTCAGCAGCGGGTTTGGCAGGCTCTCCGGCTCGCGGAAGCTAAAGTGGAACGGGTTATCCACATGCGCCGGGGCAATCATCTCCATGCGTTCCAGCATCTTGATGCGGCTCTGGGCCTGCTTGGCCTTTGAGGCTTTGGCCTTGAAGCGGTCAACAAAACTCTGCAGATGCGCCACGCGCTGCTGCTGGCTTTCGTACATCGCCTGCTGTTGAGCGAGGCGCGTTGCGCGCTGGCGTTCGAAAGAGCTGTAGTTACCGGTGTACTCGAACATATTTTGCTGTTCGATATGAATGATTTTATCCACCACCGGATCGAGGAAGTCGCGGTCGTGGGAGATCAGAATCAGAGTGCCCTGATAGCTCTTGAGCCACTTCTCCAGCCAAATGACCGCATCGAGATCGAGGTGGTTGGTCGGTTCATCGAGCAACAGCAAATCGGAGCGGCAGATCAGCGCCTGCGCCAGGTTAAGACGCATACGCCAGCCACCGGAGAAGTCGCTGACGGGACGTTCAAGCTGTTCGTTGCTGAACCCCAGGCCGTGGAGCAGGCTGGAGGCGCGGGAGCGAATGGTCCACGCGTCGATGGCGTCCAGCTTGCCGTGGACGGTGGCGATGGCGTGGCCATCGTTGCGCTCGTTGGCGGCGTTCAGTTCCGCTTCCAGCTTACGGTATTCACGATCGCCATCAATAACATAGTCGAGCGCCGGCTCACTCAGGGCGGGCGTCTCCTGGTTTACCCAGGCGAGCTGCCAGTTTCCCGGATAAGTAAAGTTACCGCCATCCGCGCTAATCTCGTTTTTCAGCAGCGCCAGCAGGGTGGATTTACCGCAGCCGTTTTTGCCGACCAGACCCACTTTTTGACCTGGATTAATGGTGGCGGTGGCGTTATCCAGCAGGACGCGCACGCCGCGGCGAATTTGTAACGAGGAGAAAACAATCATAGAAGCGCCGTATGTTCCGACTATGTTAATTTGTCATTATGATAATGTAAGGTGTGGGCCATTTTCCGCACCGGGCCGCCATGGTAGCCCAAAACAACGACGATACACAAAAACAGAAACAGAACCGGGAGGGGAGTGATGTCTCAGACAGCAAAAGTGCTGCTGCTGTATGCCCATCCGGAATCTCAGGACTCGGTGGCAAACCGCGTCCTGCTTAAGCCGGCTACTCAGCTCAGTAACGTGACGGTGCACGATCTCTACGCGCACTACCCTGATTTCTTTATCGATATTCCGTACGAGCAGGAATTGCTGCGTCAGCATGATGTGATTGTGTTCCAGCATCCGCTCTATACCTATAGCTGTCCGGCCCTGCTGAAAGAGTGGTTGGATCGGGTGCTGAGCCGGGGGTTTTCCAGCGGGGTGGGGGGCAACCAACTGGCGGGAAAGTACTGGCGTAGTGTGATTACCACCGGTGAGCCGGAGAGCGCCTACCGCTACGATGGCCTTAACCGTTATCCGATGAGCGATATCCTGCGACCGTTTGAACTGACGGCGGCGATGTGCCGAATGCACTGGATGAGCCCGATTATTGTCTACTGGGCACGGCGTCAGGATCCGAAGGCGCTGGCGAGCCACGCCAGAGCGTACGGAGAATGGCTGGCATCACCGATTCCGGCAGGAGGGCGTTAATGGAAGGATCGAATTTACTCCTCGCCGGGGTGCTGTTTTTGTTTGCCGCGGTGGTGGCTGTACCGTTGGCCGCACGGCTCGGTATTGGCGCGGTACTCGGGTATCTGCTGGCGGGGATCGCGATTGGCCCCTGGGGGCTGGGATTCATCAGCGATGTCGATGAAATTCTCCATTTCTCCGAGTTGGGTGTGGTCTTCCTGATGTTCATCATTGGCCTGGAGCTTAATCCGTCAAAGCTGTGGCAGCTCCGACGCTCTATCTTTGGCGTTGGCGCGGCGCAGGTGCTGTTCAGCGCGGCCATTCTGGCCGGATTGCTGATGCTCACTGACTTTTCGTGGCAGGCGGCGACCATCGGCGGTATTGGCCTTGCCATGTCCTCAACGGCGATGGCATTGCAGCTGATGCGGGATAAGGGCATGAACCGCAGTGAGTCGGGGCAACTGGGCTTTTCGGTGCTGCTGTTTCAGGATTTAGCGGTGATCCCGGCGTTAGCGCTGGTGCCGCTGTTGGCCGGGCCGGGTGACGATCACTTTGACTGGGCAAAAGTCTCCATGAAGGTGCTGGCTTTTGCGGGCATGCTGATTGGGGGGCGTTTTCTGCTGCGGCCGGTGTTCCGCTTCATCGCCGCGTCAGGCGTGCGTGAGGTGTTTACCGCCGCAACGCTGCTGCTGGTATTAGGCTCTGCGCTGTTTATGGACGCGCTGGGGCTGTCGATGGCGCTGGGTACGTTTATCGCCGGGGTGCTGCTCGCCGAGAGCGAATACCGCCACGAACTGGAAATTGCGATCGAACCCTTTAAAGGGCTGCTGTTAGGGCTGTTCTTTATTTCGGTGGGCATGGCGCTCAATCTCGGTGTGCTCTATACCCATCTGCTGTGGGTTATTGTGAGCGTGGCTGTGCTGGTGGCGGTGAAAACGCTGGTGCTGTATGTCCTGGCGCGTATATCCGGGCTGCGCAGTTCGGAACGTATGCAGTTTGCCAGCGTGCTAAGCCAGGGGGGAGAGTTCGCGTTTGTGCTGTTCTCTACGGCATCGTCCCAGAAACTGTTCAAAGACGATCAGATGGCGCTTCTGCTGGTGACGGTCACGCTGTCGATGATGACCACGCCGCTGCTGATGAAGCTGGTGGATAAACTGCTGTCGCGCCGCTTAAACCCGGCTGACGATGAAGACGAAGCCCCGTGGGTGGAAGACGATAAGCCGCAGGTGATTGTGGTGGGGTTTGGCCGCTTCGGGCAGGTGATTGGTCGTCTGCTGATGGCGAACAAAATGCGCATCACGGTGCTGGAGCGGGATATCAGCGCGGTCAACCTGATGCGCAAATATGGTTACAAGGTTTACTACGGCGATGCGACGCAGCTCGAACTGCTGCGATCCGCAGGTGCCGAGGCGGCTGAGTCGATCGTCATAACCTGTAACGATCCGGAAGATACGATGAAGCTGGTCGAACTCTGCCAGCAGCATTTCCCGCATCTGCATATTCTGGCGCGTGCGCGGGGACGTGTTGAAGCGCACGAACTGTTGCAGGCGGGTGTGAAACACTTCTCGCGTGAGACGTTTTCCAGTGCGCTTGAGCTGGGGCGCAAGGCGTTGATTTCGCTGGGTATGCACCCGCATCAGGCGCAGCGGGCCCAGATGCACTTCCGACGGCTGGATATGCGAATGCTGCGCGAGCTGATGCCCGTACACACGGATACGGCGCAGATTTCCCGCGTGCGGGAAGCGCGTCGCGAGCTGGAGGAGATTTTCCAGCGCGAGATGCAGCAGGAACGACGCCAGCTGGACTGCTGGGACGAATTTGAATAAAGGGTAACCAAATATGGCTGTACGTAAACGCTTTATTGCGGGCGCAAAGTGCCCTTCCTGCCAGGCGCAAGATACTCTGGCAATGTGGCGTGAAAATAATATTGATGTTGTTGAGTGTGTTAAGTGCGGCCACCAGATGCGTGAGGCCGACAAAGAAGCACGCGATCATGTGCGCAAAGAAGAGCAAGTGATCGGCATTTTTCATCCGGACTAGCGATATGCCCTGAGTTTTTTTAAGCTAAAGGGTACACGGGTGCAGATTTCCGCTACAATCTGCGCCAGCAATTTTCCCACGCTCAGGAGATATCATGAAAGTAGCAAAAGACCTGGTGGTCAGCCTGGCCTATCAGGTACGTACAGAAGACGGTGTGTTGGTTGATGAGTCTCCGGTGAGTGCGCCGCTGGACTACCTGCATGGTCACGGTTCCCTGATTTCCGGCCTGGAAAACGCGCTGGAAGGTCATGAAGTTGGCGATAAATTTGACGTTGCTGTAGGCGCGAACGACGCATACGGCCAGTATGACGACAACCTGGTTCAGCGCGTTCCTAAAGACGTGTTCATGGGCGTTGACGAACTACAGGTTGGCATGCGCTTCCTGGCGGAAACTGACCAGGGCCCGGTTCCGGTTGAAATTACTGAAGTTGAAGACGACCACGTTGTGGTTGATGGCAACCACATGCTGGCTGGCCAGAACCTGAAGTTCAACGTAGAAGTTGTCGCTATCCGTGAAGCAACCGAAGAAGAGCTGGCTCATGGCCACGTTCACGGTGCGCACGGTCACGACCATGACCACGATCACGGCCATGACGGCTGCTGCGGTGGCCACGGCCACGACCATGGTCACGACCACGGTAAAGGTGGTTGCGGTAACGGCGGCTGTGGCTGCCACTAATTCCGTATAACGGAAAATAAAAAAGCGGGATTATCCCGCTTTTTTTTCGCCTCAATAGTGAGGTGGTGGCGTCTCTTCAGACTGTGAGGCGATGTTTGACGGCTGCGTAGCCTTCAGCTTTTCCGTCAGCAGGCGCATATGATCCCGCAGTTTCGCCATTTCGAGTTCATGCGCGGTCACGGTCTGGTTAAGCTCTTCGATGGTGATGTCCTGAAAAGCCAGGCGGCTTTCCAGTTCAGCCAGTCTCGCTTCAATCGTTGTGTCCTTCATCATTCACCTCGTCTGTTTCTGATTCGCCATAATGGGCCAGCGGCGGCGAAGTTTAACTGAGTTTGTTCCTTAGTGCAGTATCCATCCCTTTGGCAAGAAACTTATTTAAACAAAAATAGTCTTAAAAGTGGCGAGAATCGGGAGAGTCTGTCTGTAGATTTCTTCCACAACGTTTTATAGTACGTAGCTCATTTACGTTTAATGCTGGGGTGAGAGTCCCCAGGCCCTGGAGATATGGATGAAATCACTGTTTAAAGTAACGCTGCTGGCGACGACGATGGCTGTTGCGCTGAACGCGCCGCTGTCCTTCGCTGCTGATACTGCTGCGAAGCCTGCTGCAACTGCAGACAGCAAAGCGGCGTTCAAAAATGACGACCAGAAATCTGCCTACGCACTGGGCGCATCTCTGGGTCGTTACATGGAAAATTCTCTGAAAGAACAAGAGAAACTGGGCATCAAACTGGACAAAGCTCAGCTGATCGCGGGTGTTCAGGATGCGTTTGCTGATAAGAGCAAACTGTCTGACCAGGAAATTGAACAGACTCTGCAGGCGTTCGAAGCGCGTGTGAAAGGTGCCGCTCAGACGAAGATGGAAGCGGACGCGAAAGACAACGAAGCGAAAGGCAAAGCCTACCGCGATACCTTTGCTAAAGAGAAGGGCGTAAAAACCTCTTCTACCGGCCTGGTATACAAAGTTGAGAAAGAAGGTACCGGTGATGCACCGAAAGACAGCGATACTGTCGTGGTGAACTACAAAGGTACGCTGATCGACGGTAAAGAGTTCGATAACTCCTACACCCGCGGTGAGCCGCTCTCCTTCCGTCTGGATGGTGTGATCCCAGGCTGGACCGAAGGTCTGAAAAACATCAAGAAAGGCGGTAAGATCAAGCTGGTTATCCCACCGGATCTGGCCTATGGCAAAACCGGCGTTCCGGGTATCCCTGCCAACTCTACGCTGGTGTTTGACGTAGAGCTGCTGGATATCAAACCGGCACCGAAAGCCGATGCGAAACCAGAAGCGCAGGCAGATCAAAAAGCTGCCGCAGACGCGAAGAAGTAATGTGATGAAAACCGCCGCCTTTAAGGCGGCGGTTTTTTTTATTGTGGGGCAGATATAATTAACACTGGAAAGTGCCAGGTACGCTGTATTAATTTAGTTGTCCGTGTAGATAATGAGCCTGCCCTGAAAACCTAACGACAGGCTCCTGAAAAGGAGTGTTTTTTTCATGTCCAGGTCGCTTTTAACCAACGAAACCAGTGAACTTGATTTGCTGGATCAACGTCCTTTCGACCAGACCGACTTCGATATTCTGAAATCCTACGAAGCGGTGGTGGACGGGTTAGCGATGCTCATTGGGTCCCACTGCGAAATCGTATTGCACTCCCTGCAAGATCTGAAGTGTTCCGCCATCCGCATTGCTAATGGTGAGCATACTGGCCGTAAAATTGGTTCGCCAATTACCGACCTTGCATTGCGTATGCTGCATGACATGACCGGCGCGGACAGCAGCGTCTCCAAATGCTATTTCACTCGCGCCAAAAGCGGCGTGCTGATGAAATCAGAAACCATTGCTATTCGAAATCGCGAGCATCGTGTGATCGGACTGCTGTGCATCAACATGAACCTTGATGTGCCATTCTCGCAAATCATGAGCACCTTTATTCCGCCTGAAACGCCAGACGTGGGCTCTTCTGTTAACTTTGCCTCTTCAGTTGAGGATCTCGTCACGCAGACGCTGGAGTTCACGATTGAAGAGGTGAATGCCGATCGCAACGTATCGAATAACGCCAAGAACCGTCAGATCGTGCTGAATCTCTATGAAAAAGGCATTTTTGATATCAAAGACGCCATCAATCAGGTGGCTGACCGCCTGAACATTTCCAAACATACGGTCTACCTCTATATTCGCCAGTTCAAAAGCGGTGATTTCCTGGGGCAAGATAAGTAATGCGTTTTGCGTTAATGGTGACAGGCCCGGCGTATGGCACTCAGCAGGCCAGCAGCGCGCTGCAATTTGCCCAGGCGCTGCTAAAAGCCGGACACGAACTGGTGAGCGTCTTCTTCTATCGGGAAGGGGTCTATAACGCGAACCAGTTTACGTCGCCGGCCAGCGATGAGTTTGATCTGGTGCGCGCCTGGCAGGCGTTAAATGAGACGCAGGGTGTTGAATTGCATATCTGCGTGGCAGCGGCCCTGCGTCGCGGTGTGGCTGATACAACCGAAGCCGCGCGTCTTGGTTTAGCCGGTTCCAACCTGCAGCCCGGATTTTCACTAAGTGGTCTGGGCGCGCTGGCGCAGGCTGCGCTCACCTGTGACCGAGTGGTGCAATTCTGATGAAACGCATCGCGTTTGTTTTTACCACTGCCCCGCACGGTAGCGCATCGGGCCGAGAAGGGCTGGATGCGCTGCTCGCGACATCTGCATTGACCGAGGAGATCGGCGTCTTCTTTTTAGGGGACGGGGTGTTTCAGCTTCTGGCGGGCCAGCAACCGCAGGCGATTTTGATGCGGGATTACATCGCCACCTTTAAAGTGTTGCCGCTGTACGACATTGAAACCTTCTATGTGTGTGCCGACTCGCTGGCCGCTCGCGGATTAGATGAGAAGACGCCTTTTGTTCTGGATGTCACGTGCCTGTCTTCTGCTGCGCTGCGCGAACAACTCTCTCACTACGACACTGTTCTGACTTTCTGAGGCTGCCATGCTCCATACCCTGAGCCGCTCACCGTGGCAATGTGATATCGACACGCTACTGAGCATGCTGCGCGAAGGTGATGACCTGCTGCTGATTCAGGATGGCGTACTTGCTGCGCTGGAAGGCAGCCGTTTCGTTGAAATCCTTACAAATGCCCCCATAACTGTCTCTGCGCTAAAGGACGATCTGGATGCGCGGGGTCTTTCTGGTCAAATTTCAGCCAAAATTGACGTGGTTGGCTATACTGATTTCGTCAATCTTACTGTGACGCACGCCAGTCAAATGAACTGGTGATTTGAGATCGCTGTATATTTCTTGACACCTTTTCGACGTAGCCCTAAAATTTCGCGTCCTCATATTGTATGAGGTCGTTTTATTACGTGTTTACGAAGCAAAAGCTAAAACCAGGAGCTATTTAATGGCAACAGTTAACCAGCTGGTACGCAAACCACGTGCACGCAAAGTTGCAAAGAGCAACGTGCCTGCGCTGGAAGCATGCCCGCAGAAACGTGGTGTATGTACTCGTGTGTATACCACCACTCCTAAAAAACCAAACTCCGCACTGCGTAAAGTATGCCGTGTGCGTTTGACTAACGGTTTCGAAGTGACTTCCTACATCGGTGGTGAAGGTCACAACCTGCAGGAGCACTCCGTGATCCTGATCCGTGGCGGTCGTGTTAAAGACCTTCCGGGTGTTCGTTACCACACCGTTCGTGGTGCGCTGGACTGCTCAGGTGTTAAAGACCGTAAGCAGGCTCGCTCCAAGTACGGCGTGAAGCGTCCTAAGGCTTAATGGTTCTCCGTTAAGTAAGGCCAAACTGATTTATCTTAATGTCAAACTAAACTCGTAGAGTTTTGGACAATCCTGAATTAACAACGGAGTATTCCCATGCCACGTCGTCGCGTCATTGGTCAGCGTAAAATTCTTCCAGATCCGAAATTCGGATCAGAACTGCTGGCAAAATTTGTAAATATCCTGATGGTAGATGGTAAAAAATCTACTGCAGAAGCAATCGTATACAGCGCGCTGGAGACCCTGGCTCAGCGTTCTGGTAAAAATGAACTGGAAGCTTTCGAAGTCGCTCTCGACAACGTTCGCCCAACTGTAGAAGTTAAGTCCCGCCGCGTTGGTGGTTCTACTTATCAGGTTCCAGTTGAAGTTCGTCCGGTTCGTCGTAATGCCCTGGCAATGCGTTGGATCGTTGAAGCTGCTCGTAAACGCGGTGATAAATCCATGGCTCTGCGTCTGGCGAACGAACTTTCTGATGCTGCAGAAAACAAAGGTACTGCAGTTAAGAAACGTGAAGACGTTCACCGTATGGCAGAAGCCAACAAGGCGTTCGCACACTACCGTTGGTAATCCCTTCGGAGTATTAGTCACCAGGCGGGCGCTTCAGAGAAGCTGCCCGCTCTGGGTTACTTAACTGAACGCCTAAAGAAACAAACGAGGAATCAAATGGCTCGTACAACACCCATCGCACGCTACCGTAACATCGGTATCAGTGCGCACATCGACGCCGGTAAGACCACTACTACCGAACGTATTCTGTTCTACACCGGTGTAAACCATAAAATCGGTGAAGTTCATGACGGCGCAGCCACCATGGACTGGATGGAACAGGAGCAGGAGCGTGGTATTACTATCACCTCCGCAGCGACTACTGCATTCTGGTCAGGTATGGCTAAGCAGTACGAACCGCATCGCGTAAACATCATCGACACCCCAGGGCACGTTGACTTCACCATCGAAGTAGAACGTTCCATGCGTGTTCTTGACGGCGCGGTAATGGTTTATTGCGCAGTTGGTGGTGTTCAGCCACAGTCTGAAACCGTATGGCGTCAGGCGAACAAATATAAAGTTCCACGCATCGCGTTCGTTAACAAAATGGACCGTATGGGTGCTAAC
The DNA here is from genome assembly GCF_001605945.1 of Enterobacter sp. SENG-6. NCBI lineage: Bacteria > Pseudomonadati > Pseudomonadota > Gammaproteobacteria > Enterobacterales > Enterobacteriaceae > Enterobacter > Enterobacter sp. SENG-6. The sequence continues at coordinate 69,512 of NZ_LOMM01000019.1, forward strand.
TTCCTGAAAGTTGTTGGTCAGATCAAAACCCGTCTGGGCGCGAACCCTGTTCCGCTGCAGCTGGCAATTGGTGCTGAAGAAGGCTTCACCGGCGTTATCGACCTGGTGAAAATGAAAGCCATCAACTGGAACGATGCAGACCAGGGCGTTACCTTCGAATACGAAGATATCCCGGCTGAGATGCAGGACCTGGCTGACGAATGGCACCAGAACCTGATCGAATCCGCTGCTGAAGCTTCTGAAGAGCTGATGGAGAAATACCTGGGTGGTGAAGAACTGTCTGAAGAAGAGATCAAAAAAGCTCTGCGTCAGCGTGTTCTGAACAACGAAATCATCCTGGTAACCTGTGGTTCTGCGTTCAAGAACAAAGGTGTTCAGGCGATGCTGGATGCGGTAGTTGACTACCTGCCATCCCCGGTTGACGTTCCTGCGATCAACGGCATCCTGGACGACGGTAAAGATACTCCGGCTGAGCGTCACGCAAGCGACGACGAGCCGTTCTCTGCACTGGCGTTCAAAATTGCTACCGACCCATTCGTGGGTAACCTGACCTTCTTCCGCGTTTACTCTGGTGTGGTTAACTCCGGTGACACCATCCTGAACTCCGTGAAAGCGGCGCGTGAACGTTTTGGCCGTATCGTACAGATGCACGCTAACAAACGTGAAGAGATCAAAGAAGTTCGTGCGGGCGACATCGCTGCAGCTATCGGTCTGAAAGACGTGACCACCGGTGACACCCTGTGTGACCCGGATCACCCGATCATTCTGGAGCGTATGGAATTCCCTGAGCCGGTAATCTCCATCGCGGTTGAACCAAAAACCAAAGCTGACCAGGAAAAAATGGGTCTGGCTCTGGGCCGTCTGGCGAAAGAAGACCCATCATTCCGCGTATGGACTGATGAAGAATCTAACCAGACCATCATCGCAGGTATGGGTGAACTGCACCTGGACATCATCGTTGACCGTATGAAGCGCGAGTTCAACGTTGAAGCGAACGTGGGTAAACCTCAGGTTGCTTACCGCGAAGCGATTCGCGCGAAAGTTACCGATATCGAAGGTAAACACGCTAAGCAGTCTGGTGGTCGCGGTCAGTACGGTCACGTTGTGATCGACATGTACCCACTGGAGCCGGGCTCTAACCCGAAAGGTTACGAGTTCATCAACGACATCAAAGGTGGTGTAATTCCTGGCGAATACATCCCTGCCGTTGATAAAGGCATCCAGGAACAGCTGAAAGCGGGCCCTCTGGCTGGCTATCCGGTTGTTGACATGGGTATCCGTCTGCACTTCGGTTCTTACCACGACGTTGACTCCTCTGAACTGGCGTTTAAACTGGCAGCGTCTATTGCCTTTAAAGAAGGCTTTAAGAAAGCAAAACCAGTTCTGCTTGAGCCAATCATGAAGGTTGAAGTAGAAACTCCTGAAGAGAACACCGGTGACGTTATCGGTGACTTGAGCCGTCGTCGCGGTATGCTGCGCGGTCAGGAATCCGAAGTAACTGGCGTTAAGATCCACGCTGAAGTTCCGCTGTCTGAAATGTTCGGATATGCAACTCAGCTGCGTTCTCTGACCAAAGGTCGTGCATCATACACCATGGAATTCCTGAAGTATGATGATGCGCCTAACAACGTTGCTCAGGCCGTTATTGAAGCCCGTGGTAAGTAATCCACAGGATTAAAACCTAAGTCCCGTGCTCTCTCCTGAGGGGAGAGCACTATAGTAAGGAATATAGCCGTGTCTAAAGAAAAATTTGAACGTACAAAACCGCACGTCAACGTTGGTACTATCGGCCACGTTGACCATGGTAAAACTACCCTGACTGCTGCAATCACTACCGTTCTGGCAAAAACCTACGGTGGTTCTGCTCGTGCATTCGACCAGATCGATAACGCACCAGAAGAAAAAGCTCGTGGTATCACCATCAACACCTCTCACGTTGAGTATGACACCCCGACTCGCCACTACGCACACGTAGACTGCCCAGGCCACGCCGACTATGTTAAAAACATGATCACCGGTGCTGCGCAGATGGACGGCGCGATCCTGGTAGTAGCTGCGACTGACGGCCCAATGCCTCAGACTCGTGAGCACATCCTGCTGGGTCGTCAGGTAGGCGTTCCTTACATCATCGTGTTCCTGAACAAATGCGACATGGTTGATGACGAAGAGCTGCTGGAACTGGTAGAGATGGAAGTTCGTGAACTGCTGTCTCAGTACGATTTCCCAGGCGACGATACCCCAATCGTTCGTGGTTCTGCTCTGAAAGCGCTGGAAGGCGAAGCAGAGTGGGAAGAGAAAATCATCGAACTGGCTGGCTACCTGGATTCTTACATCCCAGAACCAGAGCGTGCGATTGACAAGCCATTCCTGCTGCCAATCGAAGACGTATTCTCCATCTCCGGTCGTGGTACCGTTGTTACCGGTCGTGTAGAGCGCGGTATC
>NZ_LOMM01000020.1:0-31102 GCF_001605945.1 Enterobacter sp. SENG-6
TGATAGGTCGGGTGTGTAAGCGCAGCGATGCGTTGAGCTAACCGATACTAATGAACCGTGAGGCTTAACCTTACAACGCCGAAGGTGTTTTGGCGAAGAGACGATTTTCAGCCTGATACAGATTAACAGAATTTGCCTGGCGGCTGTAGCGCGGTGGTCCCACCTGACCCCATGCCGAACTCAGAAGTGAAACGCCGTAGCGCCGATGGTAGTGTGGGGTCTCCCCATGTGAGAGTAGGGAACTGCCAGGCATCAAATAAGAAGAACCCCGCACCGTAAGGTGCGGGGTTTTTTGCTTTGCACGCCAGAAAATATGCCGGATGGCGGCTTCGCCTTATCCGGCCTACAAAACCTGTAGGCCCGGTAAGCGCAGCGCCACCGGGCATGGCAGATCGCACGATCCCACGGTAAAGAGAAACAAGAATACTAAAGAAGGGATTTATAGATGCAGAAAAGCAAAAACCCAGCCATAGGCTGGGTTCTTTAAATAGTGGTGCCCGGACTCGGAATCGAACCAAGGACACGGGGATTTTCAATCCCCTGCTCTACCGACTGAGCTATCCGGGCAACGGAGCGCATTAAACCGCAATCCTGCACGAGCGTCAACATTATTTAGGGAAAAGCTGTTCAACTGCTTAAGTTTGCGGCAATCTGTCGGTTTATGCGACGAAAGTGCACAAATCTTCCAGACAGAACCCGTTCACTGCAGCAATGCTGATAGTAAGAGGAGGGCAGTATGGCGAACGACTGGCTTGAGCTGCGTCAGCATGCAGAGACGGGCATTGAGACGATTAAAGCGCACTTCGAAGGGCATGCCTACGATCCGCACTGGCACGACAGCTATCTGGTAGGGATCACCCTTTCGGGTACTCAACAGTTTCACTGCCGCCGCGTGCGTCATCGTAGTCAACCGGGGGATGCGTTTTTACTGGAACCGGGTGAGATCCATGATGGTGACGCACCTGTAGAAGGCGGCTTTACCTATCTTACCTTTTATCTGGATGAGCAGTGGCTAACACGTACGCTGCGCGGATTATATGACGCTACGCCTGACAGCTATTCACTGCACTTTTCTCAAACGCTGACGCGCGAGCCACGGCTGGTACGTAGCATCGGTGAGACCTTTGCCACACTGCATAACGCGGAGATGAAAATCGTTCAGCAGAGCGCGATGGATAATCTGCTCTCTCAGATCACCGCCCACTGCCACTGGCGTAAGCGGCTCCCGTCTCAACGGCAAAGCGCTGCCGTCGCGCATCGTGCACGCGATTACCTCTACGCGCATATGGATGAAAACGTCGGGTTGTCGGATCTGGCACGTGAGACGGGAACCGACCGCTTCACGCTGACGCGCTGTTTTAAACGCGAGTTTCACCTGGCACCGCACGCGTGGCTTATTCAGCTACGCCTTGCAAAAGCTCGCCAGTTGCTGGCTCATGGTGAGCTGCCCGTGGATGTGGCATCGGCGGTAGGCTTTGCCGACCAAAGCCACCTTGGACGCTGGTTCCAGCGAGCATACCGTATATCGCCTGCCTATTACCGTCGGCTGTGCACAAACCTTCCAGACGTTTCCAGAAAATAGCGGCACATTGATGGCTCTGATAATAAGGAGCCACCTGTGAGTACAATACCTTTTCTGCTGTTTGCCTTTGTCGCTTCGATAACGCCAGGGCCGACCAATATCCTCATTCTCACCAACAGCCAGCACTTCGGCATCAAAAAAACCGTTCCGGCCATTCTTGGAGGATGCATGGCGGCGAGCATGATTGTGCTGGTTTCAGGTGCCGGTGCAGGGGAAGTGCTTCGCCAGTATCCCCTGATTCGTCAGATGATGAGCTGGGCAGGGGTGTTATGGCTAAGCTGGATGAGCTGGCAGCTATTTAACGCGCCTGCAGCAAACCTCTCTGCGAAGACTCATACCCGGTTTACCGCGCAAGCTGCAGCCCTGTTGCAGATCGTAAATCCGAAAACCTGGATGATGGCGCTGGCGGTTGTCAGCCTGTTTGCCCCTGCAAGCGAGCACGCGCTGCGGGATATAACGCTGATGGCGCTGTGGTTCCTGGCCATCTCGGTGGTGTGTCTGATGTGCTGGGCGTGGTTGGGGAAGGCGGTAAATAAATTCTTTCGCACCACCGTGGCGATGGTGCGATTTCAGCGGCTGATGGCGTTGTGCCTGCTTGTCTCAGCCTGGGCTGGGGTGCTGGCTTAGGTCAACGCGCCGCCCATGCGGCACTGGGCAAAGCGCAGGATGTCCTCTGCCAGGCGGTGAGCGGTATCCACATCGGCCTGGCTACGGTTTACCAGCATACGGCTCAGGCAGCCTTCCAGCACCAGCTCCATCTGCTTTGCCACCATTGCCGGATCATCCACTTCAAGCGTTGTCAGCAGTTCGTGGGTGAAGTCGTGCGCCGCCCGTTTTTGCTGATCCGCCAGTTGATGGATCGGATGGCCTGGATCGGGGTAGTACGTGCAGGCGGCGATAAACAGACAACCCGGATAGCGGTTGTTACTTACACATTCCGTCAGCGCGGTATAGCGCGCCAGCAGCTTCTGTTCGGCGGTCAGTTCTTCATTCAACATCAGCTGCCTGCGCCAGATATCAACCTGCTGGCTGAGGTAGCGCAGGGCATCATAAAGCAGCGCCTCTTTATCGGGCCAGAAGCGCGTAAGCTCATCCAGAGGGTAATCGATACGGTCGGCTACCATCTCAAGCGTGGTGCTGGCGATCCCTTGAATCTCAAGTAATTGCAGGGCTTGTCCCAGTACGTCTTCGCGTTGCACGGTTCTCTCCTCCGTTATTCCCAACGGTTGTCCCGTTTAAAGTGTTGTTTACGGTTGGCGATCGCGCAAATGCGCGCTGAAAGCCGCCGCGTCCATAAACCCGGTCACACGCTGCCCTGGCTGTTCTTCACCCTGTTGATTGAAGAACAGAATGGTCGGCAGCCCGAGCACGTTAAGTTGCTTCAGCAGGGCTTTATCCTGCGCATTGTTGGCGGTCACGTTTGCCTGAAGCAGAACGGTCCCGTTTAGCGCACCTTGCACCTGCGGGTCGCTAAAGGTGTACTTTTCAAACTCTTTGCAGGCAACGCACCAGTCTGCGTAGAGATCGAGCATCACCGGTTTGCCGCGCGCCTGGGCCAGAGCCTGATTAAGATCATCCACGTTCTTAATCTGGATGAAATTCAGATGCGCCTGATTCTGAGCCACTGGCGTGCCAAATGCCCAATCCTGAAGTGGACGCACGCTCACCAGCGCAGCGGCGAGCAGGACGATTTGTACCAGAAGCATCCACGCGCTTTTTGCCCCCAGACTGACGATAAACGCCCAGGAGAAGAACGCTACGCCGAGCATCGCCCACAGGCGCATCCCCCAGACGTCACCGACAATACGCTCCAGCAGGAAGACCGGCAGCGCCAGAATGACAAAGCCAAACGCGGTTTTCACCGTCTCCATCCACGGTCCGCTCTTCGGCAGCAGGCGGTTGCCAAATACCGTGACCAGGATCAGCGGCAGACCCATCCCAAGCGCGTAAAGGTACAACGTACCGCCGCCAAGCCACATATTACCGCTCTGGGCGATATAGAGCAGAATCGCGCTAAGCGGAGCAGTGGTGCAGGGCGAACAAATCAGCCCGGCGATAGCTCCCATCGCAAACACGCCACCCGCTGACCCCCCCTGTTGGCGGTTGCTGAGCAGCGTTAAGCGGGTTTGCAGGGAAGACGGCAGTTGCAGGGTGAACAGGCCAAACATCGACAATGCCAGCAGGATAAACACCACCGACAGGCCGATAAGGACATAAGGGTGCTGAAGAGCTGCCTGGAACTGTAAGCCGGCCGCCGCAACCACGAGGCCGAGTGCCGTATAGGTTAACGCCATTCCCTGCACGTAAATAAAGGCAAGCAGTAGCGCGCGGGCGGTGCTAAGACGCTGTTTTCCGCCCAGCACTATCCCGGAGATCAACGGGTACATCGGCAGTACGCATGGCGTGAAGGCGATGCCGATACCAATCAGCAAGGCCCAGAGCGCGGAGAAAGGGAGGCCTGACGCAGGCTCACCTTCACGCTTGACCTCTGCAGGAAGAGGAGCAACGTTGGCGGCAGACGCTTTAACTTCACTAAGCGGAACGACCCTGGTTTCTGGGGGATAGCAGAAGCCTGCATCGGCACAGCCCTGGTAAGTGACGGTGAGCGTAGCGCCTTTGTCTGCCTGTTGCACCGTTACGGGCACGCTTAAGTGCTGGCGATAAATCTCGCTTTTGCCGTAAAACTCATCCTCGTGCCATTCGCCCGCAGGCAGTTGCAGCGCGCCCACGCTTGCCTGAGCGGGTGTGATACTGACCTGCTTACGATACAGGTAATAGCCCTCTTTCACCTGCCAGGTGAGGTTGAGGTCATGCTGGTTTTGCTGGAAATCGAAAACAAATGCCTGATCGGCAGGAATAAAGTTCGAACGGCCGGGCGCGTCAAACAACCCGGCAAAGACTGACGTGCTGCACAGCAGCAGGATCAGCGTAAGGAAACGTTGAGCCATGAGAGATAATCGTTATCACCGTGGAGCACTGGCAATACCAGCAGTTCCGGAGTTTGGTAAGGATGATGAGATTTGAGGCAGTCAAGAAGCGCCTGCTGGTTTGCCGGGTTGGTTTTGAGCAACATCTGGACTTCATACTCCTGCTCCAGTTTGCCTTCCCAGTAATAAAGGGAGGTCGCTCCGGGGAGGAGGGTTACACAGGCAGCCAGTTTTTCGGCCAATACTTTGGCGGCGAGATCCTGGGCGGAAGCTTCATCAGGGGCGGTACACAATACGACAACAGCATCAGGCGTGTTCACAAGTCGACCTCCTCATCACGAAAGTGGTCACTATATCACGCAAGGCGATTGGTCATTAATGAAACGGGCCGCAGAGCGGCCCGATTTTAACTATTTTTACAACCCGAAATGGTTTACAGCACGACGCCGCCGATGATAAAGCCGAGGATCACGCACAGCGTAATCGCGACCACACCCGGGATCAGGAACGCATGGTTAAACACATACTTACCGATGCGGGTTGAACCGGTGTCATCCATTTCAACCGCCGCCAGCAGGGTTGGATAAGTGGGCAGAACGAACAGGGCAGAAACGGCAGCAAACGAGGCAATGGCCGTCAGTGGCGTTACGCCCAGCATCAGAGCCGCAGGCATCAGCGCCTTGGTCGTGGCAGCCTGAGAGTAAAGCAGGGTAGCGGCAAAGAACAGTACCACCGCCAGCAGCCATGGGTAGTTGTGCAGCAGGTCACCCGCAACGGTCTGGATATCGCTGATGTGCGCTTTTACGAAGGTATCACCGAGCCATGCCACACCCAGCACGCACACGCAGGCGCTCATACCGGATTTAAAGGTGCTGGCATTCAGCACTTCGCTGGTATCGATTTTACAGGTGATGCTGATCAGGGTTGCGATGGTCAGCATGAATACCACAATCGCTTCGTTACGCGGCAGAACCGGGTTCTGGATGAGGCCTACTGTGTCACTGATGGCCGTCGCGTAGAACATCACCGCCACGATACCGATCAGGAACAGCACCACGGAGCGTTTCGCATGCGGCTTCAGTTTGAAGACCTGGCTACCGCGCAAGCTCACTTCGCCCTTGGCCAGACGTTCCTGATAAACCGGATCGTCTTTCAGTTCAGCGCCGAGGAAGTTACACAGCACGGCGGTGATCATGACTGCAATCAACGTTACCGGAATACAGATCGCCAGCAGCGTCAGATAGCTCACACCCATGGGTTCCAGGATACCGGCGAAGAACACCACTGCTGCGGAGATAGGCGAGGCGGTAATCGCAATCTGGGACGCCACTACCGCAATAGAGAGCGGGCGAGATGGACGGATACCCTGTTCTTTCGCCACTTCGGTAATCACCGGCAGCGTGGAAAAGGCAGTGTGACCGGTACCGGCGAGAATGGTCATAAACCAGGTCACCAGCGGGGCAAGGAAGGTAATGTATTTAGGATGACGGCGCAGCATACGCTCCGCCAGACTTACCAGGTAGTCCATACCGCCAGCCACCTGCATGGCGGCGATAGCGGCAATAACTGCCATGATGATTTCGATAACGTCAAACGGGATTGCGCCGGGTTTAATCTGAAAGATAAGGGTAAGAACGAGCACCCCGAGACCGCCGGCAAAACCGATGCCGATACCCCCGAGTCTTGCTCCCAAATAAATCGCCAACAGGACGATGACGAGTTCTGCTCCAAACATAAGGACCTGCCTTGCTTATTAACAAGTTGATATTGAATTGTTGTATTTTGGTAACGCCTAAAAAGAAAAAAGGCACGTCACAAGTGACGTGCCTTTCGGAAGCTTAGCCTGAACGGTTACTGTTCGCTTTCATCGGTGTATCGTTTCGCTTTATATGCCGGGTGCATCAGGTTCTGGGCGGAGAAGATATCGTCCAGCTCGGCTTCGGTCAACAGTCCGCGCTCCAGTACGACTTCACGCACGCTCTTACCGGTTTCGGCGCAAATCTTACCGACGATGTCGCCGTTATGGTGGCCGATGAACGGGTTAAGGTAGGTGACGATCCCGATGGAGTTGTACACGTAACCTTCGCAGACTTCTTTATTCGCGGTAATGCCGTTGATGCATTTTTCCAGCAGGTTATAGCAGGCGTTAGTCAGGATGTGGATAGATTCGAACATTGCCTGGCCAATCACGGGCTCCATGACGTTCAGCTGCAGCTGACCGGCTTCAGAGGCCATGGTTACGGTCGTATCGTTACCAATAACCTTGAAGCAAACCTGGTTCACCACTTCTGGCACTACCGGGTTCACTTTCGCTGGCATGATGGACGAACCGGCCTGCAGTTCTGGCAGGTTGATTTCGTTCAGGCCAGCGCGTGGGCCGGAAGAGAGCAGACGCAGGTCGTTACAGATTTTGGACAGTTTCACCGCCAGACGTTTCAGGGCGCTGTGTACCATGACGTAGGCGCCGCAGTCGGAGGTGGCTTCAATCAGGTCTTCCGCAGGCACGACCGGCAGGTTAGAGACTTCGGCCAGTTTCTGAACCGCCAGCTGCTGATAGCCATCCGGGGTGTTCAGGCGCGTACCGATGGCGGTGGCGCCCAGGTTCACTTCCAGCAGCAGCTCGGAGGTGCGCAGCAGGTTTTTAGTTTCTTCATTCAGCAGCACGTTAAACGCGTGGAATTCCTGACCGAGGGTCATTGGCACCGCATCCTGCAACTGGGTACGACCCATTTTCAGAATGTCCTGGAACTCAACCGCTTTGCGCTGGAAACCGTCGCCCAGCTGGTTGATGGCGTCGACCAGTTTCACAACGGAGGCATAAACCGCGATGCGGAAGCCGGTTGGGTAGGCGTCGTTAGTGGACTGACATTTGTTGACGTGATCGTTCGGGTTCAGGTACTGGTATTCACCTTTCTGGTGGCCCATCAGCTCCAGGCCGATATTTGCCAGTACTTCGTTGGTGTTCATGTTGACGGAGGTGCCCGCGCCGCCCTGATAGACGTCAACCGGGAACTGGTCCATGCATTTGCCGTTGTTCAGCACTTCATCGCAGGCCGCGATAATCGCATTTGCCGCGCTTTTAGGAATGGTTTGCAGCTCTTTGTTTGCCAGCGCTGCCGCTTTCTTCACCATCACCATGCCACGGACAAACTCAGGAATGTCGCTGATTTTGCTGTTGCTGATGTAGAAGTTTTCAATCGCTCTCAGAGTGTGGACACCGTAGTAGGCATCCGCTGGAACTTCCCTGGTACCCAACAAGTCTTCTTCGATACGAATGTTGTTTAACATGTGAACCTTCTTTTCAAGCTGCCGATGGATTGTACTAAACACACAGTATTTATGTGGTTTTGAATATTTTCTGACCGACGATTATTCCCTCAATCGGCCAATTGCTCGAGATCATATGCTGATGATAGCGAATTGCCGTAAGCTGGATCACTTATTATCGACCCGATTCCATGATAATTATTAATCTGTGAAATGGGTCACCGCTTTAATATTTCCAAAAAAAATATCCGTGCAAACCGATTGAATTTTAGCTAACCGTCCTCATCTCTTACAGACGCGTGTCGCGAACACATTCAGACAGGGGCCAAAAGGCACCTGCCACACAGGAGACGCCAGTGCGCTGGATACCGTTTATTGCTTTCTTTCTCTATGTTTACATTGAGATTTCGATTTTTGTCCAGGTCGCCCATGTGCTGGGCGTCCTGCTGACGCTGATTCTGGTGATTTTCACCTCCGTCATCGGCATGTCGCTGGTGCGTAATCAGGGTTTCAAAAATTTCCTGTTAATGCAGCAGAAGATGGCCGCAGGCGAGAGCCCGGCGGCCGAGATGATCAAAAGCGTATCGCTGATTATTGCCGGTCTGCTGCTGATCCTGCCGGGCTTCTTCACCGACTTCCTCGGTCTGCTGCTGCTGTTGCCGCCGGTGCAAAAACACCTGACCATGAAGCTGCTGCCGCATCTGCGCTTTAGCCGGATGCCGGGCGGCGGATTCAGCACCGGCCCGGGTGATACGTTTGAAGGGGAATACCAGCGTAAGGATGACCAACACGACCGTTTGGATCATAAAGACGATCGGTAATGTCTTTGCCCGGTGACGCTTCGCTTACCGGGCGCGACTAAAGCGCCACCCACAGCCCTGCCAGCATGACGACGGCGTACATACTCTTCCATCCCACCATCATCAGCAACAGCAGGCAAAGCACTCCCCCGACAACGGCCAGTGCTTTATAGCGACCCTTCAACAGACGACAACCCGCCAGCATGCATAGCAGGTAGATCATAATAAATATGCCGTTGGCATAAATGATCAGTGCATCCAGATTGATCTTAAGCGCGTAACTACACAACGTGCTCACAACGCAACTTCCCAGCACGAGATTCAGCGCATTCACCGGCAGCTGACGCTTAGACAACTGCGCAAGACGGCTCTGCGGTTTGTTGCGCGCCTGAGACCACACCAGCCGCGCAAAGCTCTGGATGTAAATATTGAGGCTGGCAAAACAGGCCAGATAGCCAATCACACAGGCCACCCACAGCGCTTTTACGCCAAACAGCTGTACCACGATACCCGGCAGCGAAGCGGCGGCTGCTTTATCTGCGCCAAAGGCGTCGAAGTGCAGCACCAGCACAGTACAGGCCCAGTAAACCGTGCCTGCGACCAACAGGCCAATCATCAGGGCTCGCGGAAAATCGCGCTCGGGATGCTTAAACTCCGACGCCAGATGGGCGAACGCTTCCAGACCGACAAAACACCAGAACATGACTGACAGGGCAGCGAAGAGCTGCGCATGATCGATATCGGTGATGGCCGGGAAGGGGATCTCCTCGACGCGAATATCACCTGCCCACCAGATAGCGGCGATGAGCGCGACAATCAGCACCGCGACGATCGTCTGCAGGTTAGCGCTGGAACTGGCCCCGCGTGAGCCCACCCACCAGACGATAGCCAGCGTACCCAGCTCAGCCAGCAGCAGTGCTTCGTCATGCCAGCCGAAGAGCGCTTGCCCAAAGCCGGTTGCGATATGCAACGCCGCAGGCAGACCAACCGGAATGACGGAAAGGAACAGCCAGCCGGTGACGCGCTCCAGTCGTGGGCCAAACGCCATGCCGACAAAGTGCGCCACGCCACCCGCGCTGGGAAAATGCCTTCCCAGAATGGCGAACACGATCGCGACCGGGAACACCAGCACAATCAGCACCGGCCACGCCCACAGGCTGTTATTTCCGGCAACCAGCGCCGCCAGTGCGGGTACCGCAAACACCCCTGTTCCTAACAAGGAGGTTGAGAGCAGGCCTACCCCCTGCGCCAGCCCCAACTCCTGCTTGAGTCCACTCATTGACATCGTCCCGCCACCATCAAAGAGAGCCGATGGTAACACTTTCGCAAATTTTTTTTCGACTCCCCCTTGAAGGGGTAAAAAGCTATCCCCATCTCTCAGGGCACTAGCCGGAAAACCGTGTGCGGCCCGGCGTCATCCATAACTGATAATGACTTTCTCAAAGGAGAGCTATCAATGAGTATTCGTCCGTTACATGATCGTGTGATCGTCAAACGTAAAGAAGTTGAAACCAAGTCTGCTGGCGGCATCGTTCTGACGGGTTCTGCAGCAGCAAAATCAACGCGTGGCGAAATCATCGCTGTCGGTAAGGGCCGCATCCTGGAAAACGGAACTGTGCAGCCACTGGACGTTAAAGTTGGTGACATCGTCATTTTCAACGATGGCTACGGCGTGAAATCCGAGAAGATCGACAATGAAGAAGTGTTGATCATGTCCGAGAGTGACATTCTGGCAATTGTTGAAGCGTAATTAACGCACGAAACTGTACGAATTTGAGGAAATAAGAACATGGCAGCTAAAGACGTAAAATTCGGTAACGACGCTCGTGTAAAAATGCTCCGCGGCGTAAACGTACTGGCAGACGCAGTTAAAGTCACCCTGGGCCCGAAAGGCCGTAACGTAGTGCTGGATAAATCCTTCGGCGCGCCAACCATCACCAAAGATGGTGTTTCCGTTGCACGTGAAATCGAGCTGGAAGACAAGTTCGAAAACATGGGCGCGCAGATGGTGAAAGAAGTGGCCTCTAAAGCGAACGACGCTGCAGGCGACGGTACCACCACCGCGACCGTACTGGCGCAGGCAATCATCACTGAAGGTCTGAAAGCCGTTGCTGCGGGCATGAACCCAATGGATCTGAAACGTGGTATCGACAAAGCTGTCGCGTCCGCTGTTGAAGAACTGAAAGCGCTGTCCGTACCATGCTCTGACTCTAAAGCGATTGCTCAGGTAGGTACCATCTCCGCTAACTCCGACGAAACCGTAGGTAAACTGATCGCTGAAGCGATGGACAAAGTCGGTAAAGAAGGCGTGATCACCGTTGAAGACGGTACTGGTCTGGAAGACGAACTGGACGTGGTTGAAGGTATGCAGTTCGACCGCGGTTACCTGTCCCCATACTTCATCAACAAGCCAGAAACTGGCGCTGTTGAGCTGGAAAGCCCATTCATCCTGCTGGCTGATAAGAAAGTTTCCAACATCCGCGAAATGCTGCCAGTGCTGGAAGCCGTTGCGAAAGCAGGCAAGCCACTGGTTATCATCGCTGAAGACGTTGAAGGCGAAGCGCTGGCGACCCTGGTGGTTAACACCATGCGTGGCATCGTGAAAGTGGCTGCGGTTAAAGCACCTGGCTTCGGCGACCGTCGTAAAGCTATGCTGCAGGACATCGCTACCCTGACCGGTGGTACTGTAATCTCTGAAGAGATCGGTATGGAGCTGGAAAAAGCGACCCTGGAAGACCTGGGCCAGGCGAAACGTGTTGTGATCAACAAAGACACCACCACCATCATCGATGGCGTGGGTGAAGAGTCCGCTATTCAGGGCCGTGTTGCTCAGATCCGTAAGCAAATTGAAGAAGCAACGTCTGATTACGACCGTGAAAAACTGCAGGAGCGCGTAGCGAAACTGGCAGGCGGCGTTGCGGTAATCAAAGTCGGTGCGGCTACCGAAGTTGAAATGAAAGAGAAAAAAGCACGCGTTGACGATGCCCTGCACGCGACCCGTGCTGCGGTAGAAGAAGGCGTGGTTGCTGGTGGTGGTGTTGCGCTGGTGCGTGTTGCCGCCAAACTGGCTGGCCTGTCCGGTCAGAACGAAGACCAGAACGTGGGTATCAAAGTTGCGCTGCGCGCGATGGAAGCGCCTCTGCGTCAGATCGTTTCCAACGCCGGTGAAGAGCCATCTGTTGTTACCAACAACGTGAAAGCGGGCGAAGGTAACTACGGTTACAACGCGGCAACTGAAGAATACGGCAACATGATCGACTTCGGTATCCTGGATCCAACTAAAGTGACCCGTTCTGCTCTGCAGTATGCGGCATCTGTAGCTGGCCTGATGATCACTACCGAGTGCATGGTGACCGACCTGCCTAAAGGCGACGCACCTGATTTAGGTGCTGCTGGTGGTATGGGCGGCATGGGTGGTATGGGCGGCATGATGTAATTGCCCCTGCGCCCGGCAGCCATCAGGCGTTGGGCGCTACCTCTTAATAAAAAACCCCGGGCATCGCTGTCCGGGGTTTTTTGTTTTAGAACAGCAGTTGCATGACCCACATAGAGAGCAGAGCGTTAATTACGCAGACGCCAATAATATGCGGATAGTATTTAGGGTTTACCCCTGCCGTACCGAGACAGCGGCCGGTGTTTTGCACCGGATTACCCATTAGATAGATAGCCGGAAGCAGTACGGTGGCGTCATGCCCGCTGAGCGACCCTGCCACCACCAGGCTTGCGCAGACACCCACGCCGCCGCCCATGCTCATCACCGACGCCAGCAACACGGTGGCGGCTTCTCCGGGCAGCCCCCACAGCGCCATAATCGGCTCGCAAACGCGGCCAACGATATCCAGCAATCCTGTTACCTTCAACGCCTGGATGATCACAAAGGCCATTACGACGTTTGGCAGCAGGCTGGTGGTGGCGATGGTAAAGCCACGGCGAGCGCCGTCGGTAAAGAGATCCATCAGGTTTTTACGCACTTCGGCGGTCATCTTCTCTCTCCTTGATCTGACGGGTTTCCATGTGCGCAATCCATGCTCTGAGAAAATTGGCACCTATAAATTTAAAGACAAGAATCACTGCCAGCGGGGTGATAACCGGCACGGTGATGCTGGTGAACAGCGCCGCGCCGGACGAGAAGTAATTGGTGATAATTGCGCTACCGCTGGTCTGAAAGGTGGCGAAAATCGCTCGTTCCCTGTCGCTGATAACGCCTTCATCGGCGAGCTCTTTGGTCATACCTGCAGCCGCATCGGTGTTTTGCAAATTGGCGATAAGCGCCAGAGAACAAATGCCTGGAATGCCCAGCAACGGTTTCAAAACGGGCGTCATCAATTGCTGTGCCGCCCGCAGCCCGCCCAGCCCTTCAGTCACTGAAATGATGCCCAGCGACAAAATGACAGACGGTGCCAGTTCCAGCGCAAACAGAAAGCCATCTTTTGCGCCGGTACCGCCTGTGCCGCGAAAAGAGACGCTTACGGCGCCTTCGCCATTAACCTGGCCAAATGTGCCGTTCAGCACGGTGAAATCAAAGACTCGCCACCATTCGGTGGCTTTGGCGAAAAAGCCAGAAAAGAAAATGATGGTTAGAAAGAAAGCGAGATACCCTACCCACGTCACTTTCCCCTGATTCGGGGATACTTCACTCATGTTGCCTCCTGTTTTTATGTTTCCCTGTCACCACACGCGCAAAAAATAAGCCGGTGGCCTGTCACTAAAAACGAAAAAGCATAAAAAAACGATATCCGCGGGGTGATTATCAGAATTCATTTAGGGGAGGCGAAGGCACCATTCGTGCTTGATATCTCGCAGAAACGCACGGAGGTTTTTCTTTTGGTCATCTTTTTAGTATAAGGTTTACACACGGACAACTACTGTCCAGCTTATTGAAAACGAGGAATAACATGCGCGTAAAAGTCTGTGCAGGGATTGTAGGAGCAGCATTGCTGCTGGCGGGTTGTAGCTCCAGCAATGAGCTGACTGCAGCGGGTCAGGGCGTTCGCTTTGTGGAAGATAAGCCGGGTAACGAGTGCCAGTTTTTAGGCACGGCAACCGGTGAGCAAAGCAACTGGATGTCGGGTCAGCACGGCGAAGAGGGCGGCTCTATGCGTGGCGCGGCCAATGCCCTGCGTAACCAGGCCGCGGCGATGGGTGGCAACGTGATTTACGGGGTAAGCAGCCCGACGCAGGGAATGTTATCCAGCTTCGTGCCAACCGCCAGCCAGATGAATGGCCAGGTCTATAAGTGCCCGAACTGATTGCCTTTTTCCCTCTCCCACCGGGAGAGGGTTAGGCTGAGAGGAAACTAGCTCTGTCTTAGCTGCAAATCCAGCGGCGTCTTGCTCGGTTCACCGCCAATCTCACGCGCCAGCTTCGGCACCATATAGCCTGACACCAGCGTTAACAGTTCACGCACGATCTGCCGGGCTTCTTCATCCGTCACCATGAAATGGGCCGCACCCTGAACGCGATCCAGCACGTGCAGGTAATAGGGCATCACTCCCGCATCAAACAGCGCATTGCTGAGGTCCGCCAGCACGCGGGCATTATCATTTACGCCGCGCAGCAGCACGCTCTGGTTCAGAAGCGTCACGCCTGCCTTGCGTAAACGCACCATTGCCGCACGAAATGCATCATCAATTTCATTGGCGTGATTGATATGGTTCACCAGCAGCACCTGCAGGCGGGACTGCTCCAGGCGTGAGACCAGTCCGTCAGTGATACGTGCCGGAATAACAATCGGCAGACGGCTGTGTATGCGCAGGCGCTTAATATGCGGAATGGCTTCAAGCTGGGTCAGCAGCCAGTCCAGCTCATGATCTTTCGCCATCAGCGGGTCGCCACCGGAAAAAATGATCTCATCCAGCTCAGAATGGGCGGCGATATAGTCCAGCGCGACCTGCCAGTTGCGTTTATTGCCCTGATTTTCGGCATACGGGAAGTGTCGACGGAAGCAATAACGGCAATTTACCGCACAGCCACCTTTCACCAGCAGCAGCGCACGGTTCAGATACTTGTGCAGCAAACCGGGTACCACGCTGTTCTGCTCTTCCAGCGGATCGGTGCTATAGCCGGGTGCCGTAATGAACTCTTCCTGTGCGGTAAGCGTCTGTTTTAATAATGGATCGTCAGGATTGCCTTTCTCCATACGGGCAACAAACGCGCGGGGAACGCGCAGGGCGAAAAGCCGCTTCGCCTCCCGGCCGGCCAGCAAATCGGTATGCTGTTCGAGCTCAAGAAGACGCAGTAATTCATCAGGACTGGTGATTACATCGGCAAGTTGCGATAACCAATCTTCTCTGGACGGGGTGTTTAGGGTTACAATATGCGCCATTTTGTGGCTTAGCTACCAGTTAACAAATTTAGAGGGCCTTATGGCAACGTACTATAGCAACGATTTTCGTGCTGGTCTTAAAATCATGTTGGACGGCGAACCGTATGCGGTTGAAGCCAGCGAATTCGTTAAACCAGGTAAAGGCCAGGCATTTGCACGCGTTAAGCTGCGCCGCCTGCTGACCGGTACCCGTGTCGAAAAAACCTTCAAGTCTACTGACTCCGCTGAAGGCGCTGATGTTGTCGATATGAACCTGACTTACCTGTACAACGACGGTGAGTTCTGGCACTTCATGAACAACGAAACGTTCGAACAGCTGTCTGCTGACGCTAAAGCCATTGGCGATAGCGACAAATGGCTGCTGGATCAGGCTGAATGCATCGTGACCCTGTGGAACGGCCAGCCTATCGCGGTTACCCCACCGAACTTCGTTGAACTGGAAATCGTTGAAACTGACCCAGGTCTGAAAGGTGACACCGCCGGTACAGGTGGTAAGCCAGCGAAACTGTCTACCGGTGCCGTGGTTAAAGTGCCACTGTTCGTACAGACTGGCGAAGTGATCAAAGTGGATACCCGCTCCGGCGAATACGTATCTCGCGTGAAGTAAGTGTTAAGGCGCAGCGTTGCTGCGCCTGATTTTGCAGGCAGGGATGATGAAACGCACCGTTAAAATTCTGCTTCTGTTAGCGCTGTCCAGCGCGTTGCTTTCCGGCTGTAATACCACACGTGGAATGGGGGAGGATATCCAGGATCTCGGCCATATCATTTCTCACGCCGCCAGCTAATCCCGTCTAATTTTCCTAAAAATGCTTCCTTTTCCGTCAACTGGCGGGATCTTGTCTATTCTTAAGTTGCTATACACAAAACAACTCTGGCTATAAAAGGAAGATATTATGGTTAAGAAGACAATTGCAGCGATCTTTTCAGTTCTGGTACTTTCTTCAGTGTTAACGGCCTGTAATACCACGCGCGGCGTTGGTCAGGACATTTCTGAAGGCGGTAGTGCAATCTCCGGCGCGGCAACAAAAGCTCAGCAGTAATTTAAAAACGGTACGGGCCCGGACGGGTTTCGTACCGTCAGTTTTCTGATTCCTGCAGAGATAAAAACGGGGAAAAGCGCGTATCCATATGCAATTTCATGCGGATATTTCGCTTATAGGTATAGACCGTTTTTCCATTGATACTCAGGTGAGTGGCAATCTTCTGATTGCTTGCGCCATCCATCCACAGCGTCAACACCTTCTCCTCCTGGCGAGTGAGCAGGGGGGCCGCGACCGCAGGGATCTCAACGCTTGCGCGAGTTGTCAGGGCGTCGTTGATGACCGTCGCCAGCGTCTCCAGTCCGGCATTTTTGGTAAGCGAAGCCCATATCGGAAATTGGGACAGAAAGCCTGCCATCTCTTTATCCTCCCCCGACTGCAGCAAAATGAAAGGCACTTTTTCACTGGCGTTCAACAGGGAAGAAAGCTGCTGGAAATGGTGAATGTCCTGCATAAAGCCGTGCAGATCGGCGATAACCACCGACGGATCCCACTGCAGAATATGCTCTCTGGCGAGGATGAGATTATTCAGCCCGGTCACGACGAAGTGCCCGGGAAACAAACCGGAATGATTGAGCCATGCTTTAAACCCCGCGCGGGTGAAGTGACATCGGTCAATCAAAAGAATTTTGAACATAATAGATTCGCAGTCGGCTAGTGGTTTGGCTTCCTGCCATCAGAAAGCACATCATGATAGAGAAGTCGGATGAGTGATAAATGCCTGAACTACGCGCCATACTGAGGCTATTTCTTGCCTTAACAGGTTCAGCACAAAGGGATTGAAAAAAAATCGTTCGTTAACCAAAATAAGTGACCTAATCTATGCCTTACGGGACGACCCGTAAGCGTTTCGTTCACCGGGGACGGCCCCAACTTGCAGTTAAGTTAAGGAGCCTGAAATGTCCTGGATTATTCTTGTTATCGCCGGTCTGCTCGAAGTGGTTTGGGCAATTGGTCTGAAGTACACCCACGGATTTACCCGCCTGACACCCAGCGTGATTACCGTTACCGCCATGATTGTGAGTATTGTGCTGCTCTCCTGGGCGATGCGCTCTTTGCCGGTGGGTACGGCCTATGCTGTCTGGACGGGCATTGGTGCAGTGGGCGCGGCGATTACCGGGGTTTTGCTGCTGGGAGAGTCGGCGAGTCTGGCGCGTATCGCCAGCCTCGCGTTGATTGTGTGCGGTATTATTGGGCTGAAACTCAGCGCCCACTAATGCGGTTGTTCTACCCAGATGAGTTTTGACACATCAAACCCTTGCCGGGTCGCAACGTCCAGCATCTGCTGTTTCATCTCTGACGAAATGGTCGGCGTGCGGGAGAGTATCCATAAATAGTCGCGATCCGGCCCGCAGACCAGCGCATGGCGGTACTCTCTGTCGAGGGCGATGACATTGTACCCGCCATAGAACGGGCCAAAGAACGAGACTTTTAGCGCGGCCCGGCGCGGGTCGCCGGTAAAGTACGCTTTTCCCGTCGACTGTTGCCACATCTGCCGATCCGGATTGTATCCACGGTTGATCACCTGAATACCCCCGTCGTCCATCGAACTGTAATGTGCTGTGACTTTCTCTAACCCCCGCTCAAACCGATGGTCGAGCCGGGCGATTTCATACCAGGTTCCGAGGAAACGTTGAGCGTCGAAATTACTTACAACAGTGACGCCGGAGGGAGGGGTAGGGGAACTGCAGGCAACCACTAAAAACGCGGCTGTCACCGCGGCGATAACAGGCAGAATGCGCATAGGAGTTTCCTTACTGTTTTTTGTTAAGTGTAGATGACAGCAGGGAAATTGCGGAAGATTGTGCAGCGTGTTTCGCCGGGTAAGCGAAGCCGCCACCCGGCAATGGTTTACTGTAGCGTCTCGAGAATACGGTAAGCCGTTTCCACCCGTACCGGGTTCGGATAGCTTTTATTTGCGAGCATCACAATACCGATCTGCTTTTCAGGAATAAACGCCACGTAGCTGCCAAACCCACCCGTAGAGCCCGTTTTATGCACCCAGGAGGCTTTTACTGGCGGAGCCGGAGGATTCACTTCTGCGACCGGCAACGGCGCCAGTGCGACCTTATTGTCGCTGCCATCCACCACGGTTTTGACGTCGACCGGCCAGTTGAGCATCTCCCAGCCTAACCCTTGATACATGGCACTCACGCGCCAGTAGCGAGACTGCGCCAGCGCAATACCCTGCTGCAGAGTGGACTGCGGGAGTGTCTCAGGTGCCATATTGGCCATCACCCAGCTCGCCATATCTTTGACGTTAGATTTCACGCCATAGGCTTCTGCATCCAGCATACCAGGCGAAACGTGGACCGCTTTTCCCTCACGATAACCCCATGCGTAGTGCGGCTCTTCAGCGTGTGGAACGTTTATCCACGTATGGTTGAGTTTCAGGGGCTTAAAGACCCGCTCCGCCATGGCCTGCTCGAAGCGCATGCCGGACGGTTTAACGGCCAGTGAGCCAAACAAACCGATGCTGGTGTTGGCGTACAGACGCGTGGTACCCGGGGCCCACTTTGGCTGCCAGGACTGGTAGAAACGCAGCAGAGAGACGTTATCGGTGACATCATCCGGTACCTGCAACGGCAATCCGCCTGCGGTATAGGTTGCCAGGTCGAGCAGGCGAATGCCTTGCCACTGCTTGCCCGTCAATTCAGGCCAGTATTTCGTGACCGGGTCGGCCAGCGAAATCTCTTTGCGGGCAATGGCATCGCCACCCAGCACGCCGGTGAAGGTTTTGCTGACGGAGCCCAGCTCAAATAAGGTTTGCGGCGTGACGGGCTTATTCGCCGCGACGTCTGCTTTACCGAAAGTAAAATAGTGTGGCTGGCCCTGATAAATGACGGCCACGGCCATTCCGGGTATGGCCTGCGCCTTCATCAGGGGCGTAACGGTACGTTCCACGACGTCAGCCAGCTGTTTTTCTGACATCGGCGCGGCAAAAGCAGAGCAGGCAACGCTGAGCAGCAGGGCGCAGCTTAGGGATTTTTTCATCATCAGTTATCTTCCGTAATAGCGAGTCAAGGGGATGTCCGGGCCCGTCAGACGTTCGTAGTCTGGGTGATTTGACTGAGGCTGACAAACGGTTAAATTTAGCATTAGCTGTTAATTTTTCTAACGGAAGGGACCATGACACGCAGCTATCTCCCTCTTAATTCGCTTCGGGCGTTCGAAGCCGCCGCCAGGCATCTCAGTTTTACTCATGCCGCGATTGAGCTGAATGTGACCCATTCCGCGATTAGCCAGCACGTGAAGGCGCTGGAACAACACCTTAACTGCCAGCTGTTTGTCCGCGTTTCGCGCGGGTTGATGTTAACCACCGAAGGCGAGAATCTGCTGCCGGTGCTGAATGACTCCTTCGATCGTATCGCAGGCATGCTGGATCGCTTTGCTAACCATCGGGCGCAGGAGAAGCTGAAAATTGGCGTGGTGGGGACCTTTGCCACTGGGGTGTTATTCTCACAGCTGGATGATTTCCGTCGCAGTTATCCGCATATCGATCTTCAGCTTTCCACGCACAACAATCGCGTCGATCCGGCAGCGGAAGGGCTTGATTACACCATTCGCTACGGTGGGGGAGCGTGGCACGGCACGGAGGCGACGTTCCTCTGTTCAGCGCCGCTGGCACCACTTTGCACGCCTGACATTGCAGCCGCGCTGCACACCCCTGCCGATATCCTGAAGTTTACCCTGCTGCGCTCTTACCGGCGCGACGAGTGGACAGCCTGGATGCAGGCAGCCGGAGAAAACCCGCCTTCACCCACGCATCGGGTGATGGTGTTTGATTCGTCGGTCACTATGCTGGAGGCCGCACAGACAGGCACAGGCATTGCTATCGCCCCTGTCGATATGTTTACCCATCTGCTGAACAGCGAGCGCATTGTGCAGCCGTTTACGACGCAGATTGATCTTGGCAGTTACTGGCTAACGCGGCTGCAGTCACGCGCCCAAACCCCGGCAATGCGTGAATTTGCTCAGTGGCTGGTGGGGAAGATGCAGAAATAACAGGCCCGCCGGAGGGCGGGCCTGGTGTGTCAGATAGTGACTACGGCAATCAGTGTGACCACGGTCAGGATGGTTGCCAGACCGTAGAACACCCATTTACCGCTCGGTACGTGGATCTTAAGATCATGCATCGCATGATGGATACGGTGCAGGCCGCACCACAGCGGCAGGACAATCATCAGGAAGATGAATACCCGACCAATAAAACTACCTGCAAATGCCAGGACGCGCTCATAGCTCAGCGCATCACCGGGGAACAGACCCAGCGGCAGCATAATGCCGACCAGCAGGATAATGACAGGCGCAATGATGGCACTCCACATGCCGCCTGCGCCAAAGAGGCCCCAGAAGACCGGCTCGTCTGAACGTTTTGGATTTGGATTGATCACAATAGTCTCCTTACCAGAACAGTGCGACAAACAGGATGACCACAGAGACCACTGCCGTCACTGCCCAAAGCCCTTTAATGACCGGCTCTGGCCCCATTTTCTCGCCTTTTACGATAATATTCGCCGCTTTTGGCGCCAGTTCAAACCAGGTTTTGGTATGAAGCAGGGCGGCTGCGAGCACAATCAGGTTCAGGATCACGATGATCGGGTTTTGCAGGAACCCGACAAAACTGGCCCAGGTTTCAGGACCATGTTTGAGGGCAAAGACGCCATACATCAGTTCAAGGCTGAACCAGACCGCAGGCACCGCAGTGCCTTCACGCAGCATATAGAAGCGATAAAACGGCAGTTTCTTCCACCAGGTGGACGGCATCGGCCGCACGTAGGCTTTGCGTTTAGTCGTCATCATGCACTCCTTAGCGTGGTTTCAGGGTGGCGATAAGAAAGTCTTTCGAGCTTTCCACTTTACCCTGCTGAATAGCGGCGGCCGGGTCGACGTGCTTCGGACAGACTTCGGAGCAGTAGCCCACAAAAGTACAGCTCCAGACGCCGTTCTGGCTGTTAAGCTGCGGCATACGTTCTTTTTTACCGTGGTCGCGGCTATCCTCGTTGTAGCGGTGCGCCAGCGTGATCGCCGCCGGGCCGATGAACTCAGGGTTCAGGCCAAACTGTGGACACGCGGCGTAGCAAAGACCGCAGTTGATGCACCCGGAGAACTGATGGTATTTCGCCATCTGGGCGGGTGTCTGGGTATTCGGTCCCTGATCCGGCGTGCGCGGGTTGCCAATGATGTACGGCTTAATGGCTTCCAGGCTTTCGATAAAGTGGGTCATATCGACCACCAGATCGCGCTCAATCGGGAAGTTGCCCAGCGCTTCAACCTTGATGCCTTTGGTGTAATCACGCAGGAAGGTTTTACAGGCCAGTTTCGGTACTTTGTTCACCATCATGCCGCAGGAGCCGCAGATGGCCATGCGGCAGGACCAGCGGTAGCTCAGGTCCGGTGCCAGGTTATCCTTGATATAGCCGAGCGCATCCAGCAGAGAGGTTTGCTCGTCATAAGGCACTTCATAGAAAGCGCTGTGTGGCGCGGTGTCCACTTCCGGGTTGTAGCGCACCACTTCAACTTTCAGTGTTTGCATCTCAGCCATTCGCCTTCTCCTTCTTCTCGGCGGCTTCTGCTTCTGCGCCGTAAACGCGTTTAGCCGGTGGCAGCGTTGTGATCTTCACGTCGCTGTAGTCCAGACGAGTGGTGCCATCCGCGTCGCGCCAGGCGAGGGTGTGTTTCAGGAAATTGACGTCGTCACGCTCGGTGCAGCCCTCATCAAGACGCTGATGCGCCCCGCGTGACTCTTTGCGCGCCAGCGCAGAGTGCGCCATACATTCCGCGACGTTCAGGCCGTGACCGAGCTCGATGGTATAAAGCAGGTCGGTGTTGAACACGCTGGAGGTGTCGGTGATGCGCACGCGTTTGAAACGCTCCTGCAGTTCCGCCAGCTTATCGACAGTTTTCTGCATCAGCTCTGGTGTACGGTAGATACCGCAGCCCTCTTCCATCGACATGCCCATTTCGTCGCGGATTTTCGACCAGTTTTCGTTGCCTTCCTGGTTGACCAGATCCTTCAGCCGTTTCTCAACGTCAGCGACCTGCGCGTCCAGTGCTGCGCCGTTGGCTTCGCCCGCCGTTGCGGCACGCTCCATCGCGCGTTCGCCCGCCATGCGGCCAAAGACAACCAGCTCCGCCAGCGAGTTTGACCCGAGACGGTTGGCACCGTGCAGGCCGACAGAGGAGCATTCGCCGACGGCGAACAACCCTTTGATGCGCGTTTCACACTGCTGGTCGGTTTCGATCCCACCCATGGTGTAGTGCGCTGTTGGGCGTACCGGAATCGGCTCTTTCACCGGGTCGACACCCACGTAGGCTTTTGCCAGCTCGCAGATGAACGGCAGACGTTCCAGCAGTTTCTTCTCGCCGAGGTGACGCAGATCGAGGTAGACCACATCGCCACGCGGCGTGGAGATCGTGTTGCCTTTGCGCCACTCATGCCAGAAGGCCTGAGACACCTTGTCGCGCGGGCCGAGCTCCATGTATTTGTTTTTCGGCTCACCGAGCGGCGTTTCCGGGCCCATGCCGTAATCCTGCAGATAACGGTAGCCATTCTTGTTGACCAGAATACCGCCTTCGCCACGGCAACCTTCCGTCATCAGAATGCCGGAACCCGGCAGGCCGGTAGGGTGATACTGGACAAATTCCATATCGCGCAGCGGTACGCCGTGGCTGAGCGCCATGCCCATACCGTCACCGGTGACGATGCCGCCGTTGGTGTTGTAGCGATAAACCCGGCCCGCGCCGCCCGTTGCCATCACTACCGCGTTAGCGCGGATCTGCACGAGCGTGCCTTCCATCATGTTCATCGCCACCAGACCGCGCGCGTGACCGTCATCGACCAGAATATCGAGGACAAAATGTTCGTCAAAACGCTGGATTTGTGGGAACTGAAGGGAGGTCTGGAACAGGGTGTGCAGCATGTGGAAGCCGGTCTTATCAGCGGCAAACCAGGTGCGTTCAATTTTCATTCCGCCGAAGCGGCGAACGTTGACGCTGCCGTCCGGACGGCGGCTCCACGGGCAGCCCCACTGTTCAAGCTGGGTCATCTCCGTTGGACAGTGATGTACAAAGTAGTCAACGACATCCTGTTCGCAAAGCCAGTCGCCCCCTGCAACCGTGTCGTGGAAATGGTATTCGAAGCTGTCATGATCCTGCGCAACGGCGGCGGATCCTCCTTCTGCGGCAACCGTGTGGCTGCGCATCGGATAGACTTTTGAAATCAGTGCGATTTTAGCGTTGGGATTAGCCTGTGCTGCAGCAATTGCAGCACGTAATCCCGCTCCGCCAGCGCCTATTACGGCAAGATCGGCTTGAAAAGTTTGCACGACATTCCTCCAGATTTTTGTTATTTCGCAACGCGATAAACTAAAGGTAGCCCACCTGTCCGCAAGGACGATTGCGAAAGCGTTTCCACTGCTCCTTTATGGGTAAAGAAGTATAACCGCGCGAACGGCAGGGAAATTTGACGTGTTCGATTTTTTTGCTGTTCTGTGCGGTGATTTATCATCGTGAATGATGAATTCCGTCACGTGATAGTTGCCCTAAATGAAATGCGATTTTTATTGCGCAAAATTTGTCTCTGTCCGTGCTAACGAGTAGACTTCGTGCCCTTGTCTGAAATCGGAGAATTACCCATGAGCGAAACGGCCACCTGGCAGCCGAGCGCATCCATCCCCAATCTGCTGAAACGCGCTGCAATTATGGCGGAGATCCGCCGCTTCTTTGCCGACCGCGGAGTCCTTGAGGTGGAAACGCCGTGCATGAGTCAGGCTACGGTAACGGATATTCATCTGGTGCCGTTTGAAACCCGTTTTGTTGGCCCCGGCCATTCACAGGGCATGAACCTCTGGCTGATGACCAGCCCGGAATACCATATGAAACGCCTGCTGGCGGCAGGGTGTGGCCCGGTGTATCAGTTGTGCCGCAGCTTCCGTAATGAAGAGATGGGGCGTCACCATAATCCGGAATTCACCATGCTGGAGTGGTACCGTCCGCATTACGATATGTACCGCCTGATGAACGAGGTAGACGATCTGCTGCAGCAGGTTCTCGACTGCTCAGAAGCGGAAACGCTCTCTTATCAGCAGGCTTTCCAGCGTTATCTGGAAATTGATCCACTGTCAGCGGACAAAACCCAGCTGCGCGAAGTCGCGGCAAAACTGGATCTGAGCAACGTGGCGGATACTGAAGAAGATCGCGACACGCTGCTGCAACTGCTCTTCACCTTTGGGGTTGAACCGCAGATTGGCAAAGATCGTCCGACTTTCGTCTACCACTTCCCGGCAAGCCAGGCTTCTCTGGCGCAGATCAGCACTGAAGATCACCGCGTGGCGGAGCGTTTTGAGGTCTATTACAAGGGCATTGAGCTGGCGAATGGTTTCCACGAACTGACAGACGCCCGCGAACAGCAGCAGCGTTTTGAGCAGGATAACCGCAAGCGCGCCGCGCGCGGTCTGCCGCAGCAGCCTATTGATACTAACCTGCTGGAGGCCCTGAAAGCGGGTCTGCCGGATTGTTCTGGCGTGGCGTTGGGTGTGGATCGTCTGGTGATGCTGGCGCTGGGCGCAGAACAGCTGGGCGATGTGATTGCTTTTACCGTCGATCGAGCCTGACGGCAGTACCCCCTCTCCCACGGGAGAGGGGGTACTGGCTGGCTTACAAACTCCCCGCCGGGCGTTTACGCGCCGCAGAGGTTAATGTTTTTCCTGTCTTAAGTCCGTCCAGGCTTTCCAGACGCATCTGGAACGGTGGGAACGGCATATCAATACCGTGCTCACGGAAGCCAGCCAGAATCAGCTGGTG
Source organism: Enterobacter sp. SENG-6 (assembly GCF_001605945.1). Taxonomy (NCBI): domain Bacteria; kingdom Pseudomonadati; phylum Pseudomonadota; class Gammaproteobacteria; order Enterobacterales; family Enterobacteriaceae; genus Enterobacter; species Enterobacter sp. SENG-6. The sequence goes on from NZ_LOMM01000020.1 coordinate 24,747, forward strand.
GATCTCATGGCGCAGCGGCATACGGTGCCCCATTTCGGCGGCGTAAATACGCAATTCGAAAATCTGGATACCCTGCTGGAGATCGACCAGGAACACTTCCGGCGCCGGGTTATCAAGGACCAGCGTGCAGCGTTCGGCGGCGGTGTAGAGGATCTGTGTGACCTCTTCACTGTTGGCATCCGAGGGCGCCGGTACCGTCAGCACCACACGCGTGACGGAGTCTGACAGCGACCAGTTGATAAACTGCTCGGTGATAAACGCCTTGTTGGGCACGATGATCTCTTTGCGATCCCAGTCGCTGATTGTGGTGGCGCGGGTGTTGATTTTGGTGATGCTGCCTGTCAGATCGCGGATCGTCACCGTATCGCCAATACGAATCGGTTTTTCAAACAGGATAATCAGGCCGGACACAAAGTTAGCGAAAATCTCCTGCATGCCAAAGCCCAGACCAAACGTCAGCGCGGCAACCAGCCACTGCAATTTAGACCACTCAATACCAATCATGGAGAATCCAACCATCCCGCCAAAGAGCAGAATCAGGTATTTGGTGATGGTGGTAATGGCATAGCCCGTACCGGGGGTTAAATCCAGGTGCTGCAACAGCGCCAGCTCCAGCAGTGCCGGGAAATTACGCACCAGCTGCGTGGTGATGATCAACACCAGAATGGCAATCAGCACCGCACCTAAGGTTATGGGCTCCAGGCTCTCCACACCCTGCACCGTGGACGTCACATCCCACAGCGAGATGTTCTCCAGGAAACCAAACGCGGAGTGGATTTCTGACCACAGGAAGATCACCGACAGCAGCGCAATCAGCATCAGGATGGAGCGTACCAGACGCAGAGACTGGGTGCTGATAGCGTCGAGATCCAGCTCAACCTCGTCCGCATCTATCGTGCCTTCGGTGCTGTTGACGTGGTTTGGCTCATCCTCGCCCCGCGCACGTTGGGCGAGGATCTCTGCCCGACGGTGCTTGGCGCGGTCAAACGCCAGACGGCGTCGCTGGATCAACATACCCCGGCGGATGACGTGATAGATCACCAGCAGCAGGAACCAGATGGCAACGGAGGTTTCCAGTCGCGCCAGCAGTGCCTGCGAGGTCGCCAGGTAACCCACCGCCGCTGCCAGCATGGCAACCAGGGGGGCGCACAGCAGCAGGTTCCAGAGCATGCGGTTAAACATGTTGTCGCCGCTGCCGGTTTTATCCAGATAGAGCGGTATACCAGCCCGTTTCAGGCTGAGCGTGACGATGGCCAGCGCACCGCATATCAACATAAAGCAGAGACGGCCCAGCGAGCCCGAAAACTCCCGGTCATTGAGATTATCAAACATGATCAGTGCCATAATCAGCGGCACAATCAGCCCGATGCTCATCAGGTAGTAACGCATGGCGCGCGCCACGCGGTTACGCGGCCAGCCAAAGTGAGCAATGAACAGACCATTCGGTCGCGCAAACGTGGCGCAAATCATCACTACCCACAGCAGGGGGACGGTAGCGGTCACGCCATCGCCAATGGCGACCGCGAGCGGGTAGGGCCAGGCCTCCCGCAGGCCATAACCGAGCGTCATCCACAGAACCGGCAGCGGCGAGGCGACAAGTATTGACCAGAACACGGTACGCAGCGTCAGCCAGAAGTGATCCTGCGTAACCTTACCCACCCGGGCGCTGGAGCGTTCCAGGAAGCGGGTGAAGTGTCTGCGTGAGTAAATGCTAAAGCCCACCAGAATCAACGCGCCCAGAAGAGGGAAAATGGTCTCTTTGCTGGTGAGCATCATCACGCTGGCTTTTCCAAGCTGGCTAAAGGTATCCAGCGAGATCAAACGGCGCAGATCCTGAACGATCTCGATTGGCCATGAGAAGGTCATTGGGCGCACGTCAGAGGTCCAGAAGAGATAACGGTGCGTTGCCTCGTTCACCTCTTTCAGCGCATCTTCCAGCTGACTGTTGGAGACCTTCAGCTTGGTCAGCTCCAGAATCAGCGTATCCCCGCCCTGTAACAGGGAGTTCAGCAGCTCGCGCTGGGTCCGCAACTGGGCTTCCAGAATACGGTTTTGCTCGCTGGTGAGAGGCTGCCCATCGGCCTGACGGATCTGGCGGATTTGCGGCTGTTTATTGAGAAGGTCTTCATAGTGCAGCCGTTGAACACGCAGCTGCGCCATCTCGGTATCCAGCTGCTGCGGTTTTGGCATCTCCGGCAGGCGTGAAACCTGGGCGCGTAATGCCTCTCCCAGCAGGTTGGACGAGCCCAGCCACTGAGACTGCTCGCGCAGGGTGTTGAGCGCCTGGCGAACCTGAAGGGTTTGATTGGTGGCCTGACGTTGCTGGGACGCCACCAGATCCATACGCTGCGCCTGCTGATTCAGTGCAGCAGAGAGCTCACGGTTAACCTTAAACTGGTCAACGATGCCCGCTGGCAGGTTATCGCTGTTTTCTGCCAGCAGCTCGGTGCTTTCCAGCGCGCGCTCAGCTTCACGCTGGCGCTGGCTGTTAAGTTGATTACGTAAAGCCTGCAGGTAAGCATCGAGCTGTTCGCTCTGCTTTTGCGCCAGTTCGGAGCGCATCCGCGACAGCTCCTGGCGGTTGTTTGCCGAGAGCTGCGCCAGCTCCAGTTCATCGACCAGTGCTTTAAGTCTGGCTGATTCAGCCTGAAGCGACAGATTTTGCGCCTGGTTCTGCGGTGTGTTACCCGTTTGGGTACCGATACGGCGCTCAACCTCGTTGAGCTGACGGCGGGCATCGGTTTGCTGTTGCGGAAGCTGGCTCAGCGAGTCGGCGATTTCACGTGCGCGTTCCTGCTCCTGCTGTGCCAGACGACTCTTTTCCAGAAGCTGACTGCTAACCTGCAGGATCTCCTGATTCAACGCGTCAGAGGTCATGCCAGCAGGCACATCGCGCGGTTCATCGCGCAGATTGCTCAACTGATTGCGTAGCGTTTGCGAGAGTTTGGGGAAGTTGTCGATAACCTGCTGATATTGCTGAGCGCGCTCAAGGGAGCCTTTCCGCTCCTCAAGCGCATTCAGTGCAGACTGGAGCGACTCCACGGTCTCTGGCTGAGCGGGTTTTGCCGCTTTCGCCTGCTCCAGTTCCTGGGTTATCTGTTTTGCGTCGGGGGCTGTCGCTGCGTACGCCCCCATGCTGAGGCACCAGGCCATCAGTAGTACGATAATCGGGCGCACGTCAGCGTTCCTTCTGTTGTTAGCCTTCGTCTTTTTTGTCGTCAACCAGCGGGCTGGCGTCAAGTTCGGCCTTGATCTCTTCTTCCGGGAGCGGTGCAGGCTCTGCGTCCGGCGTCACAAAAGGTTCAGTCGAGACCGCCAGCGGCTGGCCGAGTTTGGTGACTGACAGGCTCTGGAGCTGTTCAGCCAGCTTCACTTTGCCAGGGGCAAAGAGGTTGATAACCGTGGAACCCAGCTTGAAGCGACCCATCTCCTGGCCTTTCAGCAGAGCGACTGCGCCTTCTTCTTCACCGGCAGGCCAGGTCCAGCGTTTGATCACGCCTTCACGTGGTGGGGTGATGGTTCCAGCCCAGACCGTTTCGATGCTGCCGACAATCGTTGCACCCACCAGAATCTGCGCCATTGGGCCAAACTCAGTATCAAACAGGCAGATGACGCGTTCGTTACGCGCGAACAGGTTGGGAACGTTTTGCGCGGTCAGGTGGTTCACGGAGAACAGATCGCCCGGCACGTAGATCATTTCACGCAGGATCCCGTTGCACGGCATGTGCACGCGGTGATAGTCACGCGGAGAGAGATAGGTGGTGGCGAAGGTACCGTTGCGGAACAGATCCGCCATCAGGTAGTTACCCGCCAGCAGCGCTTCCAGGCTGTAGTTGTGGCCTTTTGCCTGCAGGATTTTGTCGTCTTCGATGTTACCCAACTGGCTAATCACGCCATCCGCAGGCATGACCAGCACGTTAGGATCGGTATCAACCGGGCGGACTTCGTCGCTCAGTGGGCGCACGAAGAATTCGTTGAAGGTGCGATAGCTGGCGGTATCTGGCTTCTGCGCCTCTTTCATGTCGACCTTGTAATATTTTACGAAAAGGTCGATGACCAGTTTGGTCAGCCAGCCCGCTCGTTTGCTCGCGCCCCAGCCCGCCAGGCGAGTGAGCCACAGTTTTGGCAGAATGTATTGAAGCGAAAGTTTAAATGCGTTTAACAAGGTAGCCTCCAGGCCATTTTTTGTCGTTCCTGATCCGGCTGTAATCAGCCGGAACCTGAAAAAAGGGGACGATTTTAGCGATGCTTAGCTTAGTTGTCAGTTATCAGAATCAGAAAAGTTTTTACGCGTTTTTACCTGATCCATGCTCTCAAGAATGCGGTGGTAGTTATCAAAGCGGGTCTCCGCAATCTCACCTTTCTCGACCGCTTCGCGGATGGCACAGCCCGGGTCGTTATCATGTTTACAGTCCCGGTATTTGCAAGCCCCTAAATAGTCATGGAATTCGACAAATCCGTTGAAGATTTGTTCCGGCTCAAGGTGCCACAAACCGAATTCACGCACGCCCGGAGAGTCAATCACATCGCCGCCATGCGGGAAGTGGTAGAGACGAGAAGCGGTAGTGGTGTGCTGGCCCAGGCCCGAGACATCAGAGACATCGTTAGTCAGGATTTCTTGCTGGAGACCGAGAAGATTATTCAGCAGGCTGGATTTCCCCACGCCGGACTGACCCGCAAAGATACTGATGCGCCCGGTCAGCGCTTCTTCTAAGGGTTTCAGGCCATCTTTGGTGTAGCTGGAGACCATCAGCACGCGATAACCGATCTTGCGGTAGATATCCATCTGCTCATTCACGAAGTCCATACCTTCATCATCCAGCAGATCGATCTTGTTCAGAACAATGATTGGCTCAACCTGTAACGTTTCGCAGGCAACAAGGTAGCGGTCGATAATATTGAGCGACAGCTCGGGCAAAATCGCCGAGACGATGACGATCTGGTTGATATTGGCGGCAATGGGTTTTACCCCGTCGTAGAAATCGGGACGGGTAAGTACCGACGTGCGCTCGTGAACCGCTTCAACGATACCTTTGACCGTTACGCCTTCCGCCGCCTCTTTACCTGGACGCCAGACAACGCGATCGCCGGTAACCAGCGAACGAATAGTCCGTCGAATGTTGCAACGGTGGATCTCACCGTCGGCGGATTCCACGTCGGCATGCATACCGAAACGGCTGATGACGACGCCTTCCGTCGGTTCACCAAACAGGTTGTCGTCGTAATCGACCTTCTCCGAAGTGGTTTTAAGGCGGCGCTGGTGATTGGCATTCACGCGGCGCTGCTGCCCTTTGGAGAGTTTATTTTTACTCAATCGCGCTGGCTCCTGGTCGCCCGTAAGGGGCAAAACCTCTATGATACACTCTAATTAATACTAGTTAACCTGCTACAGCCGGTTATGCGAGAAGGGTGGAAAATAACATGAGCGCGGATGAAAACAACCTGATTTGGATCGATCTTGAAATGACCGGGCTGGATCCCGAGCGCGATCGCATTATTGAGATTGCCACGCTGGTCACCGATGCAAACCTGAATATTCTGGCGGAAGGGCCAACCATTGCGGTGCACCAGTCCGACGATCAGCTGGCGTTGATGGATGAGTGGAACGTGCGTACCCACACCGGCAGCGGGCTGGTTGAACGGGTGAAGGCGAGCACGATGGGCGACCGCGAGGCGGAGCTGGCGACGCTTGAGTTTCTGAAACAGTGGGTCCCGGCGGGCAAATCCCCTATCTGTGGTAATAGCATTGGCCAGGATCGTCGTTTCCTGTTTAAGTACATGCCGGAGCTGGAATCTTACTTCCACTACCGTTATCTGGACGTGAGCACCCTTAAAGAGCTGGCGCGCCGCTGGAAACCCGAAATCCTCGATGGCTTTAAAAAGCAGGGTACGCATCAGGCGATGGACGATATCCGTGAGTCCGTCGCGGAGCTGGCGTACTATCGCGAAAACTTTATTAAGCTGTGATTTTGAGACCTGGCGCCTTGCGTGGCCGGGTTTTTGTCGTTAAATTGTTCAGCTTGCCGATTAAATAAGCACTTGAACTGATTTTCGAAAAAATCGCGTTGAGGGGGGTTGCAGCTAAAAGGATTTCTCGTATAATGCGCCTCCCGTAACGACAGAGAAATACGCGTTACGACAGCAACAAAAGCAGTACAAATTTGCGGGAATAGCTCAGTTGGTAGAGCACGACCTTGCCAAGGTCGGGGTCGCGAGTTCGAGTCTCGTTTCCCGCTCCAAAATTTGAAAAGTATCGCAAGATACGCCAGCACCAGAACACCCAAGCGGGAATAGCTCAGTTGGTAGAGCACGACCTTGCCAAGGTCGGGGTCGCGAGTTCGAGTCTCGTTTCCCGC
>NZ_LOMM01000020.1:31112-68654 GCF_001605945.1 Enterobacter sp. SENG-6
GTATCGCAAGATACGCACAGCTTCAGAACACCCAAGCGGGAATAGCTCAGTTGGTAGAGCACGACCTTGCCAAGGTCGGGGTCGCGAGTTCGAGTCTCGTTTCCCGCTCCAAATTCTTCTTGATATCAAAAATATCCACAGCGATAAAATGCGTTGGGGACGTTTTCTATTACTTCCGAAATACTCTTGTAAACAGAGTTATCCACAGATTTTGGGTATGACTGAAACCGTGTGAAAAGTTAGCAGGGTGAATAGTATCTCTGTAACTTGCTGTATATGCTTGAGAAAATTTGATTTCAAAATGTTTTTGAGATCACTTGACCTCATCTCCAGCCCTGATGCTGCTTGAGTTTGTAATTTTATTCACAGGCTGTGAATAGTTCACGCATCCCGCGGAAGCCCTTTTTCTATCACCCTCACCAGGCGTTGTTTTTGCGGTGGTTGCACCTCAACCACGCAGGCATTTCGCTTGTCGATTTGCTGCGCAATCGCCCACTCTATGTGTTCATCGAGAAGTGGGTGCTCACCTCTACGGCTCTCAAGCGCCCGGATATTCGCTTCATCCCACGGGGCATTTCCCAGCGCAACGGCGACATTACGCAGCCAGCGCAGATGGCCAATACGGCGAATGGCCGAACCTTCCGTCACTTTCAGGAACCAGGCTTCACTCCAGGCGAACAGTTCAATGAGCTGTGGCGCATGCAGCGCCTTACGCGGGCTAAAATCCTCTTCGTCCGTGAGCTGCGAGTAGCGGTTCCACGGGCAAATTAACTGGCAGTCGTCGCAGCCGTAGATGCGATTGCCAATAAGTGGCCGGAATTCTTCAGGGATCGCCCCTTCCAGTTCGATAGTGAGGTAAGAGATGCAGCGTCGGGCATCCACCGTATAGGGCTCAACGATAGCGCCGGTTGGGCAGATAGTCATACAGGCCACGCAGCGCCCACAGCCTTCTTCTACCGGGCCGTCTACCGGCAGCGGTAAATCAATCAGCAGTTCACCAAGGAAAAAGAACGATCCGGCGTCGCGGCTCAGAATAAGTGAGTGCTTACCAGTCCAGCCAAGCCCGGCTTTTTCAGCGATAGGGCGCTCAAGAACAGGCGCGGAGTCGACAAACGGTCTAAAATTCAGCGAAACACAGTGCTGCTGAATAGTTTCGCCGAGTTTTTTTAGTCGGTTACGCAGAAGCTTATGGTAATCACGCCCCAGGGCATACCGGCTAACGTAACCGAGAGAGGGATTTTTTAACGTACGCGCAAAAGCCGCGTTGGCGGGAAGATAATTCATGCGTACGCTGATAACGCGTAACGTACCCGGCAACAGCTCGTGTGGACGGGCCCGCATCATGCCATGACGCGCCATCCACTCCATTTCGCCGTGGTATTGTTTATCCAGCCAGGCCTGCAGTTTTGGCTCGCTGGCGGAGAGATCGGTGTCGGTGATCCCCACCTTCTGGAAGCCCAGTTCAGCACCCCACTGTTTTATTTTTTGCGCTAACTGATTGAGATCGAGGGGCTGTGACATGACGGACCATACTGTGAATAAAAACCCCGCAAGTATACCACATTCCATCTGGCATGCGGATGACCTCAGACGCGCCGAAAAAGAGGCCGCGGACAGTCTTGGCATTACCCTTTATGAACTCATGCAACGGGCGGGCGAGGCGGCATTCAACATTGCCCGCAGTGCGTATCCGCAATCCGGCCACTGGCTCATTTTATGCGGACACGGCAATAACGGCGGCGATGGTTACGTTGTCGCCCGGCTGGCGGTCGCGGCAGGTCTCCGCGTTACGTTACTGGCGCTGGAGAGCGATAAGCCGCTGCCGGAAGAAGCCAGCGCCGCGCGGGAAGCCTGGCTGAATGCAGGCGGAGTGATTCATGCATCCGATATCGTCTGGCCAGAGGATGTTGATCTGATTGTTGATGGTCTGCTGGGCACGGGGTTACGTAGTGCGCCCCGTGATAACGTAGCCGCTCTGATTGCGCGCGCCAATGCCCATACCGCGCCGGTGGTGGCACTGGATATTCCCTCTGGTCTGATGGCGGAAACCGGTGCGACACCGGGAGCGGTGATCCAGGCCACGCATACCGTCACGTTTATTGCCCTGAAGCCCGGGTTACTCACCGGGAAAGCGAGGGATGTGGTGGGCTCGTTGCATCATAACGCCCTGGGGCTGGAGAGCTGGCTTGCCGGGCAGGAGACACACCTTTCCCGCTTTGATGCGACTCAACTTAGCCACTGGTTGCCGCCGCGTCGGCCAACGTCGCACAAGGGCGACCACGGCAGGCTGGTCATCATTGGCGGCGATCACGGCACGGCCGGCGCTATCCGGATGACGGGGGAAGCTGCGTTGCGTAGCGGCGCGGGGCTGGTCCGGGTGCTGACGCGCAGTGAAAATATCCCGCCCATTATTACGGCCCGACCAGAGCTGATGGTGCATGAGCTTACGCCGCAGACCCTTGAAGAGAGTCTTGAGTGGGCGGATGTGGTGGTGATTGGCCCGGGACTCGGGCAACAGGCCTGGGGTAAGCAGGCTCTGCAAAAGGTCGAGAATTTTCGTAAACCGATGCTCTGGGATGCCGATGCGCTGAACCTTCTGGCAATCAACCCGGATAAGCGTCACAATCGCATCCTGACGCCACACCCCGGCGAAGCCGCGCGGCTGCTTAACTGCAGCGTGGCAGAAATTGAAAGCGATCGCTTACTTTCTGCTCGCCGTCTGGTAAAACGTTACGGAGGTGTTGCCGTTCTCAAAGGGGCGGGAACCGTCATCGCAAGCGATGAGGCACTGGGCATTATTGATGCCGGAAATGCGGGCATGGCGAGTGGCGGAATGGGCGATGTGCTTTCAGGCATCATCGGCGCATTGCTCGGGCAGAAACTTCCCCTTTATGATGCAGCCTGTGCCGGCTGCGTGGCTCACGGTGCGGCGGCTGACAGCCTGGCTGCACGGTATGGCACACGCGGTATGCTGGCCACCGATCTTTTTTGCACGCTGCGGCGTGTTGTTAACCCGGATGTGATTGACGTAGAAAATGACTAATCGAGCGATTCCTTTACCTGATGAACAAGCCACTTTAGAACTCGGCAAGCGCGTGGCGCAGGCCTGTCAGGGGGCGACTGTCATTTATCTTTATGGTGATTTAGGTGCGGGTAAAACCACCTTCAGCCGGGGTTTTTTGCAGGCGTTAGGCCATAACGGGAATGTGAAAAGCCCAACCTACACGCTGGTAGAACCGTACACTCTTGAAAATCTCATGGTGTATCACTTCGATTTATACCGACTTGCGGATCCTGAGGAGCTGGAATTTATGGGGATCCGTGATTATTTTGCCAATGATGCCATCTGCCTGGTGGAGTGGCCGCAACAAGGTGCGGGTGTGTTGCCTGACCCGGATGTCGAAATTCACTTAGATTACCAGGCACAAGGGCGTGAGGCGCGCATCAGTGCTGTTTCCTCATCAGGCAGTTCCTTACTGGCGCGTTTAGCCGGTTGAGCGTAGGGATGACGGGATGATAAATCACGTTAAAGGTTGGTTATTGGCTGCCACAGTGCTGCTGTGCGCGCAGGCTGGTGCGGCAAGCCTCTCGGATATTCAGGTGTCGAACGGGGAGAGTCAGGCCCGGATCACGTTCAGTTTTATGGGCGACCCTGAATATGCTTTTTCTCAACCAGACAGCCGCAGCGTGGCGCTGGATATCAAACAGACGGGTGTGATCCAGGGGTTGCCCTTGCAGTTCAGCGGTAACAACCTGGTCAAAAGTATTCGTTCCGGCACGCCAAAAGACAGTCAGTCATTGCGCCTGGTGGTCGATCTGACCGAAAAGGGTAAAACGCGGGCGGTGAAGCAGCAAAACGGCGCGAATTATACGGTGGTCTTTACCATCAATGCCGATGCGCCTCCGCCACCGCCACCGCCGCCGGTTGTGGCGAAACGGGTGGAAGAGCCGGTTTATACCCCGCGCCCGTCTGAACCTGCGCGTAATCCGTTTAAAACCGACAACGATCGCATCACCGGCGTCACCAGCAGTAATACCGTGACGCGCCCGGCGGCCAGCGCGCGTCGGGTGGTCAGCGGTGATAAAGTGATTATCGCCATTGATGCCGGTCATGGCGGGCAGGATCCTGGTGCAATTGGTCCAGGTGGTACGCGCGAGAAAAACGTGACCATCGCCATTGCCCGTAAGCTACGGACGCTGTTGAACGATGACCCGATGTTTAAAGGCGTATTGACCCGTGACGGCGATTACTTTATCTCCGTGATGGGACGCTCAGACGTGGCGCGTAAGCAAAATGCTAACTTCCTGGTTTCCATTCATGCGGATGCTGCGCCAAACCGTAACGCCACGGGGGCATCGGTGTGGGTGCTGTCAAACCGTCGGGCGAACAGTGAAATGGCTAACTGGCTTGAAGAGCATGAGAAGCAGTCCGAACTGTTGGGTGGTGCGGGCGATGTGCTGGCCAACAGCCAGTCTGACCCGTATCTCAGCCAGGCGGTGCTCGATTTACAGTTCGGTCATTCTCAGCGCGTCGGGTATGATGTCGCCACCAACGTACTGAATCAGCTGCAAGGCATCGGGGCATTGCATAAACGCCGTCCGGAGCATGCGAGCCTTGGGGTTCTGCGTTCGCCGGACATTCCATCGATCCTCGTGGAAACGGGCTTCATCAGTAATAACAGCGAAGAGCGTTTGCTGGGCAGCGACAGCTATCAGCAGCAAATTGCCGAAGCGATTTATAACGGTCTGCGTAAATATTTTGAGGCTCATCCGCTGCAGTCTGCGCCGCAGGGCGGTGCAGCCCAGACGGCCAGCGCCGTGCTGCCGGGTGAGATGACCGCGACCAACTAAGGAGAATTCATGCCGATTCAGGTTCTACCGCCGCAGCTTGCGAACCAAATCGCCGCCGGTGAGGTGGTGGAGCGCCCTGCGTCGGTGGTGAAGGAGCTGGTCGAAAACAGTCTTGATGCGGGAGCTACCCGCATCGATATTGATATCGAACGTGGTGGCGCAAAGCTGATTCGCATTCGGGACAACGGGTGCGGTATCAAAAAAGAGGAGCTGGCGCTGGCGCTGGCGCGTCACGCGACCAGTAAAATCGCCTCTCTGGACGACCTGGAAGCGATCATCAGCCTCGGGTTTCGCGGCGAGGCGCTGGCCAGTATCAGCTCGGTTTCCCGTTTAACGCTAACCTCCCGTACGGCCGAACAGCAGGAAGCCTGGCAGGCCTATGCCGAAGGGCGCGATATGGACGTCACGATTAAACCTGCGGCGCATCCTGTTGGCACGACGCTCGAAGTATTGGATCTCTTCTACAACACTCCCGCCCGCCGTAAGTTTATGCGCACCGAGAAGACCGAATTCGGTCATATCGATGAGATTATCCGCCGTATCGCGCTGGCGCGTTTCGATGTCACCATCAACCTCAGCCACAACGGCAAGGTGATGCGCCAGTACCGCGCAGTAGCGGAGGGCGGGCAGAAAGAGCGTCGTCTGGGGGCAATCTGCGGTACGCCGTTTCTGGAACAGGCGCTGGCCATTGAATGGCAGCACGGTGATTTGGCCTTACGCGGTTGGGTTGCCGACCCGAACGCCAGCAGCGCCGCCTTCGCGGAGATCCAGTATTGCTACGTTAACGGCCGCATGATGCGCGACCGTCTGATCAACCACGCCATTCGTCAGGCCTGTGAAGATAAGCTCGGCGCGGATCAGCAGCCTGCGTTTGTGCTTTATCTGGAAATCGACCCGCATCAGGTTGATGTTAACGTCCATCCTGCCAAGCATGAAGTTCGGTTCCATCAGTCGCGACTGGTGCACGATTTCATCTATCAGGGCGTGCTGAGCGTTTTGCAGCAGCAGGTTGAACCCACGCTGCCGCTGGAAAAAGAAGAGCCCGCTTCGCGTCCAATACCGGAAAACCGTGTTGCGGCGGGGCGTAACCATTTTGCCGAGCCCGCTGTCGCGCGTGAACCGGAAGCGCCACGTTTCTCGTCGGCAGGAAGCGCGCCGCGACCCACCGGTGCGAACTATCCCAACGCTCAGCCCGGCTATCAAAAGCAGCAGGGGGCGTTGTACCGTAAACTGCTGGAAACCCCCGCAGTCACGCGTAAAGAGCACAGTGAGGTACAAGCGCCTTCGCTGGAAGGGCATAGTCAGAGCTTTGGGCGGGTGCTGACGATTATTGCGCCGGATATGGCGTTACTCGAACGCGAGGGCAAGCTCATGCTCCTGGCCCTGCCGGTTGCTGAACGCTGGCTAAAACAGGTGCAGCTGACCCCGGGAGAAAACGCGGCTTGTGCGCAACCGCTTTTGATCCCGGTTCGACTAAAAATATCCACTGAAGAAACAAGGGTACTGCAGCGCGCAGAGGCCCAACTGGCGCAGATGGGGATTGAAATGGTACTGGAATCACAGCATGTGACAATTCGCGCAGTGCCTTTACCCTTACGCCAACAAAATTTACAAAACTTGATTCCTGAACTGATAGGCTACCTGGCGCAACAAACAACGTTTGATGCCGCCAACACTGCGCAGTGGATCGCCCGCCATTTGGCCAGTGATCATACACCGTGGAGTATGGCGCAGGCGATTAGCGTGCTGGCAGAGGTGGAACGCCTTTGCCCGCATCTGGTGAAAGCACCGCCGGGTGGATTATTACAACCTGTTGATTTACAAACGGCGATGACTGCCCTTAAAGATGATTGATGTCAGTAAGGCGAGCCTGCCTAAGGCGATTTTTTTGATGGGCCCTACGGCCTCCGGCAAAACGGCGTTAGCCATTGAGCTACGTAAAGTTTTGCCCGTAGAGTTGATTAGTGTCGATTCTGCCCTCATCTACCGAGGAATGGACATTGGCACGGCGAAGCCCGACGCAGCCGAACTGCGCGCGGCTCCGCATCGTTTGCTGGACATTCTCGACCCGGCGCAGGCCTACTCCGCAGCGGATTTTCGCCGCGATGCCTTAGCTGAGATGGCCGAGATAACGGCGGCGGGACGTATACCGCTGTTGGTTGGCGGCACCATGCTCTATTTCAAGGCGTTGCTGGAGGGGCTCTCTCCTCTGCCATCGGCGGACCCTGAAATAAGAGCAAAAATTGAACAGCAGGCGGCAGAGCAGGGATGGGACGTTTTGCATCAGCAACTGGCAGAGATTGACCCGGTTGCCGCAGCACGGATCCATCCAAATGATCCGCAAAGGCTTTCCCGGGCACTGGAAGTTTTTTTCATTTCGGGTAAAACTTTAACGGAACTGACGCAAACGTCAGGAGACGCTCTGCCGTATCAGGTGCATCAGTTCGCTATCGCCCCGGCGAGCCGTGAACTGCTCCATCAACGAATTGAGCAGCGTTTTCATCAGATGTTGGCTTCAGATTTTGAAGCAGAAGTGCGGGCGTTATTTGCCCGTGGAGATTTGCATACGGACATGCCTTCCGTTCGTTGTGTGGGATACCGCCAGATGTGGTCATATCTTGAAGGCGAGATTTCATATGATGAAATGGTTTATAGAGGTGTTTGCGCCACGAGACAGTTAGCGAAGCGCCAGATCACCTGGTTGCGCGGTTGGGAAGGGGTTCACTGGTTAGACAGCGAAAAACCGCAACAGGCGCTAAACGAAGTGATTGAGGTTATTGGTGATATCGCTCACTGAATGTGTACAATTGAGACGTATCGTGCGCAATTTTTCAGAATCGCAAGGTTCTAAGTACAAAACAAGCATATAAGGAAAAGATAGAATGGCTAAGGGGCAATCTTTACAAGATCCGTTCCTGAACGCATTGCGTCGGGAACGTGTTCCAGTTTCTATTTATTTGGTGAATGGTATTAAGCTGCAAGGTCAGATTGAGTCTTTCGATCAGTTCGTGATCCTGTTGAAAAACACGGTCAGCCAGATGGTCTACAAGCACGCTATTTCTACTGTTGTTCCGTCCCGTCCGGTATCTCATCACAGCAATAACGCTGGCGGCGGCACTGGTAGTAACTACCATCATGGCAGCAACGCGCAGGGTTCTTCTGCTCCTGCGCAGGACAGCGACGAGACCGAATAAGGTTTCGCACTGTTATCCACACGGGGAGCCAGGGATCCTGCGTTCCCCGCTGATATTTTTAGAGGGTTTTACGCTTGTTTGACCGTTATGATGCCGGTGAGCAGGCGGTGCTGGTACACATCTATTTTTCGCAAGACAAAGATATGGAAGACCTCCAGGAGTTTGAATCTCTGGTCTCTTCCGCCGGTGTCGAAGCAATGCAGGTGATTACCGGTAGCCGTAAAGCGCCGCACCCAAAGTATTTTGTTGGTGAAGGTAAAGCAGTAGAAATTGCGGATGCCGTAAAAGCAACCGGTGCGTCAGTCGTGTTGTTTGATCATGCGCTGTCTCCGGCTCAGGAGCGTAACCTGGAAGCGCTTTGCGAATGCCGTGTTATCGATCGCACGGGGTTGATTTTAGATATTTTTGCTCAGCGTGCACGTACCCACGAGGGTAAGCTGCAGGTTGAGCTGGCGCAGCTGCGCCATCTGGCCACGCGTCTTGTACGTGGCTGGACCCACCTTGAACGACAAAAAGGCGGGATTGGTTTGCGCGGTCCGGGTGAAACCCAGCTCGAAACCGACCGCCGTTTGCTGCGCGGCCGTATTACTCAGATCCTCTCTCGTCTGGAAAGAGTCGAGAAACAGCGTGAGCAGGGACGTCGGGCGCGTACGAAAGCCGACATCCCGACGGTGTCGCTGGTGGGGTATACCAACGCCGGTAAATCCACCCTGTTTAACCAGATTACCGAGGCCCAGGTCTATGCCGCAGACCAGCTGTTTGCGACCCTGGACCCGACGTTGCGTCGTATCGACGTGGCGGATGTGGGTGAAACCGTGCTGGCGGATACCGTAGGGTTTATCCGCCACCTGCCGCATGATCTGGTGGCCGCGTTTAAAGCCACCCTGCAGGAGACGCGTCAGGCGACCCTGCTGCTGCACGTGATTGATGCTGCAGATGTCCGCGTGCAGGAAAACATCGACGCGGTGAATGTGGTGCTCGAAGAGATCGAGGCCCACGAGATCCCAACGCTGTTGGTGATGAACAAGATCGACATGCTGGATGATTTTGAGCCGCGTATCGATCGTGATGAAGAGAACAAACCAATTCGGGTCTGGCTTTCCGCCCAGACCGGTATTGGCGTGCCACTGCTTTTCCAGGCTTTGACAGAACGTCTTTCCGGTGAGGTAGCCCAGCACACGCTGCGACTGCCACCACAGGAAGGCAGGCTGCGCAGCCGGTTTTATCAGCTTCAGGCGATAGAAAAAGAGTGGATGGAGGATGACGGCAGCGTGGGGATGCAGGTGCGTATGCCGATCGTTGACTGGCGTCGCCTCTGTAAACAAGAACCTGCGCTGGTCGACTATATCGTCTGATCGGAAAGGGGATGCCTGAATAATTCGCCCTTGCATAACAAATATGGAGCATATACATGGCGTGGAATCAGCCCGGTAATAACGGACAGGACCGCGACCCGTGGGGAAGCAGCAATAATCAAGGCGGCAACTCTGGGGGAAATGGCAACAAAGGTGGTCGCGATCAGGGGCCGCCGGATCTGGATGATATCTTCCGCAAGCTAAGCAAGAAGCTTGGTGGGCTTGGTGGAGGAAAAGGGTCTGGCTCGGGTGGCAATTCTACCCAGGGCCCGCGCCCGCAAATGGGTGGTCGCATCGTGGGCATTGTGGCCGCTGCCGTGGTCATCATCTGGGCTGCCAGCGGGTTCTACACCATTAAAGAAGCCGAGCGCGGCGTGGTCACCCGTTTTGGTAAGTTCAGCCATCTGGTTGAGCCGGGCCTGAACTGGAAACCGACCTTCATTGACGACGTCACTGCTGTGAACGTGGAGTCGGTGCGTGAGCTGGCCGCTTCCGGCGTGATGCTGACCTCTGATGAGAACGTAGTGCGCGTTGAGATGAACGTGCAATATCGTGTTACGGACCCAGAACGTTATCTGTTTAGCGTGACCAGTGCCGATGACAGCCTGCGTCAGGCGACCGACAGCGCCTTGCGTGGCGTGATCGGTAAATACACCATGGACCGCATTCTGACTGAAGGTCGTACCGTTATTCGTAGCGATACCCAGCGTGAGCTGGAAGAGACCATTCGTCCGTACAACATGGGTATCACCCTGCTGGACGTCAACTTCCAGGCTGCTCGTCCGCCGGAAGAGGTGAAAGCCGCGTTTGATGACGCGATTGCCGCGCGTGAGAACGAACAGCAGTACATCCGTGAAGCGGAAGCGTACGCCAACGAAGTTCAGCCACGTGCTAACGGTCAGGCGCAGCGTATTCTTGAAGAAGCACGCGCGTATAAGACCCAGACCATCCTGGAAGCGCAGGGTGAAGTGGCACGTTTCGCGAAAATCCTGCCGGAATATAAAGCGGCTCCGGAAATTACCCGCGAGCGTCTCTATATCGAAACCATGGAAAAAGTGCTGAGCCATACACGTAAAGTGCTGGTTAACGACAGCAAAGGTGGAAACCTGATGGTACTGCCGCTGGATCAGATGCTGAAAGGCGGTTCTGCACCGGCAGCAAAAGACAACAGCGGTGCGAATAACCTGCTGCGTCTGCCACCTGCATCGTCCGGTAGCTCCAGCGCAACAACCACGCCTTCTTCGAACGATGGTGACATTATGGACCAACGCCGTGCTAACGCGCAGCGTAACGACTACCAGCGTCAGGGGGAATAAGGATGCGTAAGTCAGTTATTGCGATCATCGTCATCGTACTGGTCGTACTTTATACCTCTATCTTTGTGGTGAAAGAGGGCGAGCGCGGGATTAAGTTCCAGTTCAGCAGCGTCGTCCGTGACAGTGACAAGCGTCCGGTGATTTATGAGCCGGGTCTGCACTTCAAGGTTCCTTTTATCCAGTCAGTGAAGACGCTTGATGCGCGTATCCAGACCATGGATAACCAGGCCGACCGTTTCGTGACCAAAGAGAAGAAAGACCTGATCGTTGACTCTTATATCAAGTGGCGTATCAGTGATTTCAGCCGTTACTTCCTGGCAACGGGCGGCGGTGATGTTTCTCAGGCGGAAGTGCTGTTGAAACGTAAATTCTCTGACCGTCTGCGTTCTGAGATTGGTCGTCTGGATGTGAAAGACATCGTGACCGACTCTCGTGGTCGTCTGACGCTGGAAGTGCGCGATGCGCTGAACTCCGGCACCGCGGGTACGGAAGACGAAGTTGAAACGCCAGCAGCGGACGATGCAATTGCTAAAGCGGCGGAACGTGTTCAGGCTGAAACCAATGGTAAAGTGCCTGTAATCAACCCGAACAGTATGGCTGCGCTGGGTATCGAAGTGGTGGATGTGCGTATTAAGCAGATCAACCTGCCGGCGGAAGTGTCTGAGGCGATCTATAACCGTATGCGCGCCGAGCGTGAAGCGGTAGCCCGTCGTCACCGTTCACAGGGTCAGGAAGAAGCGGAAAAACTGCGTGCAGCCGCGGACTACGAAGTGACCAAGACGCTGGCGGAATCTGAGCGTCAGGGCCGTATCCTGCGTGGTGAAGGTGATGCGGAAGCCGCGAAACTGTTCGCCGATGCGTTTAGCCAGGATCCAGACTTCTACGCCTTTATCCGTAGCCTGCGTGCTTACGAGAATAGCTTCCAGAGCAACCAGGATGTGATGGTGCTCAGCCCGGACAGCGATTTCTTCCGTTATATGAAGACGCCGACTAACGCAACGCGATAAACTCAGTCTCGTTTGAGTATTCAAACCACCGCTCTTAACGGAGCGGTGGTTTTCTTTTATAAGGATTAAAAATGAATTCAACGATCTGGCTGGCACTGGCGCTGGTTTTAGTCCTGGAAGGCCTGGGCCCGATGCTCTATCCGCGCGCCTGGCGTCGCATGATCGCCACCCTGAGCCAGTTGCCGGATAATATTTTGCGCCGATTCGGCGGCGGTCTTGTGGTTGCTGGCATTGTTATCTACTACATGTTGAGGAAAACGATTGGCTGATCAAAAAGTGATCGGTTTTGGCATATTTTGGGGTCAAAAAGTGCTGTATATCTGAAAAAGCGATGGTAGAATCCATTTTTAAGCAAACGGTGATTTTGAAAAAAATGGGTAACAACGTCGTCGTACTGGGCACCCAATGGGGTGACGAAGGTAAAGGGAAGATTGTTGATCTTCTGACTGAACGGGCTAAATATGTTGTACGCTACCAGGGCGGTCACAACGCAGGCCATACTCTCGTAATCAACGGTGAAAAAACCGTCCTCCATCTTATTCCATCAGGCATTCTCCGCGAAAACGTCACCAGCATCATCGGTAACGGCGTAGTGCTGTCTCCGGCTGCGCTGATGAAAGAGATGAAAGGTCTGGAAGACCGTGGTATCCCGGTTCGCGAGCGTCTGCTGCTCTCCGAAGCCTGCCCGCTGATCCTTGATTATCACGTGGCACTGGACGTTGCGCGTGAAAAAGCGCGTGGCGCGAAAGCGATCGGCACCACCGGTCGTGGTATCGGCCCGGCTTATGAAGACAAAGTGGCTCGTCGCGGTCTGCGCGTGGGCGACCTGTTCGATAAAGCCACCTTCGCTGAAAAACTGAAAGAAGTGATGGAATATCACAACTTCCAGTTGGTGAACTTCTACAAAGCAGACGCTGTTGACTACCAGAAAGTGCTGGATGATGTCATGGCGATTGCTGATATTCTGACCGGCATGGTAGTTGATGTGTCCGATCTGCTGGACCAGGCGCGCAAGCGTGGCGATTTCGTCATGTTCGAAGGTGCGCAGGGTACGCTGCTGGATATCGACCACGGTACCTATCCGTACGTAACTTCCTCTAACACCACCGCAGGTGGCGTGGCGACCGGCTCTGGCCTGGGTCCACGTTATGTGGATTACGTTCTGGGCATCATCAAAGCGTACTCCACTCGCGTGGGTGCGGGTCCATTCCCGACCGAACTGTTTGATGAAACCGGCGAGTTCCTGTGCAAGCAGGGTAACGAGTTTGGCGCGACCACCGGTCGTCGTCGTCGTACCGGCTGGCTGGATGCAGTGGCTGTGCGTCGTGCAGTGCAGATCAACTCCCTGTCTGGCTTCTGCCTGACCAAACTGGACGTCCTGGACGGCCTGAAAGAGGTGAAAATCTGCGTCGGCTACCGCATGCCAGATGGCCGTGAAGTGACCACCACTCCGCTGGCTGCTGACGACTGGGAAGGTATCGAGCCAATCTACGAAACCATGCCAGGCTGGTCTGAGACCACTTTCGGTGTGAAAGAGCGTAGCGGCCTGCCACAGGCAGCGCTGGATTACATCAAGCGCATTGAAGAACTGACCGAAGTGCCGATCGACATTATCTCTACCGGCCCGGATCGTACTGAAACGATGATTCTGCGCGACCCGTTCGACGCATAATCTTCGTGACTGCTGGCCTGCGGGGAAACCCGTAGGCCGGATAAGCGTAGCGCCATCCGGCGACCGCTCCTGGATATCCGCTTTTTCGCCCCGTCTGTCAAATAAATTAGCCCCTAACTATCTGGCTGGTTTATCATCATTAATGAATATCTCTGCGGTTTTACCGCGTTTTCCCTTTTTTCCTGAGGTTGATGTGCAGTTAACAAGTTTCACCGATTACGGCTTACGCGCGCTAATCTACATGGCGTCGTTACCCGATGGGAAAATGACCAGTATCTCTGAAGTGACAGAGGTCTACGGCGTGTCCCGTAATCATATGGTCAAAATAATCAATCAACTTAGTCGTGCCGGATACGTTGCTGCCGTCCGCGGGAAAAATGGTGGGATCCGTCTCGGTAAACCGGCGCAAAGTATTCGTATTGGGGATGTGGTGCGTGAACTGGAGCCCTTGTCTCTGGTGAACTGCAGCAGCGAGTTCTGCCACATTACACCCGCTTGTCGCCTGAAACAGGCGCTTTCTCTGGCCGTGCAAAGTTTTCTTAAGGAACTGGATAACTACACGCTGGCCGATTTGGTTGAAGAGAATCAACCGCTTTATAAATTATTGCTGGTGGAATGAAGAAAATTTCCACCGGAGCTGACAACGGAGGAACCGATATGTCACATGATCCTTTCCAGGAACGCGAAGCTGAAAAATACGCGAATCCTATCCCCAGCCGCGAGTTCATCATTGAACACTTAACAAAACGCGAAAAACCCGCCAATCGTGAAGAACTTGCTGTTGAATTAAACATTGAAGGTGAAGAGCAAACTGAAGCCCTTCGCCGCCGCCTGCGCGCCATGGAGCGCGACGGGCAATTGGTCTTTACCCGCCGCCAGTGCTATGCGCTGCCAGAACGCCTCGACCTGTTGAAAGGGACCGTCATTGGTCACCGCGACGGTTACGGTTTTCTGCGCGTAGAGGGCCGCAAAGACGACCTCTACCTCTCATCCGAACAGATGAAGATGTGTATTCACGGCGACCAGATCCTGGCGCAACCGCTGGGTGCCGATCGTAAAGGCCGTCGCGAAGCACGCGTAGTTCGCGTGCTGGTGCCAAAAACCAGCCAGATCGTTGGCCGCTACTTTACCGATGCCGGTGTAGGCTTTGTGGTACCGGATGACAGCCGTCTGAGCTTCGATATTCTGATCCCGCCTGAAGAGGTGATGGGCGCGCGCATGGGCTTTGTGGTAGTAGTGGAGCTTACCCAACGTCCAACGCGTCGCACCAAAGCGGTAGGTAAAATCGTCGAAGTGCTGGGCGATAACATGGGTACCGGCATGGCTGTTGATATGGCCCTGCGTACGCATGAGATCCCTTACATCTGGCCAAAAGCGGTTGAAGAGCAGATTGTGGGTCTGAAGGAAGAGGTGCCGGAAGAGTCCAAAGCGGGACGCGTGGATCTCCGCAGTTTGCCGCTGGTCACCATTGATGGTGAAGATGCCCGCGACTTCGATGACGCCGTATACTGCGAGAAAAAACGCGGTGGCGGCTGGCGTCTGTGGGTTGCTATCGCCGACGTGAGCTATTACGTTCGTCCCCACACGCCGCTCGATAACGAAGCGCGCAGCCGTGGTACGTCGGTTTACTTCCCGTCTCAGGTGGTACCGATGCTGCCGGAAGTGCTTTCCAACGGCCTCTGTTCCCTGAACCCGCAGGTTGATCGCCTGTGTATGGTTTGCGAGATGACCATCTCCAGTAAAGGTCGCTTAACCGGTTATAAATTCTACGAAGCGGTAATGAGCTCCCATGCGCGTCTGACCTATACCAAGGTCTGGCATATGCTGCAGGGCGATCAGGATCTGCGTGAACAGTATGCGCCGCTGGTGAAGCACATCGAAGAGTTGCATAACCTCTACAAAACGCTGGATCAGGCGCGTGAAGAGCGTGGCGGGATCTCGTTTGAGAGCGAAGAGGCGAAGTTCATTTTCAACGCTGAACGCCGCATTGAGCGTATTGAACAGACCCAGCGTAACGATGCGCATAAGCTGATCGAAGAGTGTATGATCCTGGCGAACATCTCGGCGGCCCGTTTTGTCGAGAAAGCTAAAGAGCCGGCGCTGTTCCGTATCCACGATAAACCGTCGACGGAAGCCATTACTGCGTTCCGCTCCGTACTGGCTGAACTCGGTCTGGAGCTGCCTGGCGGTAACAAGCCAGAGCCGCGCGACTATGCTGAGCTACTGGAATCCATTGGCGATCGTCCGGATGCAGAAATGCTGCAGACCATGCTGCTGCGCTCCATGAAGCAGGCGATTTACGACCCGGAAAACCGGGGTCACTTCGGTCTGGCGCTGCAGTCTTACGCGCACTTTACGTCGCCGATCCGCCGTTATCCGGACCTGTCTTTACACCGTGCGATCAAGTATCTGCTGGCGCAGGAGCAGGGCCATAAAGGGAACACGACTGAAACCGGCGGGTACCACTATTCAATGGAAGAGATGCTGCAGCTTGGCCAGCACTGTTCCATGACCGAACGCCGTGCCGATGAAGCGACGCGCGAAGTCTCTGACTGGCTGAAATGCGACTTTATGCTGGATCAGGTCGGTAACATTTTCAAAGGTGTTATCGCCAGCGTGACCGGGTTTGGTTTCTTTGTTCGCCTTGACGAGCTGTTTATCGACGGTCTGGTGCATGTCTCCAGCCTCGATAACGACTATTACCGTTTCGACCAGGTTGGACAGCGCCTGATTGGTGAATCGGGTGGACAGACCTATCGCCTTGGCGACCGGGTGGAAGTCAAAGTCGAAGCCGTCAACATGGACGAGCGTAAGATTGACTTCAGTCTGATCTCCAGCGAGCGCGCGCCGCGCAACGTAGGTAAAACCGCGCGTGAGAAGGCGAAAAAAGGCGGTAACGGCAACGCGAGCGGCAAACGTCGTCAGGCGGGTAAGAAAGTGAACTTCGAGCCAGACAGCGCCTTCCGCGGTGAGAAAAAGCAGAAGCCAAAAGCGGCGAAGAAAGAGGCTCGCAAGGCGAAAAAGCCGTCCGCGAAAACGCAGAAAATTGCTGCTGCGACCAAAGCGAAGCGCGCAGCGAAGAAACAGCAGGCGGAGTAAATTCTCCCCTCACCCTGACCCTCTCCCCACTGGGGAGAGGGGGAAATACCTTTTATGAGAATCATCAATGAGTGAAATGATTTACGGCATCCACGCGGTGCAGGCCCTGCTGGAGCGCGCACCGGAGCGTTTTCAGGAAGTGTTCATTCTGAAAGGGCGTGAAGACAAACGTCTGATGCCGCTGATCCACGCGCTGGAAGCGCAGGGCGTGGTGATCCAGCTGGCCAACCGCCAGTTCCTGGATGAGAAAAGTGAAGGCGCGGTTCACCAGGGGATTATTGCCCGCGTGAAGCCAGGCCGTCAGTATCAGGAAAACGATCTGCCGGATTTGATCGCTGCACTGGATAACCCGTTCTTCCTGATCCTTGATGGCGTGACCGATCCGCACAACCTCGGCGCGTGCCTGCGCAGCGCCGATGCGGCGGGCGTGCACGCGGTGATCGTACCGAAAGATCGTTCTGCACAACTGAACGCAACGGCGAAGAAAGTGGCCTGCGGTGCAGCAGAAAACGTTCCGCTGATCCGCGTCACCAACCTGGCGCGCACCATGCGTATGCTGCAGGAAGAGAATATCTGGATCGTCGGTACCGCCGGTGAAGCGGATCATACCCTGTATCAGAGCAAAATGACCGGCCGTCTGGCGCTGGTGATGGGTGCGGAAGGTGAAGGCATGCGTCGCCTGACGCGTGAGCACTGCGACGAGCTGATCAGCATCCCGATGGCGGGCAGCGTGTCGTCTCTGAACGTTTCTGTTGCAACGGGTATTTGCCTGTTTGAAGCGGTACGTCAGCGCGGCGAATAAACAGCAAGGCCGTCCTGTGGACGGCCTTTTGTGTTTTATCTCTCTCCCGGTGGGTGAGGGCACCAGACGGTGACAGCCTTACTCCTCCAACGTCCGCAAATGGTCATCCTTCCTGAGCGTCATCAGCGCCACAATACTCACCACCGCCGTCGCCATGACGTAATATGCCGGAATGTCGAGGTTTCCCGTCTCCTTAATCAACCCGGTAATAATAAGCCCCGCACACCCCGAGAAAATGGCATTCGACAAGGAATACGCCAGACCAAGCCCGGTATAGCGTACACGCGTCGGGAACATCTCTGAGAGCATTGCCGGCCCTGGACCTGCCAGCATGCCCACCAGACCGCCAGCTATCAATACCACGATCGCTTTCACCGCCAGGGTACTGGACTCCGCCTGCAGAATTTTCAGCAGCGGCAGGGCGAGGATCAGCAGTAACGCGGTGGCGATAATCATCACCGTGCGGCGGCCAATCCTGTCGCTCAGGATCCCCGACGGAATAATGGTGAGCGCAAAGCCGACATTCGAAATCACGGCTATCAACAGTGCCTGGTTAAATCCGGTGTGCAGTGCCGATTGCAGATAGGTTGGCATAATCACCAGATAGGTATATCCCGCCGCCGACCAGACCATCACCCGGCCAATTCCCATCACGATCGCTTTAATTGTTGCGACGGTACTGGCCTGCGCGATCAGCGGTTTTTCCTGCTGCTGCACGAAGCTCGGCGTCTCTTCCATACTCACCCGCAACCAGAGCGCCACCACCCCCATAGGCAGGGCCAGGAAAAATGGGATACGCCAGCCCCAGTCATGCAGGGCTTCCGGTGTCAGTAAGGCAGAAAGCAAGGCGACAATACCCGCGCCCGCTAATAGCCCCAGCGCCACCGTGAACGATTGCCATGCGCCATACAGACCACGTTTACCGCGTGGTGCAAATTCCGTCATCAAGGAAACCGCACCACCGTACTCACCCCCCGCGAACAATCCCTGCAGGATGCGCAGCAACGTAACGATCAGCGGCGCAGCGATACCGATGCTGGCATAGACTGGCACAACACCGATGGCGGCGGTGGCGAGCGTCATCAGCACCAGCACAATAATCAGCGTCGGTTTGCGGCCAATCCGGTCGCCGATGCGGCCAAACACCACCGCCCCCAGCGGACGGAAGAAGAAAGCGATGGCAAATGAGGCATAGGTGAGGATCAGGCTGGTCAGCCCCGACTCGCCTTCAAGCTGGAAGAAGTTTTTCGCAATCACGGTGGCCAGAAAGCCGTAGACCGCAAACTCATACCACTCGATGAAATTACCAATGGAGCCTGCAATTAACGCACGCTTATGCGCATTCGGTTGCATAACTTTCCTCACTGAAAGGGGTAAGAATAAATTATTCAATAAAAGTGAAGTGATGAAATAGTTTATTCTTATGTTCTGTGAGCTATTTCACGAATGATATCAGCGGGATCGCTACCGTGTGACCTTACTCCCATGCAGCGTGCACAGGGTCTGTCCATACTTATCTTCATTGCCACTGAAGGAGGGAGACAGCATGCACTGGCAAACACATACCGTTTTTAACCAACCCGCACCGCTTTCGAACAGCAACCTTTTTCTCTCTGATTGTGCCCTGCGTGACGCGGTGGCCCGCGAAGGCGCGGAGTGGGATAGCGAACTGCTGGCCAGTATAGGCCAGCAGTTAGGTACGGCGGAGTCGCTGGAGCTTGGCAGGCTGGCGAACGTCAATCCGCCGGAGTTACTTCGCTATGACCCCACCGGTGAGCGGCTGGATGATGTCCGTTTTCACCCCGCCTGGCATCTTCTGATGCAGGGGCTGTGCGCTAACCGGGTGCATAACCTGGCGTGGGAAGAGGAGGCGCGTAAAGGCTCCTTTGTCGCTCGCGCCGCGCGCTTCGTGTTGCATGCTCAGGTTGAGGCCGGAACGCTGTGCCCCGTGACCATGACGTTTGCCGCCACGCCGCTGCTGCAACAGGCGCTCCCTGAACCTTTCCAGAACTGGCTCACGCCGCTACTGAGCGATCGTTATGATCCTCACCTTGCTCCTGGAGCCCAAAAGCGCGGCCTGCTGATCGGCATGGGGATGACGGAAAAACAGGGCGGCTCGGACGTGCTCAGCAACACCACTAAAGCGGAAAAGTGCAGCGACGGCAGCTATCGGCTGGTGGGTCATAAGTGGTTTTTCTCCGTGCCACAAAGCGATGCGCATCTGGTGCTGGCGCAGGCGAAAGGCGGGTTGTCCTGCTTTTTTGTTCCTCGCTTTTTGCCTGACGGGCAGCGCAACGCCGTGCGCCTGGAGCGGCTGAAAGACAAGCTAGGCAACCGCTCTAACGCCAGCAGTGAAGCGGAGTTTCTGGATGCGTCCGGCTGGCTGTTAGGGGAAGAGGGGGAAGGGGTACGACAGATCCTCCGCATGGGCGGGTTAACGCGTTTTGACTGCGCTCTGGGCAGCCATGGGTTGATGCGTCGGGCATTATCCGTGGCGCTGTACCACGCCCATCAGCGGCAGACGTTCGGAAAAAACCTCATCGATCAGCCGCTGATGCGCGACGTCCTGAGCCGCATGGCGCTGATGCTGGAGGGGCAAACGGCGCTGCTGTTTCGTCTTGCCCGGGCGTGGGATAAACGCGCCGATCCGCAGGAGGCGGCCTGGGCGCGGCTTTTCACACCAGCCGCGAAATTCAGCGTCTGCAAAGTGGGTATCCCGTTCGTGGCAGAGGCGATGGAGGTGTTGGGCGGCATCGGGTACTGTGAGGAGAGTGAACTCCCCCGCCTGTATCGCGAGATGCCGGTGAACAGCATCTGGGAAGGCTCAGGGAACATCATGTGTCTGGATGTTCTGCGCGTTCTGGCGAAGCAGCCGGGTATGTTCGATCTGCTGGCAGAGGATTTTGCGCAGGTGAAAGGTCAGGACAGACACTTCGATCGTAGCTGGCGGCAGCTGCAGCAAAAACTGCGTAAACCGCAGGAGGCGCAGGGGCGGGAGATTGCGCATCAGCTATTCCTGCTGGGCGCCGGAAGCCAGATGCTGCGGCACGCCTCTCCGCCCGTCGCGCAGGCGTGGTGCCGCATGATGCTGGATACCCGTGGCGGCACGCTGATGACAGAGCAGGTTCAAAGCGATCTTCTGCTACGCGCCACGGGCAGGGTAGGCTAGTTTTTAAGCTGGAACAGGCTCACCAGTTGAGTGAGGTGCGACCCTTTCTCGCGCAGTGATTGTGCGGTTTGCTCGCTGCGCGAGACGCGATCGGCGTTGATGTGGGAGGCTTCACCAATATGGGTCATGGCCAGATTCACCTGACGGATCCCCGCCGACTGTTCGCGGGATGCATGGTTAATCTCGGTCACCAGTTGGTTGATGTTATCGATGTGCGCGATGATGGCATCCATCGCCAGACGCGTCTGCTCTGAGAGCGCATGGCCTTCACTCACCTTGTTCAGCGTGTCGCCAATCAGCTGCTCAATCTCTTTCACCGCATTAGCGCTGCGTGCCGCCAGGGCGCGCACTTCCTGCGCGACCACAGCAAACCCTTTTCCGTGTTCGCCGGCGCGTGCTGCTTCAACCGCTGCATTAAGCGCCAGAATGTTAGTCTGGAAAGCAATCGACTCAATCACACGCGTGATGTCCTCGATGCGCTTTGAGGCGTCGCGAATATCGTCCATGGTGGAGACCGCGTGCGTCACCGTCTCGCCCCCCTGATGCACCGCGCGTGAGGTTTCCCCCACCAGCTGCTGCGTCTGTTCCATATTGGCCGCGTTTTGCTGCACGGTTGCGGCGAGTTGTTCCATACTCGCGGAGGTCTCTTCAACGCTACTGGCCTGTTTGTTGATCTGCTCTGAGATCTCACCGGTATCAGAGGCCAGGGCGTTAGTGCCCAGATGGATCTCGCCTGCGGCCTCGCGTACCTGCAGGACAATCTTTTGCAGACCGCCGCCGATCCCGTTGATGGCGTCGATAAGCTGGCCAACCTCATCCTGGCGGGTAACGGACAGGCTGGCACGCAGATCGCCTGCCGCATATTGTCGGGCAAGGTGAATGACGTTACGCAGCGGACGCGTCAGCATGCGACGAATGATGATGACAAACAGCGCGGCAAACAGGACTGACAGCGCCACGCCTGCCAGCAGGAAGCGATCCCGCATCGTGGTGACGCTTGAAAGCAGGACCGATTTATCCACTTCCCCCACGATGGTCCAGTTCCAGCCCGGCAGCGGCGTGTAGGCCATTTTCAGTATGCGACCATCCTCACTTGTGCGTTCCAGCGTGCCCGGGGTATTGCTCAGCAACTGCTGCTGGGTGGCGCTGTCCCACTCAGGAAGCTGGCCTTCCCGGTTCGAGTGGAACAGGAACTGTCCGCGCGTTTTACCGTTGCTGCGATCCAGCACGAAGAAATGTCCACTGTCACCTAAACGACGATTGAGGATTTTTTCGCGCATCACGTTCCAGGAGTGGGTGATATCCACACCAACAAAAATGATCCCAATGACCTGGCCTTCTGCGTTTTTGAACGGCTGATACTGGGTGATATAGCGCTTGCCGAACAGCAACGCCAGACCGCGATAGACCTCGCCTTTAGTGACGGCCGCATAGGCCGGGCTGGCAGTGTCCAGAATGGTACCCATTGCCCGATCGCCGTTCTCTTTGCGCAGGGAGGTGGCGACACGGACAAAGTCATTACCGCTACGCACAAACAGGGTCGAGATTGCCCCTGTACGCGTCAGGAAGTCGTCAGAAAGTGCATTGTTTTCATGCAGGCCCGTTTCACCCCCTTTCAGAAGGGGAACGCTAAGCCCGTTAATGGTCTGGAGTTGACTGCTGTCGACGCTCAAAGGCTGCGGTAAAAAGGTGGTGAACAGCCGGGTATAGCTCTCGACCTCTTCGCTCAGACTGGTGTTAAACATCTGTACCATATCAACCATACCGGTGGACTGGTTATGCAGGTCTTCTACCGCAAGGGCTTCAAGCTGCTGGCTGGCTTTATGGCTGAGCAGAAAAGTGAAAAGCAGAAACAGCGTGGCGACACTCACGCCGGTAAGAAGCGATAGCTTTGCGCCCAGACCCGCACGGCGAAAAAAGGTGATCATAAATTGCTCATTATTGAAAAGGTATGGCTTTTCAACGGCAGGACAGAGCTAACATTTACTTAAATAATGTAACAAAATGTTATCAGGTTGTTTTTAATAGGGTTGAAAGAAGATAAAAAATTTGCAAAAACGAAAAGCCACTAAAAATAAGTGGCTTTTATCGGAGGTGATTAGACGTAGAGAATAGCCTGTACGCGCCAATGATCGCTGCGGTTATCTTCCTGCATCTGAATAATTCGATACCAGGAAGCGCCCTGTTCATCGGCTTTTAGTGCCACGACACGTTCAACATCTTGCGGGCTCCCCGAAATGTTATTGACGGAGATCTGGCCAATTTCATTAAGGCCAGTGACGCAATCAGCACTGGCGAATTCTGCTGACTGTGCAGTCGTGCTCACAAGGCCTACTGAGAGCAACAGAGAGGTCAAAGCAAGAGTTCGTTTCATTGTCAGCTCCATTTCACATTTCTCCGGTATCCGCCGGGCACTCCTTCGCAAATAAACTCACTTCCATTGTCGCGGGCATGGAGTTTATTGTGGACAGGAAAATGTCTATGGACGCAAAGCAGTGTAAATGTCGTTCAAATGAAGATCGTTATTTACGGTACAAAATAGCCTGTGAATACCACTGTCCCGTAATGATGGTTTCATCGATCATAATGATGACGTAATAATCTGCTTTGGCGGCGGCAGCTTGCGCCTTTATTGACTCCTCTGCGTCATCCGGGGATCCGCGAACCAGCGCGGAGACGGTACCCATTCGTTGTAATCCTTCCGTCTGATTACGACGAATCTCCTGCGGATGGTCGGCGACCGGGGGAGCGGGTTGCGGTGTCCCCTGTAGTGCACTACAGCCACTGAGCAGAACCAGCAACAATAAAGTAGCAAACCTGCGCATAACCATATCTCGTTTCCTGATAGCCATAGTGTAGTTGTCTGCGAATTTAGTTTTGGGGGAATGTTCCCGAAGTGTTATCTGGTACGTATATTTCGAATGAAAATATCGTGAAAGCGTAATCCAGTTCTCAACATTATGAATCATTCATCAGCACAGGGTCGACAATGATTGAAATTGAAACTCGCCGCCTCGGCAATCATGAAATATTACACGCTATCCCTGCGGGAAAAAGTGCACACCCGCTGCCTGTTGTGGTTTTTTATCATGGCTTTACTTCATCGAAGCTGGTTTACAGCTACTTTGCGGTGGCGCTGGCGCAGGCCGGTTTTCGGGTAGTAATGCCGGATGCGCCCGATCACGGTGCACGTTTTACCGGTGATGAACAGGTGCGACTGGGGCAGTTCTGGCAGATTTTGCACGGTAGCCTGAGCGAATTTGCCGGGCTGCGCGATGCGCTTTACCAGGCGGGGCTGGTGGCGAATCAACGGCTGGCGGTGGCCGGCGCATCGATGGGGGGAATGACGGCGCTCGGGATCATGGCTCGTCACCCTGAGGTGAGCTCCGTGGCGTGCCTGATGGGCTCGGGCTATTTTACGTCATTGTCAAAAACGCTGTTTCCACCGCAAGACGCGACGGAGATTGATGCGTTGCTGGCCGAATGGGAAGTGACCCGGGCGTTACCGCGTCTGGCCGATCGCCCGTTGCTGTTGTGGCATGGTGACGCGGATGATGTGGTGCCCCCTGGCGAAACCTTCCGTCTCCAGCAGGCACTACAGCGCGAAGGGCTGGACGGCAACCTGACCTGCCTGTGGGAAGCGGGGGTTCGCCACCGTATCACGCCAGCGGCGCTGGACGCGACGGTGGACTTTTTCCGACAGCATCTTTAAACGCGCAGAATTTTGACGCCCTGATCTTCCAGCTTCTGCAGGATCTCTGGATTGGCATGTTTGCCGGTGATCACCATGTCAATCTGTTCGGCGCGGCTGAACAACATGCCAGCTCGCTCGCCGACTTTACTGCTGTCGACCAGTACGACGAGCTTGCCCACGACGTTAAGCATATTTTGCTCTGCCATCGCGGTTAACATGTCGGTTTTGTAGAGCCCGTCCGCGGTCAGGCCTTTGCCGCTGGTAAACATCCAGTGTCCGGCATAGAGGCTGTTTTCGCTATCCTGGGGACTGAGGGTAATGGACTGGCTCTTATTATACTGGCCGCCCATGATCACCACGCTTTCATGTTCCTGATCGATAAGATAGTTAGCCAGCGGCAGATAGTTGGTGATGATTTGCACCGGTTTACCGCACATCTCGCGGCCCAGCAGAAATGCCGTGGAGCCGCAGTTGATCACCACGCTCTCACCCGGGTTGACCAGCTGTGATGCGGCTCTGGCAATGCGCACTTTTTCATCGTGGTTTTGCGCCTGATGGATGTTCATCGGCGTCCAGCGGGGGCGCTGCTGGCTGATGGCTTCCGCGCCGTTACGGACTTTTTTCAGCTTACCGCTCTCATCCAGCTTGTTGATATCGCGTCGTGCCGTCGCGGGGGAAATCCCTAAACGTTCGATCACTTTCTCGACGGTGATAAACCCTGTTTGCGCCAGGAGTTCCAGTAATATTTGATGCCGTTGCGCTTCCGTCATGAGCTATTCCGATAAGAATTGATTTGAAAAGATGATATTTGAAATAGCGTGAAATTACTAAAATAAATATGAAATCGCCAGACGCAAGGTCTGGCGATGGGGGTTCACAATCAGAGGAATGACTTGAACGGCAGGTCTGGCTCAATGGTGAAGCAATCATCGAAACCGCGTGGGTAGTGATACTCGAGATTGTCTTTGTCCAGCGGCCAGGTGAACTTGCCGCCTACCTGCCAGATAAATGGCTTGAAGCCATACTTCAGACGGTCTTTTTTCATCTCCCACAGTACGCGGATTTCCTGCGGATCGGCCTGGAAGTTTGACCAGATATCGTGGTGGAAAGGAATCACTACTTTGGTGTTCAGTGCTTCCGCCATGCGCAGCATATCGGCGCTGGTCATTTTGTCGGTAATGCCGCGTGGGTTCTCGCCGTAGGAGCCCAGCGCCACGTCAATCTGATGCTCGTTACCATGCTTCGCATAGTAGTTGGAGTAGTGAGAATCACCGCTGTGGTACAGGGAACCGCCAGGGGTTTTAAATAGATAGTTCACTGCTCGCTCATCCATGCCGTCTGGCAGGACGCCTGCGGCTTTCTGGTCAGCAGGCAGGGTGATCAGCGCGGTGCGGTCAAAGGCGTCCAGCGCATGGATTTCAATGTCTTTAATTTTCACCACGTCGCCTGGCTTCATGACGATGCAGCGCTCTTTCGGCACGCCCCAGCCAATCCAGAGATCCACGCAGGTCTGCGGCCCGATAAACGGCACGTCGTCCGCGCAGTTTTGCATCACCGCTGCCGCCACGTTTACATCGATGTGATCGTTATGATCGTGGGTGGAAAGGACGGCGTCGATCTGGCGAATGGCAAAAGGATCAAGAACAAACGGCGTGGTACGCAGGTTCGGCTGCAATTTTTCGACACCTGCCATGCGCTGCATCTGATGACCTTTTTTCATCAGCGGATTGCCGTGGCTCTGTTTGCCGGTACCGCACCAGAAATCAACGCAAATATTGGCGCCACCCTCGGATTTCAGCCAGATGCCGGTGCAACCCAGCCACCACATTGCAAACGTACCAGGAGCAACCTGTTCCTGCTCAATCTCTTCATTCAGCCAGCTGCCCCATTCCGGGAAGGTGCTCAGAATCCATGATTCACGGGTGATGGTGTTCACTTTACTCATCGTTTTGACTCCTGGTTTAATCAAAAGTAATCATTTGGTGATTTGTTGTGATTAATGCTGGCACTCTTTGAATCGGTTTGCAACGAATAAATTGAGGAAATTTATCTTCGCCATGTCACAGATAATCCTTTTCTACGTTGTTAGAATATCCGCTATCAATGATTAATTATATGAATTATAAGAAATAATTTATACTTGTGAATCGGTAGTGAAAATCATTACTAACACCATGGAAATAATTTGCGTGATACGTCACAAATAATCAAATGCAATCTTGTGGTGATTATTTGTGATTAATAGAGTGATGGCACCAACCGAACAGGGATTACCCCCTCGTGTTCTCATTTCTGGAGAGAGTTATGGAGATCCTCTACAACGTCTTTACCGTGTTCTTTAATCAGGTAATGACTAACGCCCCGCTTTTGCTGGGTATCGTGACGTGCCTGGGCTACATCCTTCTGCGCAAAAGCGTCAGCGTCATCATCAAAGGCACAATCAAAACCATCATCGGTTTCATGCTGCTGCAGGCGGGTTCAGGCATTCTGACCAGCACGTTTAAGCCTGTGGTTGCGAAGATGTCGGAGGTGTATGGCATCAACGGCGCCATCTCTGACACCTACGCGTCGATGATGGCCACTATTGACCGCATGGGAGATGCCTACAGTTGGGTGGGTTACGCGGTACTGCTCGCGCTGGCGTTGAACATCATTTACGTTCTGCTGCGCCGCATTACCGGCATCCGCACCATCATGCTGACTGGCCACATTATGTTCCAGCAGGCCGGGCTGATTGCGGTGTCTCTCTATATCTTCGGCTACCCCATGTGGACCACGATTATCTGCACCGCCGTGCTGGTATCGCTCTACTGGGGTATCACCTCCAACATGATGTACAAGCCGACGCAGGAGGTCACCGACGGCTGCGGTTTCTCCATCGGCCATCAGCAGCAATTCGCCGCCTGGCTCGCTTACAAGGTCGCACCGTACCTGGGTAAAAAAGAGGACAGCGTGGAAGATCTCAAGCTGCCGGGCTGGCTGAATATCTTCCACGACAACATCGTTTCAACCGCCATTGTGATGACCATCTTCTTCGGCGCCATTCTGCTCTCCTTCGGGATTGATGTGGTGCAGGCGATGGCGGGGAAAACGCACTGGACGGTTTATATCCTGCAGACCGGTTTCTCCTTCGCGGTAGCCATTTTCATCATTACCCAGGGCGTCCGTATGTTTGTTGCCGAACTGTCTGAAGCCTTTAATGGGATCTCCCAACGCCTGATTCCTGGTGCGGTGCTGGCCATTGACTGTGCGGCTATCTACAGCTTTGCGCCAAACGCGGTGGTCTGGGGCTTCATGTGGGGCACCATCGGCCAGTTGATTGCGGTAGGCATTCTGGTCGGCTGCGGCTCATCCATTCTGATTATTCCTGGCTTTATCCCAATGTTCTTCTCCAACGCCACCATTGGCGTCTTTGCTAACCACTTTGGCGGCTGGCGCGCGGCGCTCAAGATCTGTCTGGTGATGGGCATGGTGGAGATCTTCGGTTGCGTGTGGGCGGTCAAGCTCACCGGTATGAGCGCCTGGATGGGCATGGCGGACTGGTCAATCCTGGCACCGCCAATGATGCAGGGCTTTGCGTCCGTCGGGCTGGTCTTTATGGCCGTCATCATCCTGATTGCTCTGGCTTATATGTTCTTCGCTGGCCGTTCTCTGCGAGCTGAAGAAGATGCGGAAAAACAAACAGCAGAAGTTTCTGCTCACTAAGGAGTTTCGATTATGACCGTACGTATCCTGGCTGTGTGTGGCAATGGGCAAGGTAGCTCCATGATCATGAAGATGAAAGTGGACCAGTTTTTAACCCAGTCAAACATTGACCACACGGTGAACAGCTGCGCGGTGGGTGAATACAAAAGTGAACTGAACGGCGCCGATATCATCATCGCGTCTACCCATATCGCCGGTGAAATTAGCGTTTCTGGCAACAAGTATGTCGTGGGGGTACGCAATATGCTCTCCCCTGCGGATTTCGGCCCAAAACTGCTGGAAGTGATCAAAGCGCACTTCCCCCAGGACGTGAAGTAAGGACGCCACATGAAACTACGTGATTCGCTGGCAGAGAATAACTCCATCCTTTTACAGGCCGAGGCCAGCACCTGGCAGGAGGCGGTCAAGCTGAGCGTGGATCTGCTGGTTAAGGCTGATGTTGTCGAGCCGCGGTATTACCAGGCCATTCTTGATGGTGTGGCGCAGCATGGTCCTTATTTTGTCATCGCGCCAGGCCTTGCAATGCCGCACGGTCGCCCGGAAGAGGGCGTGAAGAAAACCGGCTTCGCGCTGGTAACGCTGAAAACGCCTTTGGTGTTTAACCATGAAGATAACGACCCGGTCGACATCCTGATCACCATGGCGGCCGTCGATGCCAATACCCATCAGGAGGTTGGCATCATGCAGATCGTTAACCTGTTTGATGACGAAGCGAATTTTGATCGTTTACGCGCCTGCCGCACTGAGCAGGAAGTGCTGGATTTAATTGATAACGCCACTGCGGCGGCAGTTTAAGAAGGAATTGAAAATGTCATTACCAATGTTGCAGGTCGCGCTGGATAACCAGACTCTGTCCGATGCGTATGAAACCACCCGCTTGATTGCGGAAGAGGTGGATATTATCGAAGTTGGCACCATTCTGTGCGTAGGCGAAGGCGTGCGCGCCGTTCGCGATCTGAAAGCGCTCTACCCGCATAAAATCGTGCTGGCCGATGCCAAGATTGCCGATGCAGGCAAAATTCTCTCCCGCATGTGTTTTGAAGCCAATGCCGACTGGGTCACTGTGATCTGCTGTGCAGATATCAACACCGCGAAAGGCGCGCTGGATGTGGCGAAAGAGTTCAACGGCGATGTGCAGATTGAACTGACCGGTTTCTGGACCTGGGAACAGGCCCAGGCGTGGCGCGATGCTGGCATTCAGCAGGTCGTTTATCACCGCAGCCGTGATGCGCAGGCCGCCGGCGTGGCGTGGGGAGACGCGGATATCAGCGCCATTAAACGTCTTGCTGACATGGGCTTTAAAGTGACCGTTACCGGTGGCCTGGCGCTGGAAGATCTGCCGCTGTTTAAAGGTATCCCTATTCACGTCTTTATCGCGGGTCGCAGCATTCGTGATGCCGCGTCTCCGGTGGAAGCGGCACGTCAGTTCAAACGTTCAATCGCTCAGCTTTGGGGCTAAGGAGCGGGTATGTTGTCTAAACAGGTCCCGCTTGGCATCTATGAAAAGGCACTCCCTGCGGGGGAGTGCTGGCTGGAGCGGCTGAAACTGGCGAAACAGTTGGGCTTCGATTTTGTCGAAATGTCCGTGGATGAGACCGATGAACGTCTTTCTCGCCTCGACTGGAGCCAGGAACAGCGTCTGGCGCTGGTGAGTGCGGTCGCCGAAACGGGCGTACGCGTGCCGTCCATGTGCCTCAGTGCCCACCGTCGTTTTCCGCTTGGCAGTGAAGATGATACGGTGCGTGCGCAGGGGCTGGAGATCATGCGTAAAGCCATTCGTTTTGCGCAGGATGTGGGTATTCGCGTGATACAGCTTGCCGGGTATGACGTTTACTATCAGGAAGCCAATGACGAAACGCGTCGTCGTTTTCGTGATGGCCTGAAAGAGAGCGTTGAAATGGCTAGCCGCGCGCAGGTGACGCTGGCGATGGAGATCATGGACTATCCGTTAATGAACTCGATCAGCAAGGCGCTGGGCTACGCGCATTACCTGAACAATCCGTGGTTCCAGCTCTATCCTGATATCGGTAACCTGTCGGCGTGGGATAACGACGTACAAATGGAACTGCTGGCGGGGATGGGCCATATCGTCGCGGTTCATGTCAAAGATACGCGTCCTGGGGTATTCAAAAACGTTCCGTTCGGCACCGGGGTGGTGGATTTCGAACGGTGCTTCCAGACGCTCAAACAGGCGGGGTATTGCGGACCTTACCTGATTGAGATGTGGAGCGAAACGTCAGATGACCCGGCAGGTGAAGTGGCTAACGCTCGCGACTGGGTACGGGAACGTATGGCACGGGCCGGCTTACTGGAGGCTGAATATGCTTAAGCTTAAGCAGCAGGTCTTTGACGCTAATATGGATCTCCCGCGCTATGGGCTGGTGACCTTCACCTGGGGAAACGTCAGTGCCATCGACCGTGAGCAAGGGCTCGTGGTGATTAAGCCCAGCGGCGTGGCATATGACGCCATGAGCCCTGACGATATGGTGGTGGTTGATCTTGAGGGTAACGTTGTCGACGGCAAATGGCGCCCTTCTTCAGATACTGCCACCCATCTGGCGCTCTACCGGCGTTACCCTTCTCTTGGCGGCGTAGTGCATACGCACTCTACGCATGCCACAGCCTGGGCACAGGCGGGGCGGGCCATTCCGGCTCTGGGAACCACGCATGCGGACTACTTCTTTGGTGACATTCCGTGCACGCGGGCACTCACGCAGACCGAAGTGGAAGGCGAGTACGAGCTCAACACCGGCAACGTCATTATCGAAACGCTGGGTGAGAGCGAACCGCTGCATACGCCGGGCATTGTAGTCTATCAGCACGGTCCGTTCGCCTGGGGAAAAGATGCGCATGATGCTGTCCATAACGCGGTAGTCATGGAGGAGGTGGCACGCATGGCGTGGATTGCTCGCGGCATCAACCCACAGCTTCAGGGCATTGATGATTACCTGATGAACAAGCATTTCATGCGCAAGCACGGTCCAAACGCCTATTACGGGCAGAAGTGAATAAGTGCTCTGGAATACCGAAAACAGTTGTAACCGGTGGTATTTCAGAGCCATTCATAAAAAAAGCCCCCGGGCAGGGGGCAAGTAAAACGATGGCTATGTTCTTTTTGTTGGCTTTCCTGGTGCTAGCGTCAAAGCGTTATCGGTAAATATCTGCACTGGCGTGCATGTTGCCGTTGCTGCCGGGCTCACGCATCAGAATAACGTGGTAGTAATTTGCCCCCTGAGCATCGGTTTCTTTATTAAGCGCCTGATCTGCTTCGCTCTCTGTGGCGAAATGGTGATTGATGTAAATAACGCCTAAGCTCTGCACATCATCCATGTTTCTGGCCTGTCGGCTGTCTATCTTGATGGCTGCCATCGCGTTTGCACTGAGCAAAAGCGCAGCCATTACGGCAATTGCGATTTTTTTCATGATATGCGCTCCACGACTGCGTGCTGTGAGACGGTTGTTTGCTCCCCTCCGGTATTTATATGGTCTCTGATTAAAGTGTAATCACTTATCCGGCGAGGATGCGTGACCATTTCTGATGCAGTTGTTCAAAAAAACAACGCTTCCTGATGTGGTTAATTTTAAATCACCCACTTAGACCAGCTTTGCGGTTTGTGCGAATTATTTGTGCAATCAGCTTGAGTTTCCTGGGGGGCGCAAGTATTATGACGCGTCAATTTTTCAGCCGACCTTTAACACGTTCCTTGCCTCCCCGGGCCTCGGCTGACCCAGACAGGAGGCTGAATAATCCGTAAGGAGCAATTCGATGCGTCATTACGAAATCGTTTTTATGGTCCATCCTGACCAGAGCGAACAGGTTCCGGGTATGATCGAGCGTTACTCTGCTGCCATCACTGGTGCAGAAGGTACGATCCACCGTCTGGAAGACTGGGGCCGCCGTCAGCTGGCTTACCCGATCAACAAACTGCACAAAGCACACTACGTTCTGATGAACGTTGAAGCTCCGCAGGAAGTGATCGATGAGCTGGAAACTACCTTCCGCTTCAACGATGCCGTTATCCGCAGCATGGTTATGCGTACCAAACACGCAGTTACCGAAGCATCTCCGATGGTTAAAGCGAAAGACGAGCGCCGTGAGCGTCGCGATGATTTCGCAAACGAAACCGCAGATGATTCTGATGCTGGGGATTCTGAAGAGTAATTTCTGATGACCAACCGTCTGGCGTTGTCCGGCATCGTATGCAGGGCTCCCCTTCGAAAGGTCAGTCCATCAGGAATTCCGCATTGCCAGTTCGTGCTTGAGCATCGTTCTGTGCAAGAGGAAGCCGGGTTTCACCGGCAGGCGTGGTGCCAAATGCCCGTTATCATTAGCGGACACGAAAACCAGGCCATTACTCACAGTTTAACGGTCGGTAGTGCAGTAATCGTTCAGGGGTTCATCTCTTGCCACAAGGCAAAGAACGGTCTGAGCAAAATGGTTCTGCATGCCGAGCAGATTGATTTGATAGATTCTGGAGACTAGCCATATGGCACGTTATTTCCGTCGTCGCAAGTTCTGCCGTTTCACCGCGGAAGGCGTTCAAGAGATCGACTATAAAGATATCGCAACGCTGAAAAACTACATCACCGAAAGCGGTAAGATTGTCCCAAGCCGTATCACCGGTACTCGTGCAAAATACCAGCGTCAGCTGGCTCGCGCTATCAAACGCGCTCGCTACCTGTCTCTGCTGCCGTACACTGATCGTCATCAGTAATCGGGCACGGTCCATTAATACGACTTTAAGAGGATAAGGTAATGCAAGTTATTCTGCTTGATAAAGTAGCAAACCTGGGCAGCCTGGGTGATCAGGTAAACGTTAAAGCGGGCTACGCTCGTAACTTCCTGGTTCCACAGGGCAAAGCTGTTCCTGCTACCAAGAAAAACGTAGAGTTTTTCGAAGCACGTCGTGCTGAACTGGAAGCCAAACTGGCTGACGTTCTGGCGGCTGCTAACGCTCGCGCTGAAGCAATCAACGCACTGGGCACTGTTACCATCGCTTCCAAAGCTGGCGACGAAGGTAAACTGTTCGGTTCCATCGGTACCCGCGATATCGCTGATGCAGTTTCTGCAGCAGGCGTTAAAGTGGCTAAGAGCGAAGTTCGTCTGCCGAACGGCGTTCTGCGTACCACTGGTGAGCACGAAGTTGACTTCCAGGTTCACAGCGAAGTGTTCGCTAAACTGGTTGTTAACGTTGTAGCTGAGTAATTTTTTACTCTGCTCGCGTCGAAGCGCCGGCCTTGTGCCGGCGTTTTGCTTTTTAAAACCTGACGAACCTCTCTTTTAGCTTGTATGGTCGCGATTCCTGACGCATTCTCTGATAATAAAATGAAACGCAATTTTATCTTTGAGATTTGCCATGGAAACCGCTCTGTCTACGCCTGTCTTTGCCCGTCGCAATGTGGCCTACGCCTGCGCCACACTCTGCTGTCTGCTCTGGGGTAGCTCTTACCCGGCCATTAAAAGTGGCTATGAACTCTTTCAGATCGCAACCGATGATATCCCGTCAAAAGTCGTCTTTGCCGGATACCGTTTTCTGTTTGCCGGAGCACTGCTGCTGCTGTTTGCGCTGGCACAACGTAAACCCATCGCCAGGCTCACGCCCACGCAGTTTGGTCAGCTTACGATCCTGGGACTGACGCAGACCACCATTCAGTACACCTTCTTTTATATCGGGCTGGCATACACCACGGGCGTTAATGGCTCGATCATGAACGCCACCGGCACCTTCTTCAGCGTACTGCTGGCGCATTTTATCTACCACAACGACAAGCTCAGCTATAACAAAACGCTGGGCTGTATTCTGGGGTTTGCCGGGGTGATGCTGGTGAATTTCCACAGTGGTATTCGTGATTTCCGCTTTGTCTGGAATGGCGACGGGTTTGTGGTGCTGGCGGCGTTCATCCTCTCCGCCGCCACGCTTTACGGCAAACGGATTTCCCAGACGGTTGATCCCACGGTGATGACCGGCTGGCAGCTGGGCATTGGTGGTCTTGCGCTGGTGGCAGGGGGATATGCCACGGGCGGGACGCTGGAGGTGCATAGCCTTACCGCGGTGACGGTATTAGGGTATCTGACGTTGCTCTCATCCGTCGCCTTCGCCCTGTGGAGCGCGCTACTGAAAGTGAACCGCGTCAGTATGATTGCCCCGTTCAACTTTGTGATTCCCGTCGCCGGGACGGTACTGTCCGCTATTTTCCTCGGCGAAAACATCCTTGAGATTAAATACGCGATTGCGCTGGTGCTGGTCTGCTCGGGGATCTGGTGGGTGAATAAACGGAGTGCCTGAGAACAAAAGTGCCGGGTGGCGGCTTCGCCTTACCCGGCCTACGCCATTACCGTGCTCTGATAAAACTGCCGTCTGGCTGGCGGGTAAACAGCACCTGTTGGCCATTACCCGTATCAATCGTTAGCCCGGTGACCACGCCGCTGGCATTCTGGCGGATCTGCACCATCTGGCCGTTCTGCAGGTTACTGAGCGGCTTACCCGCACCTTCTACCTGAGCCATCGCATAGACATCGGTTGGCGGCAGGTTATGGTCGCGGAACAGCTGAGCAAGCGTTTTGCCCGCCTCCACGCGGTAGGAACGCCATTGCTGCTCAATGCCGGTTGGCTGCTGCGTATGGGGTTCAGACGGGGCTGCGGCCTGCTCCTGCGGCTGTTCTTCCTGAATAGGCTCTGGCTCAACCGGTGCAACCTGTCCCGGATCGTTAGACGGCGTCACAAGCTGTGTCTGCATGGGCTGCGTGTCAGGCTGCGGGCGCGTTTGCGACTGAAGATCCAGTTGCGCATTGCGGGTGACCGGTGCGGTGTCGACATTATCGCCGCCAGAAGGGAGCAGGAAACCGACGATCACCAGCAGCGCGCCTATGATAATCCCTCTGCGATGCAGAGGAGGTAGCGGGTCCATAATGCGAAAATTGTCCGGCGCATGCCAGATTTTCGCCAGGGTAGGTTTCAGTTCAAATCGCCCGGGCATGGCTCTCCTCCTGCTCCGCGTCTTTTTTATCCTGTGCTCCGAAGTATAGTTCGCTAACTGCCTGAACGGCGTAGCAAACCCGACATCCGTGACATCCATTCGGGATTAATCCTGGTTACCTCTATTGTTTCTGTTTCGTCGCAGTTTGTCACCTTAACTTCAGACAAAGTTTTACCCATAAGGGCATGGCTGCTATGCTGCCCGCTACTTTAAATGTGATGGAAGGAAAACCCATGACCACCCCGACTTTTGACACTATCGAAGCGCAGGCAAGTTACGGTATCGGCTTGCAGGTAGGACAGCAACTGAGCGAATCCGGCCTGGAAGGTCTGTTACCAGAAGCGCTGGTGGCGGGTATCGCTGACGCGCTGGAAGGCAAACAGCCAGCCGTTCCGGTTGATGTTGTGCACCGTGCGCTGCGTGAAATCCACGAACGTGCGGACGCTGTGCGTCGCGCGCGCTTCGAAGAGATGGCGGCAGAAGGCGTGAAATATCTGGAAGAGAACCGTGAGCGTGAAGGCGTGAACAGCACCGAGTCTGGCCTG
Source organism: Enterobacter sp. SENG-6 (assembly GCF_001605945.1). Classification (NCBI taxonomy): domain Bacteria; kingdom Pseudomonadati; phylum Pseudomonadota; class Gammaproteobacteria; order Enterobacterales; family Enterobacteriaceae; genus Enterobacter; species Enterobacter sp. SENG-6. The sequence goes on from NZ_LOMM01000020.1 coordinate 66,500, forward strand.
CAGTTCCGCGTGATCAACCAGGGCGACGGCGCTATCCCGGCACGCACTGACCACGTTCGCGTGCACTACACCGGTAAACTGATCGACGGTACCGTGTTCGACAGCTCTGTTGCACGCGGCGAACCGGCTGAATTCCCGGTTAACGGCGTTATCGCAGGCTGGATTGAGGCTCTGACCCTGATGCCAGTCGGCTCCAAATGGGAACTGACTATCCCACACAACCTGGCGTACGGTGAGCGTGGCGCTGGTGCGTCCATCCCACCATTCAGCACCCTGGTGTTTGAAGTCGAGCTGCTGGAAATCCTGTAATCGGCTTTTCTTATTTCCTCTCTCCGTCCGGGGAGAGGAAAATAGTGTTAAAACCTATAGTTACGTCGGAATCAATATTTTATCTTGCAAACGAAACTGTTGCGTGTATTTTTGTGAGCTGTTTCGCGCTGTATGAGTGATATGACACTCACTTCCAACATATTATTAACATAATATCTAAATCATAGTATTCATCCCGCCGATTCTTACCTAATATCGATAAACCCTTACAAAGGGACCGTCATTTATTTGACGTTTTTAAAGGCCAGAAGAGCCTTAACAACACAGACAGGCATATACAGGAAAATTACATGGTAGATCAGGTCAAAGTCGCCGCGACAGAAGAGGCGACGTCTGAACAGTCGCTACGGCGCAATCTCACAAACCGTCATATTCAGCTTATCGCCATCGGGGGTGCCATCGGTACCGGGCTGTTTATGGGCTCAGGCAAAACCATCAGTCTTGCCGGGCCGTCGATCATTTTTGTTTATATGATCATCGGTTTTATGCTCTTTTTTGTGATGCGTGCAATGGGTGAATTGCTGCTCTCCAACCTCGAATACAAATCTTTCAGCGATTTTGCTTCCGACCTGCTCGGTCCCTGGGCGGGTTATTTCACCGGCTGGACCTACTGGTTCTGCTGGGTCGTAACCGGCATGGCGGATGTCGTCGCCATTACTGCCTATGCGCAGTTCTGGTTCCCGGGGCTGTCGGACTGGGTCGCCTCGCTGGCGGTGATTATTCTGTTGCTGAGCCTCAACCTCGCCACCGTTAAGATGTTCGGTGAGATGGAGTTCTGGTTCGCGATGATCAAGATTGTCGCTATTGTGGCGCTGATTGTGGTGGGCCTGGTAATGGTGCTGACGCATTTCCAGTCGCCAACCGGCGTGCAGGCTTCGTTTACCCATCTGTGGAATGACGGCGGCTGGTTCCCGAAAGGCATCAGCGGCTTCTTTGCCGGCTTCCAGATTGCGGTATTTGCCTTTGTGGGGATTGAACTTGTCGGGACCACCGCTGCGGAAACCAAAGACCCTGAAAAATCCCTGCCGCGTGCAATCAACTCCATTCCGGTTCGTATCATCATGTTCTACGTCTTTGCGTTGATCATTATTATGTCCGTGACGCCGTGGAGCTCGGTTGTGCCAAGCAAGAGCCCATTCGTTGAACTGTTCGTGCTGGTGGGACTGCCTGCGGCAGCGAGCCTGATTAACTTCGTGGTGCTGACATCTGCAGCGTCATCGGCGAACAGCGGTGTGTTCTCAACCAGCCGCATGCTGTTTGGCCTGGCGCAGGAAGGCGTTGCGCCGAGCGCGTTCGCGAAGCTCTCTAAGCGTGCCGTTCCGGCGAAAGGGCTGACGTTCTCCTGCATGTGCCTGTTGGGTGGGGTGGTAATGCTCTACGTGAACCCGAGCGTTATCGGTGCGTTCACCATGATCACCACCGTTTCGGCGATCCTGTTTATGTTCGTCTGGACGGTCATCCTTTGTTCGTACCTGGTGTATCGTAAACAGCGTCCGCATCTGCATGAGAAATCGATCTATAAGATGCCGCTGGGCAAGCTGATGTGCTGGGTGTGCATGGCGTTCTTCGCGTTCGTTCTGGTTCTGCTGACGCTGGAAGATGACACCCGTCAGGCGCTGATCGTCACGCCGCTGTGGTTCATCGCCCTGGGGCTGGGCTGGATGTTTATCGGTAAGAAACGAATGGCAGGCGTAAGGTAAAAGCAAAACGGCAACTTCGGTTGCCGTTTTTAGTTTTTGCACCCTCTCCCTGTGGGCTGAGGGATCCCCAGTAATATGGTCATGCCACCATGACCATATTACTGTACTCTTTTCCCAGCTTTTTC